>JBGCDR010000167.1:0-6779 GCA_045105515.1 Oligoflexales bacterium
GGATTTTTTATACTTTCTTGAGACAACAGCAAGCTGCTGTCTTAGAGCTATATTTTCGGCCATTATTTTCTAATAACCGTCAGGCTCCAACAGCCGTAAGGATAAAACCAAGATATTGAGAATTGTTTCAATGAAATTCCATATCGACAAAGTCCTATCTTAGGAGATTTTTTCTGTCAAGCAGGGATGCTCTATCCCACTAAAAATATTTAGTAACTGTCTGAAACTATGAATATGAAGAGGCACAGGTGATTGAGCATCCTAAGAAGGAGGAATTTATTCCTGTAGAAGTTGATTCCTCCAAAACTTTATCAAATAGTTGTGACTCTTCATAACTCAAGTCAAACTGCCATGGGAACTGAAAACAAGCCATTGCAAGTTTTTAAACTGGACGCAGTTGCCATGTTTCAAATTTTTTCCAGTATCTGATGGGATTTTAGTGTTAACCAAGGTTTCTATTTATTTGAAATCATTCATGATCTACAGGAAACTTGGAATTAAGAAGAGTTACAGGAGTCGGTTGAAAAAAAAGTGTGTCTTAATAGGATGTTAGCATCCGAATAAATATTGCAATATTTTGCATTGCAATATTTTGCAACATATCCTATTATTGAGAGCATGGATGATTTACTAACTCTTGAAATTGAAACTGTATCTATAAATAACCTTGAATTCAATAAAGTTATGATTGACTGGAAACACATTTCAGAACGTCATCCAGATATTAGCCAAGAATTAGTTCTCCAAGCTATTTTTCAGCTTGATGGAAAACACTTTGTAGAGGATTCGAATAAGCCTCCATATATGTATTTCGTTTCTCTTCTTAAATTAAATGAAAAAATGTACAAACTGGTTTGGTTATTAGAAGAGAGAGGGGATTATGTTGGAGTCTTAAATTTATATAGAGATGATAGGAAAAAATAATGGGCTTTCCACCTAAAGATGACAGAGACAAAATAAGAGATGAGCTTGCAAAAGCCGAACCTACTGTTTTGCTTAACCGAGACGATTTGAGTATTACTGACCAACTGAAATATGATCTTTGTGAGGCTATTGTTAAATACCTCAACAAAGAAAAGATTTCACAGCGTCAGCTTGCGAAAGACCTTGGAGTTGATCCTGCAAGGATTAGCGATATAACCAAGTATAAATTCCAGAGTATGACAATTGATAAGTTGATAGATTATGTGGAAAAAATCGAGCCTGGAATTAAGATTTCCGTAGCAAGCTAATACTTTCCATAAGCAACAACCTCACCATCAAAAAAAACTTTGGCAAGTTTGGCGCGAGGTGGTTTGACCCCTAGTTGATTTCCGATACACGTCTGGGGCCATGCAAAATGTTAAACGAATGTTAAACAAATTGATGAAAAGACATCAAAATTGATGCAAATTGATCAAATATCGAACACTTCTTTAGATCCTAAATTTAAAGATTAAATCAATGATTTTTGCTGCTTACAATTCCGTCATTTTCAGCTTTGGGAGCATGAGGTCGCTGGTTCAAATCCAGTCACCCCGACCATTTTAAAGCTCAAAAAAATTAGATACTTACAACTTCCTTCGGGGAGTTTTTTTTTGCCCAAAATCGAAAATGTTAAACAAATGTTAAACAAATTTTTCAGAATTTTTTTGCACCTCCGGTTCAATAATAGTTTTTGAGAGTTCAAATAGGCGGTCGTTTGTCCTGTGAACATACCTCTGAGTTGTCTCAGATGACTTATGATTTAGAAGACGCCTAACATCTTCGAGGTTGGCACCATTCTTAAACCAAATCTCTGTGCATGAGTGCCTGTGACTCTTCATAACTCTAGTTAAACTGCCATGGGAACTGAAAACAAGCCATTGCAATAGTTTTTAAACTCGTAGCAATTGCCATGTTCGAACCTTTTTCCATTTGGCGTTAGTCCTCCTAAGGCATAATGAGGCCTAGCTTCATTAAAATATTTTTGAAATTGCTTCAATTTAAAATCAAGATCATTTTGAGACCAAAAAAGTATCTGATCTAAAAACTCCCTGCGAGTACTACCTATGCATCTCTCTATAAATGGATGAGAAGTAGGAATACCTGGAACACTTTTAATCTGTCCAATTTTCATCATATCAAGATTAATTTGCCAAAGGTGAAAATTAAAGACAGGGTCATTATCAGTAGATAAATATTTTGGTTTCGTTCCAATTTCCGAAATCAATTTATTAAAGCAGAAGCAAACGTCACCACCTAAAACAGAGCCTTCTAAAGTTCTAAATCCTATTATTTCTCGGGAAAATTGATCGATCACTAGCATCACCCAATATGATTTCAGTGCTATAGATTCGACCCTAAAAAAGTCTAGTGACCATAAGCTATCCCTTTGGGATGCTAAGAATGTTAACCACGATGGGCTTCCACCATTCGGTTTAAAAAATCGCCTTAAAATTCTCCTGATTGTATGTTTGTTCACTTATTTTGGTTCCTGTGGCATTCCTTACCATCATAGCAATTCTGGGGCATCCAAAGCTTGGATTTTTGTTTTTAATCTCTATTACTAGATCGATAATTTCTTGACCAAAGCCTTTTGGACCACTTTTCTTAGACTTTCTTGCTGTAAATAATATTTGATACTTTTTCTTAACAAGGGCTCGATGAAATTTAAGAATTGTTGAAGGACTGACAATAATAGCAATCTTTCTTAATCGACTTCTTGGCATAAATTTAGCTAAGATAGAAAATATAAGTCTATCGGATGTATTTAGTTTTGGAGATTTTTTATACTTTCTTGATACTACAGCCAGCTGTTGTCTTAAGGCTACATTTTCAGCCATTATTTTTTTATATCCGTTAGGCTTTAAAAGCCTTAAGAATAAAACCAAGATATTGAGGATTGTTTCAATCAAATTCCACATGGAAAATTTCTTACCTGATAAGGTTTTAAGTGTCAACCAGGGAAGATTCATTCACGTGAAATCATTCACTAGCTGCAGGAAACTTGGAATATGAAGAGTCACAGGTTCGCAGAAATCTTAATCACAATTTTTTATATAGGGAAGTAAAAACGATTTTTGATGAGGTAACTTCATATTATGAAGTTTTCGTCTCTTTTTTGTTTTTTCTAGACACAAAATATAACTTAGTTACGGGTGGGAGGAAGTGCTTTCCATCTATCAAGAGCATCATCAATCGAAATTCTTTTAGTTATGTCAGGTTCAAGCATAAGTTCAAGTATCCTCTTTTCTGACTTTGTAAAGGGTGGGGTTGTAACATATTCAATATTAGATTTGGAGCCAGATCTATTGTTTTGTGCAATTTTTTTAATGTTCTCATCAACAATTTTACGAGATCTTCCGTCAATAATACTCATAGCTATACTGTAGGTATGCACTCTATCTGCTAGACCATGAGGTATTACTTGCTGTCTAGCAACTTCTGGAGCTATTGTATGACCACTGCCCTCATCAGTTACCCAGGTAGGATTTCTTTGTGCTAAGCCATGGTCCATAATTTTGACCTGGCCCGATTGGGTAACTAGAACATTCTCTAATTTAATATCTTTATTTATTAAACCTTTATCTGCCAATTGCTTACCTTGGGTAAGTAACTGTACAATTTCATTATTTGATAGCGGCTTCCTAGCAACCCTATCTGCAAGTTCTCCTCCACTAGCGACTTCTGACGCCAAATAATATTCGTCCCCTTTTTTAACAGCTCCGTAATATTGCAAACAATCTTTACATGAGCCATCTGTTATTAGAGAAATCTCCCTCAAGTTCGCCTCGTCTTCTGCAGACATTTTTTTCAGCGCATACTGTGTTCCATTAGGCTTATTGATCAAATATGCTTTGCCAAAAGTTCCCTCACCCAAAAACCTAGCACTTGATAAGGTTGCTTCGATCTCATCCACAGCTTTACTTAGATCTTGCTTTACCGAATCCCATGCTCTGGTGTGAGCATTATTTTCTAACGTGAACATAACTGGATTCTCAGAATCTAATGAATTTTTTGTGGCAAAAATTCTGTTATCCTCAACTTTTAGTATAACACCAGAGCCATCGTAAGTATCCCTAACAACTGAATGTACAGTTTTTTCAGTAATAGCAGAATTGGTCGTCCTTGAATTAAGAGTTACATATTGTTTTTTTGTCAGGGTTACATAAGCATATTCACCCGAACCTATGGGAATATCATCAAATGTATCTACTACTCGTACGGGAATCGTTCGACCATTACTAGATACTACTTTGGTGATTTCTACCGGGGCTCGGACTACTGAAGTCTCGATTGAAAAGTCTCCAGCCCGGATTTTTACAGGTAAAGGTTTTTTCTTTGCAGGAATTTTTGTCTTTTTAACTTTACCCAGCGAATCGGCAAAATTAACTGGTTTTCTCTTGAAACTAAAGCCAAACAGTTTTGTAAGTCCAAGTTGCTCTTGATTTTGCTGATTGTCTTTATTGTCAAACTCAACTGACAGGATATTTTCTAATTCTTCTTCTGATGCATCTGAGGCAACAAGGTAGACTCCAGTAGGCCATTCTACCCTAGCTTGACCTCTTCTTGATCCCCTTGAATTTATATCTCCTGAGTTATTCACCCTAGGTACATTTTTGATGTTAGAATCTTGAGTATTTTGGGAAACTACTGTGGGACCTTGTGCCTTTGGTTTGCAACTATATCCCATTATAAGTAAAAGTAATAAAAAGTACTTCATGTTGTGACTGCCCTTACAAGATATTCGACAGACACATCGGAAAATCAGACGATATTTTTAGAAAAAATCATCAATTTATCGAAATTATACAACTAATTAATCCAACCAATTTTCTTCGTAATTATTAGACTTTTTACTTTTGATGTTGGGGTTGGGGATATATATGCATCTGGTGATGTAATCCCAAGGGAACGGTATGATAGAAACCTTTGACAGGAATAATCCCGTCACTAAAATCTTTTTTCCATATTATAATTGCAAGAGGTAGCCAAAAAATGATGTAAGCAAAGCCAAAAAGGTGGACATTACCTGTGAAATAAAAGATTACCATCGCAGTTGGCATAGTTGCTAGCATGGCACCAAGAGCCCATCGCGCAGTCGTCTTCCACCAAGCAAATTGACTTGCTTTTTCACAGTCCAAAGCAGGTAATGATTCAAAAGATATGAAAAAAGTTTGTCCTAAATGCAGCTCAAAAAAGAATGGGCATGCAGTGTTAGCAGAAGGATTCCTTTTCCCAAAAGATTATATGCGACAGCAAAGACTATATTCTATATTTAATTGATATTACTGATATTATCAAAGCATTACTTGTGATACACACCCAATTATCTTACTAAGAATTGAAAGGAATAAAAGAGGTGTGAGTGTCTTTTTTGAGTTACGAGAAAAATAATTGAGTTTTAGAAACTCAATATTTAAAAGTTGGTCAAAGAAATCCTAGCAAGCGAATATATAGACCCATCTGGTCCAGTAAACCCATCAAGATTTTGAACATAAACTTTCTTTCCGAAAAGAGTTACTACCTTGTCATCAGCTTGATTGATTATGTTTTTATGATATGTGTAACCCGGAAAATCTTTCAATGCAACATATGAGAATGTTTGACCGTTTCTTCGTGAGGGTAGTAAGTCTAGAGTAAACTCTGAATGTGCTGTTACAGTAGCAGGTTTTAAGGAAACAGGTCCGGAATCACCAGGTACAGTTTTTTCAAATTTCCAAGAGTCTTCCCCACGAGTCAATGTAAGCCGTGAATTAGCAGCTTGATAGTCAAGCTTTCGTGGGCCAATGCTTTTACTTGGCGGTATTAAAACTGTTGAACTTTGCTGCCTTTGGGCAGTAGGAGTATAGGCTTTAGGTCGCGTAGGTATTTGAATTTCTCGTCCAATCAAGCTATCATTTATTGGCTTCGGACTATTCTTTGGCAATTTTGTTTTTGTAGGTGCAATTTTTTGCCTTTTAGATTTAGGCCAAGACAGGGAGGGTAGCAACCGACGAGTCAATGAGAAACTTTCAGTGTCATCGACAATTTCTTCTTCCCCAGAAGCTTCATTATTTTCATCAATCTTAGACATAATGAATAGAATTTCCTGCTCTAAATTCTTATCTATATTCTCTCCAGGAAGAACGATAGAGAGTTTATCTGATGAATCAGCATCTAAATCGTCAGAGTTTGCCGGAATTTAATTTTTGGTATTGGATTGAGCGTTTTGCGATTGATTGTTATTCGGCACATGATTATTTGGTAAACTTCAGTACTCGCCTCTTGTTGACAAGCAACCAGCGAATAGAAAAAAAAAATAAAATAGCTTGGATAGGAATAGAATCTCCTTCATTTTATTTTACCAACACAATAATAGCATGCAAATAGCGGTCCGCACCCAACCATTTGAATTTAATAATAATATTTGAACTACATATGTGCGAAGTTGATACAGTTAAAATATATTAGTCACTTAGATTTGTATTCCGCCAATAACTCAATCGCCAGTTCTATACTCTCAAAGGGCTTACCTCTAGGCTTCTCGCTGTGGTGCAACTTCAGGTTGAAGTCTATAAAAATAGTGTTTTATAAAATATTATGCAGCTATCCCAAAGAGCTTTTCAATTTCTCGCTTCTGGTCCAAGCTAGTCATTCAAGAGAGTGTGTGTTCGCTGTTCTAAAAATTCATCATTAACCAGGGCTGATTCAAATAAGATTTTTTCCAATTTTTCATTAAATAGGTCAGAAAAATTCTAAGCCGCAGTACCAAAAGTGACTAGATAAAAAAAATATAGGAAGAAAAAACTTAAAAAAAATGGCTCACTTTTATTAAA
>JBGCDR010000168.1:0-3933 GCA_045105515.1 Oligoflexales bacterium
AACGCAGCTTCTTCAAAGTTAAGAGTCAGAATTGATAAGCTTCGTGATGAAATAGGTTACGCAGCAGCAGGTCTTTGGAACTATAAAATAACATAAATTAAGCTACCAAAGGGTTTTATCAATTGTTAGACAACTCTAGTGATAGTGATAGTGATAGTGATAGTGATAGCTTTTCCGAAGAAGAATTCATGTTTAATTTTCTTGATAATTTGCAGGCTAACCTTCACACTGAAGAGGCCAAAGAACTAAGAGATTTCTATATTAGTTACATTGAAGGCTGTAATGAAGAATACCAAAATATTATGAAGGAAATGGCTTCTAGTTTAGGACTAGATATCAATGGAATAGCAAAATTAAGTTTTGATACAATGCTGTCAGTAGATAGCGAAAATTGGCTAAAAGCCTTGAATCTTATGAAAAATTTTCCTAAGGAATTAATAATAGAGGATCAGGAAAGAATACACGAATACTATGAAGAAGTAAAGGACTATGATAATTCTACTTATCAAAAATTGCTAACTAACTTAGAAGAATCAAACTTTGATGAGATGCCTCTAGCAATTAGAAATAACATTGAATTCTCCAAATCTAAACTCGATTCAGACTATTCAGAAGCCTATCTCTCTTACTTGAAGGCAACGTGGATCGTTACAGGTAAGGCTAAAGCTAAGCAAGAAGAATTCGAAAGAATCACTGAATTGGAAGTTGAAATTTCAGAATAATTTATCAAACTAAGGTTTTTTCGAATGAATTCAATACTGAACAATAAAAAAAAAGACAACAGCAGAAGCCTACCAACAAACCAAGCGTCTTAGATCAAATAAAGTATTTTACCCAATCCCTTAAATGTTCATGATATCACGCATAGTTTGGCCTACGAGTTTACATTCAGAATATTATTTACATCGCCTTAAAAAGGCCTTATAAACCTGTTTCCATTAATATTTGAGGTAATGTCAATGCTCATAAAATTTATTTTGGCCAGCTTCCTATCTAGCATAAGTAGTGGTTTCGTACCAATCAATCCGATAGCTCCTTTTGCTACTTATTCACAAGCCAGTTCTTTGGCTACTCCTGAAAAGTCTTATCATGCAAGAATACACTCCCCTTCCCTTGATTCCTTTCAGCTTGGTTCCACCGAGCATTGGAGAGATGACGATATGACTTTATATCTTGTAATTGCGAAAGTTTTACATGAAATAGTCGCTTCTTCACTGGAGTTTGATGGTGTTGGTAAAATTGTTAATCATGATAATTCTAGCTCACTGACTATAAGCGATGAATTACTATGGAAAGTAGTAAATAGCCTAGATTATCAAATTGAAACCATCATTCCTAATCTATCGCCTGAAGAGAAGGCATTTGTGAAAGCAGCTCTCAAGGAAGTTTCCAAAAATGATATTAAAATGGTTGTTGAAGAAATTATTGAACAGTAAGGGAGCTCTGAATTGGATGCACTTGTGAAAATTATTCACTAGCTTTCTTTAGATAGTTTTCTACTTTTTCAATTGCCTTTTCTTTTTTAAGCCCGAGTCTTATAGCTAAATCCATCGATTCTTGCTTGGAGAACTTATGATCTTTGTAAAAATGTCCGCCAAGCCACATCCCAACCCGATTTCCCGAGCTGCAGTGAATCAATATCTTTCCTGACCCTCGATGTTTCTTCACAAGCAATGTCACGCTGTCAATAAAGTTGTCTGATATGGCTTGCCCAGGATTTATTGGTAAGTTCTCATACTTTAGCCCTAGCTCAGCTACTTTTTGCCGCTCATTTTTTTCCAGGTATTGGTCTTCTTGTGAACGCCTTAAATTAATCACAGCTATGAAGCCTTGTTTTTTCAGCAACTGTAGATCGGAATCGGAAGGTTGGCCAGAAAAATAGATATCGCTATAATGATTTGCAACAAGACTTTTGCCAATTTTGACATTTTGTCCGATTGGATGGCGCCCTCCACCACCATGGTGATGATGCTTACCATGCTCACAAGCTAACAAGGTCAAAAAGCTAAAAACTGTAAGTACAAATATTCTCATTTTTCCATTTCCTTACTACTGAAATTTACTCAATACACCTCTCACATGATATCACTCGAATATAATAATATCTTTGCTTTTATGTACGCTTACCTAAGCTTCCACTCAACCTTTGATACAATTTAATTAAAATATTTATTGCATATTATCAAATAAGCTAATATGTGTATTTGTCGAATTTTTTTTAGAATTATATAGAGTAAGCAATGTTCATCAAGAAGAAATTCTCTCACTCAATAAAAAAGCTTATCATTTTAAATTTATTTGCATGGCTAACATGCCATTTACAAGCTTCGGAATCTGAAAGCTATCATGAAGTTAAAGAATCTTCCGCACTGGCAGACGAATACGCCGAAGATGAGACTCAGCCAATCACTTGTAAAATGAGTGATATATGCACTCAAGAAACAAATAAAAGTAGACTCGAACCTGACTTTGATACCAGCGTAGAGGATAATTCCAGCGAAAAAATAATTGTATTTGCTTGCAAGTCAAACTCCTGCCGCTCACAAATGGCTGAAGCTTGGGCTCATGAGTGGCTAAAAAACCAGCAAAACGAACTCCCATTGCGAGTGTACTCAGTAGCCTTAAATGAAGAAATTATGCATCAGGAAAAGAAACCGGTAATTAAACCTGCTGCAATAGAGGCCCTAGCTGTTAGCGATATAGATATCGAAACTCAGTACGTCAAAACATTGAATGAGGTAGCGAGAGAACTTTCGGTAAATTTAAGTTCACCTCGTAAACACTTCGATAAATTAATTGTCTTGTGTTCGTGTGAGGGTCCCATCAGGAATAAGTTGGAACAATTAAGCAGGAGCGTCCATGTTTGGAATATTGAAGCTCCAAGCAGTGCTCCTGATAAAGATCAAGCTTATCTTAGGGTAAGTTTCATTATTCGAGATCGTGTTTTTCAGCTCATGGACCAACTGATCGAAGATAGCTAGTTATTCTACAGCTACCTGTCTTGTGGTAGAGTCATATAACCGAGATGAGATCGTACAAAGTAAACAAAAAATAATTTTTTCTCTTAATTTATTGACGAAAAATACTGTCCTTATTCCACAAATAAAATTCTAGCAATGACGATAATTTAAAACATGCTTGGGAATACCTTTCCCGGGGACCAATAAGTTGCGGTCTTTAGGCTAGCATCACGAAAATTTGTACACTGCTTGTGTTTTAGAATTTATATTGACACGCCTTTTCGTTTCTAGTATCTACGATTAGCTTTAATTAATGAAAAATACGCTAATAAATTGCTTTTTTTTCGTTTATATAACCTACTAATATACTTTAATAATATTTAAACATCACCAAAGGACCTAATCAATGTCGATGAAGACGAATTTAAGAATAACATTATTTTTATCGTTAATGATATTTGGTATCAGTGGATTATCCAATGCAGTTGTCAATGATATTCCTGATCCTCAGCAATTTATTTCGGTAGGAGGTAAGTCTGAAAGGCCCTTAGGTTCCTCCTATGTAGTTCCATATTTTAACCAAAAAGGTAAAAAAATCACCAATTCTCTAGATAGGAAGTCTCAAGTTTTGATGCATCATGAAGGTATCGAAAATAAGATGCCCACTAAGCGGGAATATATCAGCACCACTTATGATCGTTTTGATTTCCGTACTACGGAATCAGTATCAAAAGCCACTTCAGGAGTATTGGGTGGTATAAAACAAGAGAATCTAGGTGATTTTATGTTCAAATATCACAATACATCAGAGACCTCTGAAAATGAGCTGTCTATAGATAGTGTCTGGTCGGAAACTAAATTCTTGCCTTTGCAACTCAGTTTTTTTTATCGCGGTTGAAATTAATTTTAAAAAATCTTCTTATTTTCCAGTGATAAGTGAAAAATACCATATTTTCGGCAATTAAATATCTTC
>JBGCDR010000169.1:0-18442 GCA_045105515.1 Oligoflexales bacterium
GCCATTGTTAGATTATGCTTGAATAGTCAAAAAAATACATCTCAAATATTTTTGACAACAAAAATTTTGTTAAAAAAATATGCTGAACCCATTTTAACGTACTTCAAAATTTGGTTAAAAGCTTACTTGAATCAACCCTGCGAGAACTACTAGGTTTGAAATCTTACTAGTTGCAATTCCTACATTGCAATCAGGCCATTTTTCTAGCCAGCCATTAACTATTTTTAGGTTGTTTGATGCATCATGAACCCCTCTACTTGTGATGGGATGCTTTCCGATACTTGTGCATTTGGGATTTAGGCAACTGCATTTATGATCTCCTATAGGTGTATGAACAGGGATTACAAAATAGCCCAAATTCGTTAGACTGGTGATTGATTGCATCGGCTCCTCCGATCTAATTAGAAATATTTTTGAAAATAGAACTTATTAGTAATACCATATTAGTTCTATTTGAGATGTCAACTCGTACCTCATGGCGGTAGTATGTCCAGCAAAGATCTTTTTTTGAACAGCGTTGGCGAGGTTATTCATCAAATACGTAAAGAAAAAAAGCTCACTCAGGAACAGCTTGCTGTTAATTCTGGCATCTCTTCAATGACCATAAAGCGCTTAGAGGCCGCAAAAGCTTCCATACAAATTGATAAGCTAAATGCTATTGCTAAGTGTCTAGGTGTTAATGTTGCGGAAATTTTTAGAAGGGCTGAGGGCGTAAAGTTGGATACCCCTACTTTGCCTGAAAACTCTGAAATCAATGTAATCCTCCAGGAGGTTGAGCAGCTTTCAATGGTGGAAAGGCAGTGGTTTATGAAGTTAATGAAGGACGCATTGAACAATCCATGGTCGAGAAGAGCTGTACAGGAAAATTAGTTTTTTAGGATCTTTTGGCACTTTTGGCACTTTTGGCACCTGGTATAATTGGTTCATATTGTCTGTTTAGTAATAGGTGCCAAAAGTGCCAAAAGATCTTTTTAGAGGAATATGAGAGCAAAAAAATCTAGAGAAAGAGTGCTCAAGGATCTGATCTGTTTTTCAGCCCCTATAGAAGAGTTAAAACACCTGCTGTCACAATTTAGCTGGGATAGTGAGTCAGAAGTTGATCTCAGATCTGAAGATCTGGTAAATCTGTTGCACAGATATTTAAATAAACAGATATCCTCTGACGATTTGTCTGAATGGGCTAATCTGATAGAATGCCGCGAAGATCTCAGATATGAAGACGAAGTTAAGCAGATTATTTTCGAAGCAGCCAACCCAGATCTGGAGGGTGTTTTATCTGAGGAAAAAGTAAGGGGATGGTTGGTGAAACTTGGAAGGTTGATCCCAAAATAGCTGGGGTGGCGAATAAATTAAACAGGCTGGCCCCTACAGAGAAAGAATGGTTTTCCGACATAATTGATAAAATACAGGAAAATCCTTGGGTAGTTAATCGAGATTGATCTGTAACTTTTGTCAGTTTTGTCAGGTTCAAAAAACACCTCTAGTTTAGTTTCTCGATAAGATTTTTTTACCTGACAAAATTGACAAAAATTTAAGAAGAGGAGTAAAAATTCTAGGAAGTGTGCTTAAGAATCTTATTTGGAACCTGCCTTCTTGCCCGTTTTAAATGTAAGCGGGTATTTCACATCGATACTTTCTTCAGAATTAATTTCTGGAAATAAAAATTGATGCATAGCGTTGATTATGCATGCGTTCATCTTTGGTTCATTGATTTTGGTTTGGCTGTTCTCGACCTTGGCAACTTTTCCTTTTGGAGTGACAGTCATTTGAAAATGCATAGTACCCTTGAGATTATCCCTATTTTTCGCTAAGTCGTAGCAAGGCTTTATTTGGTTTAATTGTTGCTTAATAAGTTCCAGATTATCTTCTTTAGAATGCTTAGGAACTAGATTGTCGAAGATTTCTTTGAGATTATATAGAACTAGTTCTTCATTTGGTATTACGTTAAAACTGAATGGATAATTAACAGTGACTTTCTTGTTTCCCCTCGGCCTAGGGTAAATCCAAGATAATGCTATTGAAGTAACACATGATTCCATTCGACTATTATTAATTGAGGAATGGGTAACTTCAGCTTTTTCAGTAGTGCCGTCAATATCGATGACAAAACGGATTTGTATTTTACCTTCTATACTGACTTCTCGTAACTCAATTTCATAGCATTCTCTAATTTGATTAAGCTTTTTCCTGATAGGACCTAGGATTTCGTCCTGTGTAAGGCCGCCTGTTCCCGAGCCATCTACCGCCTTGACCCTTTTATCTGATAACCCTTTAAAAAATTCAGTCACACGCTTACCAGCCTTGATTTTCGTGGAATATTTAAATTTTTCGCCAGTAAATTTGACTGTAACTAAAACGGTTCCAATATATTTTATTGCACCTTTTTTAACGTCAAAAACTGACCTTTTCTTATCATGGGTAGCCCATTTTCTAAAACATTCGACAAAAAAGGAATATTTTCCTTCTTCAACGCGCAGGATATAATCATGATTTCCTGGTTTAATATTGACCTTATAGCTTGTGCCAATCCCTGGGTTGCCATTTCTTATTTCTAACCAACAAGAATCTTTATTTGTAGTATAGTCCGCAGTAAAGGCAAAAAAAGTACCATTTTCATCCTTTTCCAGAGACTTTATAGTTTCCATAGGATGATATGAAACACAGGATAGGATCAAAGTAGTTAAAAGAATTATGACCTTGGACATGAATGCACCATTATATGTAAATTTCTATTTTATTATCGGCAAACTATTGTGACTTATTAGTACCGCGAACTGTCATTTCAGATCTTTTGGCACTTTTGGCACCTACTATATTTAGCTTAGGACCCTCGTGAATTGTGAGGAGTCAAAAGTGCCAAAAGTTTAGCTCGCAGGTGTCATGAGCACTTGTCCTTATACATACGGAGATTTTTAAACATTGGGGTGTCCACCTAATAGAAACTGGACAAGAAACAATGCATAAAAGCAATACAGTTAGGATATGAGGAATAAAAATAATGCAGTAATATCAATGGATTGATGATTGTGTCTGAAACTATCAATAGTAGGCGGGTAGTACCTAGGGTAGTAATTGATTAATTACCACAATTGGCTTCAAAAAATATTGGCAGGAGATTTACCATCCTTCTCTGAATTAAACAGATTGCTTACAAATGTGTTTCACAACAAGTGTATATCGCCCTCAGAAGATTTGTGTACGATGTTTTTTAGCTACATATCTTAGCTTCACTCATCTCGCATGATTTTGATCGATGTCCATTGAGAAAAATTTTGTAATTTTTCAAACCTTGTTTCATGGAAAAACTATTTTATGTCTACATTTTGACAAATAAACATCACACAGTTTTTTACACGGGTATAACAAATAATCTTGAAAGGAGGCATTCAGAACATGTTGGTAGATGCTCTAGTTTTACGAGAAAATATAACATCCATAAGCTCGTCTATTATGAAAATCATACGAAAGCTCCTGATGCAATTGCTCGAGAAAAACAGATCAAAAAATGGGCTAGGAGGAAGAAGGTATTCTTGATTGAATTGATGAATCCTGCTTGGAAGGATCTTGCCTTGGCTCAATGTTGATTTTATAGATATAAGCATACAGTCAGGAATGGCTGGATAGCCCTTGTTAAATAAGAATAGAGGGTTATTTGCGGTTGGGTCTGAGAATATTTTCGGGTGTTTCTCAAGGGATTCTCGATCAATTTTTGGCTGAGATATTTGTCGATGAGATCTCTCCATGCGCTACGCTTAGTCGAGATGACTAAAAGGTAAAGGGATGTTAAGAGATTAGTGCCAGATATCATTAATTTGCAAAGCTTTCTTGGCCTCAAATGCATGCTCCTGTGTGACCTTTGAGTCCGCAGCATCGATAAATTCTAGATTTTCAAGTCCAAACAAAGGTGAAAGGTCTTCAACAAGAGTTTTTGCTACGGTTAGTGCAACGAGTTCTTGCAGTTGGCTAAGTGGAGACAGGTCTCTAACCGATGTCTCGGCTACATCAATTGACCTTATATTCGGAAAATTTATAATTGCAGAAAAATCGCTAATATTTGTTCTTTTTGCTTCTAATTGTATAAGGTTTGTTAGATTACCTAATGATGAAAGATCTCCAAAATTCGTATCATGTAATTCTAAAAATTTTAAAGCTTTCAGGCTAGATATAGGAGAATAGTCTTTAATATTTAAACTCCCATTAAGGGTTAACTTAGTTATCTTGGAGAGGTTTGCAATAGGACTGATATCCGTCATAATGCCCCGAAGATTTAACTCAGTAAGATTTGTAAGACTTGAAATAGCGCCTATGTTATTTGAATTGCTATTGGCCAAATATAGCGACTCAACATTTATTAATGCATTTATTGGACCTAAGTCGTCCACATTTTCGATCACGATAAATAAATACTTTAAGTTTACCAATCCATTTAGAGGGCTAATATCAAGAATCCAGTCGCTATCTAGAGTTAACCTTTCAAGGCTTGTTAGCTGGCTAATTGAAGATAAGTCATTAACATTTGTTCTGAATAGTTCAAGTTTATTTAAATTTGTTAAATACTTAATTGGAGTTATGTCTTGTATGGGAACGTTATTTAAATCCAATTCCTTTAAATTTTCCAGGTATCTAACCGGATAAAAGGATTTAATCGTGGTGTCATGTATGCTTAGAACCTGCAAATTCTCTAATTTTTCTACTGGCGCAAGGTCTAAATGCCCTTCAAAGTCCCTACTTATTGCCAATCTATTTAGCGTTTGGAGCTTCTCTTGAAGCTCAGTACAATCATCTTTCTTATAGTTAACCAATAAATAATCGATCAGCTTTTTTTTATTTTCGTCTAGCTGAGGGGATTCACACCACTCTACAAGAGATTTTGGTGAATAATTAGAGAAGTCAATTTTCTCTTCAAAGTCTTGAGGCAAACTGGGGCCAAATCCTATTCTATCGTCAATATCTCCTGGGGTGATCTGATCATCATCTTGATTTGTGCAACCACAGCAGACACACAGAAATAGCATAAGTAACAAGTGAAATTGGCTGACCATTTTTTATAGCTCCGTTGCGTTACCTTCGACAACATATCGGGAGATTACCTGTGTCTCTCTATCAAAAAAAATATTTATAAAGATAACCGATAGATAGAATCCGTTGGAATTGAATGAAAAGGAAGTTGCATGATTCATAAATTACGTGAGTGGGTGGTAGTATTTTTGGGTATATTTTGGGACCCACCATCGCAAGTAGACCAATTTTCAGGTAAGGTGCGGGAATTTAATCCACATAATCAACTGAAATCATATGAAGTCACACTTCAGCAAAACTATTAGAAAGCTCTCTTCGTAGCTGTTAACCACCTTGTCGGCGGTTCGAGTCCGTCCTGAGGAGCCATTAATAAGTTTTTTAAAGCTCAGTTTTTACTGGGCTTTTTTTGCGTCTAGAGTTTAAATACCGCCGTCATCGCGACTGAAATGGAGCGATCTCCCCCGATTGTGGGTATTTTTTTGGGGCCTAAAATAAAATAGTGGATTTTGTTTCCTCCTGATCGTCGGCTAATGTCATTAGTCACCCCGAGCGATAGTCGAGGGGTCTCCTCCTCAATTCTTTTTGTAACTCACAACTTCAACTCCAAAAAAAGGGTATCCATCCTTTCTTCTTTATCAAAGTTATCGCCCTGCTGGCAAAAAGGTTTTCGATTAATCAATCTTTTTGGTGGTAAATCGGCTGTGCTAAAATGTTATTATTCTTCTCTTTAAAACTAAAAAAAATATGTCGATGAAAATAGTCAAATATCTAATTCCAATGGTCCTTATTTCGACAAAAATGTCTTTG
Source organism: Oligoflexales bacterium (assembly GCA_045105515.1). Taxonomy (GTDB): domain Bacteria; phylum Bdellovibrionota_B; class Oligoflexia; order Oligoflexales; family Bog-1112; genus JABSRF01. Next base: position 5,827 of record JBGCDR010000169.1, read on the forward strand.
GCAGAACCACTGACATTTCGTCCATTTGCTGAAATAGGTTTTGGAACTGGACTATCTTACGGCACTTTAGTTCCATGGGCAGGAGTACAATATGGCAATCTAGACCTTCAACTTGGGTATGGATACGAAGGGATCAAATCAGCAATTTTAGGAAATCAGAGGTCTTTATTGGTAGCATGGAACATATCGACAAGATTTGCTGTTACCACCGGATTTTCTTTTTACAAAAGCTCTGGTGTCCGAGCATAGTATATACAAAAAATTATTCTGACGTACCTAGAGACCAAAGAGTCAATATTGAAACTACCTGTAGTCAAGGATGTGATAATGGGGTTGAGTTAGAAAGGCAAGCAAGTTGGGAGCTACTTTATAATCATTTTGGCCTTAAACTTATGACCGAAAATACCAATAGATCCGGATTCCTAATTGAATTTGGTTGGTCATTTAACATATATACAAAAATATCTACTCGAGAACAGGAAAATGATGAAGTTTTTGGTGATCCATATGGTATTGGCTCTGACTACGAGAGAGGGAAAGGGTTCTGGGGTGAAGTCGCTGGAAAAGGTGATAATGGCCCTTATGCTCGAGTAGGGTATTTTATTTTCTTTAAATAGAGGTATAAGGAAATGAATCCAGCATTTTTAAGCTCAATTTTTACTTTCATTCTGATTATTGTTGGATGTGGTGATTCTACTTACGGCGGGGGGAAACTATGCCTTCCAGAAGGTACTCCCATATCTACACCCAATGGAGATATTACAATCGAAAAACTTAAGATTGCTGATTTGGTATTTAGTTTTGATCTCGAAAAAAATGAAAAAGTGATCGGCGTTGTAGACGATATTATTTCACATGAAACCCAATCAATGATTCAAATTAATCTGAATAATGGTACTCAAATTGATGCTACTGAAGATCATCTTTTTTATCTTCCTCTTGAAAAGAAGTGGGAAAAAGCTGGGAGTTTGAAAGAAAGCGACAATCTCTTGTTGGAAGATAAAATTCAGCCTACCTCTGTCTTGTCAATTCGCCATATTAAAAATGAGAAACCAATTAAAGTCTTCAACTTGAAGGTAAGACATTTTGAAAACTCATTCGCATTCAAAGTATTAAATCACTCCTATTAGATAGATTAAATGCCATATTATCATATCAAAAAAATTTTTTTGATCTTATATATTCTGTTCTTAAGTCATACAAACACATTTGCAGCAAAAATCGAAAAAATTGAATTTCAGAGCAAGATATTTCAAGAGATTATTTATTCAAAGAACCAGTCTGGAAATACAACACAGCTGCAATTGAAGGCACTAAGTCTTCAATCTCGTCTGAAAATAGACCCACATCTTTGCTGGGAAGTGTATTTTGATCTGTCAAATAAGAAAACATCCAGTACCAAAAGTCATTCTAATAATATTTTAGTATTTGGTACATCTTCCTATGAGGTTGAAAAATTTAAGCTTGAATTCGGCAAGGATATTCTGCAACAAGGAGGTAATTTGAGGCATGAATATCAATATTTCTTATTCTTTGAAAACGAATACAATCAAAATGATCTTCCATTTCCAATAAGTCAGTCGGCCATTTCGGTCTTGTTTGGTAATTTCAGGTTGCAAGTTACTGAAGATGTTTCTGTTGGAGATGATAGGAGGGGTGAATTCAACCATGATCAATTACAACCAGCATTTTTGGCACAGTTAGAATTTGAATTATGGCCAGAATATTTTAGATTTCTCAATCAGTTTGGATCTTACGATATCAACCATTCTAGATTCTTAAATATCGTTTTGAAGGCCTCTTTTGATAACTTGTACATTAGATCAAACACATCACTTGATCAACGTATGATTCGTATAGGATATGAAAAAACTATCCGAGAATATATATCTTCAGATATTGGGGTAATATATAATTTTGGCAACACCGAGGCCTTTGGCTATCTATCAAAGTATTCCATTTATCAAAAGTTAAACCCGATTAACTATGAATCCATGAAAACTCTTTTAGGTATTGGAAAGTATTTTGTTTCTGATATCTTTTCAGTCTTCGTATCATGAGAAAAAAATAGCATTACGAGCGACGTAGATAATATCGACCTAACTCTAAATAGAATGCTGATGAAAAGGATGGGTGAAGGGCAGTATTTTAAGCTAAGTTTTCAAACAAGATTTTAGATTGTCTCAAGGAACATCTGGGGTTGGAGTACATCCTACATAATGCCCTCAAAAGACTTGCTTAAGTAATGACGGGCGGGCAACGCAAATCAAACGCAAACGAACACATACTAATTAGCTTTAACTAGCTCTTTATCTTAAGTGCTTCAGCAATTGCCGCCGGGATCGGATTACTCAACTCCCTAATCTGATGATCCACATACCTTCCAAGCGCAGACCAAGTGGAATGCCCCCCATGAGTCTTAGCAGAATCAACCCCACAAAGTATAGTCGCAAGAGTTATTGCTGTTTACCTGCATTTGTGAGTTGCTAAATATTTTTCATTAAAATACCCGCTTTTCTTATAAACTGGTCTTACTTGACTCAATGATGGGATCTTCCTGCTTAAATCAGCAAATGAAGGAAAAATGGAACATCTGTAGAAAAGTCTTGGCCAGGTAATAAATAGAATCAGAAAAGAGCAAAAACTGACTCAAGAACAGCTTGGCCAAATGACGGGAACCTCAACGATGACTGTGAAGCGTTTGGAAAGTGCAACAGCCAGTACAGGGCTTGAAAAGCTAATTGCCATTACTGATGTACTAGGTGTTTCTCTCGCAGACCTTTTTCGAGAATTAGAATTTGGCAACGAAAATCTTCTTGCGAAAGTGGATCCGAAAATAGCTGGGGAGCCTAATAAATTAAACAAGCTGGCCCCTACAGAGAAAGAATGGTTTTCCGATATAATTGGAGAAAATTCTCGAGAATCCTTGGGTAGTTAATCGAGATTGATTTGAAACTTTTGTCAGTTTTGTCAGGTTCAAAAAACACCTCTAGTTTAGTTTCTCGATAGGATTTTTTTACCTGACAAAACTGACAAAAGATTTTAGTAGAGGAGGAAAAAATCTAGCGAAAACGTACTCAAGAATCTGATTTGGGACTATCCTTCTTGCCAGTTTTAAATGTAATTGGGTATTTCACATCAATATTTTCTTCAGAATTAATTTCCGGAAACAAAAACGCTTGCTTAGTTTTGACGATGCAAGCGTTCATCTTTGACTCATTGATTTTAGTTTGGTTGTTTTCGACCTTTACAACTTTTCCTTTTGGGCTGACAGTCATTTGAAAATGCATAGTTCCCTTGAGATTTTGGCTGTATTTCACCAAGTCATAACATGGCTTTATTTGATGTATTTGTTTCCTTATTAGTTCAAGAATATCCTTTTTTGAGTGTTCAGCAACTAGATTGTTAAAGATTTCTTTGAGATTATATAGCACCAGCTCCCCATTTGGTATCACATTGACATAAATGCACCATTATATATTTCAATTTCTTTTTTATTATCGGCAAACTATTGCGACTTATTAGTACTACGAACGGTCAATTCAGATCTTTTGGCACTTTTGGCACCTCTTATATTTAGCTCAAGACCCTCGTGAATGGAAAGGTGCCAAAAGGTTAATTTGCATGTGTGATGAGGACTTGTCCTTATATATTCGGAGATTTTTTAACGTTGGGGTGTCCACCTAATAAAATATGGACATGAAACAAAGCATAAAAGTAATACAGTTAGAATTTATGAGATATAAATAATGTAGCAATATTAATAGATTGAGATTTATCTCTGAAACTATCAATAGTAGGCGGGTAGTAGCTGAGGTTGTAACTAAGTAGTAACTAGGGGGTGATCTTAAAAAATAGTGGGTGGGGATTTGCCAGTAATCCCAAATTTGTCAAATCTCACTTTATGGAAAAGCAATTTTTTTTCTATATTTTAACAAAAAAGGTATCTTAGTTGATGTTGTAGCTTTACAAAAAAATATAACCATAAGTTCATTTACTATGAAAGTACTCGAATATTTGATGCAATTACAAGAGAAAAGCTGATATTGAAATGGGTTAGAAAGAAGAAAATCTTTCTGATTGTGATGATCAAGCCAATGGACAGATCTGTCCATTTGGTCTTTAAAATCTGCTCAGAACTGATACCTGATCTGAGATTGATAAACCACGATAGTTTCACTAAAATAGTGTTAAACGAACAATGAAATTGCGATTTATAGCCTTGTATGAGGACCGCTAAATGCCAATGTACCTTTATAAAGATAAGAACACAGACAGGATCATAGAAGTACTGAGAAGTTTTGAAAAATATGAAACACCTCCCTCAAGAGAGGAGGCTGCAGAACTGTCAGACGAACAGTATCAGAATGCTAAATGGGAAAGAATTCTCTCAAAATTCATGATGGCAAGGGCCCAAAATTGGGGAGGAAGAAAGGGTCAATGGTAGGATGATTAAAAAATTAGAACAATTCTAAAATAGAGAATTTTTTTACCAAAAATCCTTTCCTTTCCATATTTCAATGCATTGTGCACCCTTTTCAGCAATGGAAAAAAAATGATTTAGTTCTTTTGGAATAAAGAAAAAATCTCCTGCTTTATAAAAAGTGGAATTACCACATTCCAAACCCATTGAAATGGAACCTTTAATTAAAAGGATAAGCAGATCAACAGGGTGCTCATGATTATCTATATGGGAATTTTTTTTAAACTCTGCGTAGTTAGTCTCATATCTGTCAAAATCAATACTAGATTCAGAGTAGTTCGATATTTTACCTCGATACTCGAGGAGTTCTGTAAAAGCGTATTCACTTCCTACAAATTGGAGCTGGAAAAAGGTGCCATTAGGGGCAAAAGCTTTAAGAATAATGTGATGTTCAGGTAATTTTTTAGAACAAGTTAGGAAGCTCAATTTGAATCCTGAAGCTCTCGTTAGAGGAAAAATTTTCATAATGTCTTCATCAATTGATTTAATTTTACTTTTTATTGTTGAAAAAAAGTCTGACATTTTACTAGTCTCCATGAAGGGTGACAATTCAATCCAGGCAGAATTGCGGCTACCATTTTCAATATGGTTTTCGAAATGGTAATCAAAATAGATTATCCAAGTTGATTAGCAAATTGTACCTTAGATAAAAAATATAAAATGAAGCCAATATTGCAAAATAAGTCTGCTTTTCTGTTCTGACCTAAAGTAGATAAATTATGGTCCGACCTAAGATTTGTCGGTGTGTTGTAAAAGATTGGTAGGTATGCGTACACAAATAGCTGATAAAGAACTGTTGCAAGAATTTATGGACGAAGGGACAGAAATCCTTACTGAATGGGAACATTCAAGTATTGAACTGGAAGATGAAGGCATGCAAGCTAAGGTTCTAGTAAACCTCTCGCGTTCAGCACATAACCTCAAAGGGGTCTCGAAGAGCATTGGTTTGGTTGATTTTTCTGACTTCGTTCATAAAGTAGAGGACTTTATCGTTCTCATACAGGAACAAGGTAATATTCGAGTTGAGCATGCTATTCGTATCCTACTTGATAGCAAAGATATAATGGTTGCTTGGTTGCAGAAAGTTGTTGATGATGTTCAATTTGTTCCAAGCCAGAGCTGTACTGATATAGATTCCTTAATCAAACAATACATTGAAAAGAATCCTTTCAAGAAAGAAGGAGATCTATTAGCAAAATGCCTAGATGAAGATTCAAAGCTTGAGCCTGCGGAAGAAATAGTAGTTAAGATTGAAAAATCAGAAGCTACAGAAAGTAGGATCGAAACCACTCCAGTGGTTTCCAAGTATGTAGGTAGTCTTTTACTTGAGGAAGGCCTCCTATCTAAAGACAAGCTATTAGAGTGTTTAGTCGAAAAATTGGATTCTATTCCTCGTCTTTCAAGTATTGTCTATGAAAAAAAACTGTTTGATGTAGAACAACAATTAGAAATTTTTAAATTCCTAACTGAAAACTCTACAAGTTATCTTACTGCCTGTAAATCGCTTAATTTATGGAATAAAAATATAGAAAATGAGATTAAAAGGGTTGTTGAAGAAAGGCATAGAACTTTGTCTGAGCTCATGATCTCGAAAGAGTATATCAGTTGGGAACAATTAATTGATACATTTGATCGCTTCTTAAATAAAGAGAATAGTAGTAGTTCGGCCGAGAATAGTAAAACTGCATAAAATTCTGCTCCCTTATCATCTATTTATAATTATTAAATTACCTATCTAAGACAGTAAAGGCATTTTCTGGCAACAGCTTGAAAATTAAGTTGCCTCAAAAAGACTAGTTAGTAAATAGCATTGAAGAAATATGAAAGGTGGCAAATGCTCCTAGATAAGCAAGTGCGAGCATATATAAAAACATGATAACAGACCACTTAATGCTATTGGTTTCTCTGCGGGCAACTGCAAAAGTAGCAAGGCACTGAGGGGCAAAAACATACCAAACTAGAAGTGCAAGGCCGGTAGAAACTGGCCAGACATTCTTAATACGGTTTTGTAAGAGTGATTGGCCGGATTCTTCAGCATCTTCAACCGCAAATACTGTGCCTAAGGCTCCAATCATCACCTCTCTTGCGGCAAAACCTGGAATTAATCCGGTTGCAATTCTCCAGTCAAAACCAACAGGTTTTACGAGTGGTTCAATGGCTTGGCCAATTTGCCCAGCAAAGCTGTAGTGGATGGCGGACTTTTCCATATTTTCCGGAGGTTTTGGAAAGCTTGATAAAACCCAAAGCACAACTGAGATCATTAAAATAAGGGTACCTGCTTTTTTGAGGAAGGCTTTTGCTCTTTGGAATAGGCACATAAAAATATAGTTGAAATGCGGCATTTTATATGTAGGTAAGTCCATCAAAAAAGTTGCCTTTGGGCCGGGTAATGCAAAAGTTTTGATGGTGAACGCTACAAGCATTGCTGAGATAACTGCAAAAATAAATAGGCTAAACATCACCATTCCTTGAAGGTTGAAAAAACCTAGAACTGTTATGTCGGGAATAAATGCGCCTATAAGCAATGTGTAGACTGGTAGTCTAGCAGAGCAGGTCATCAAAGGAGCGACCATAATCGTCAGCAGGCGGTCCCTTGGATTGCTAATCGTGCGGGTAGCCATAATGCCTGGAATAGCACAAGCAAAGGATGATAGTAGTGGAACAAATGAGCGCCCTTCAAGCCCTAACATGCCCATGACTCTATCCATGATAAAGGCGGCACGGGGCATATATCCTGAGCTTTCCAGTATTAAAATGAAAAAGAACAAAATTAAAATTTGGGGTAAAAAGACTAAGACCGAACCAACTCCTGCAATCAAGCCATCACAGACAAAGCTTTGCAAAAGTCCAGGCCCAAGGAGTAAGCTAATGTAGGCAGCGAGCCATGATATGGAGAATTCCACAAGTTCCATTGGTTTTTCAGCCCAGGAAAACACAGCTTGAAACATGGTAAATAATATGGCTAGTAAGGTTATTCCACCAAATAATGGGTGTAACAAAACTCTGTCTAGTGCATGAGTAACTTTATCTGCCTGAGATGGAATTCTTACGACCCTACTTAATATTTCATCGACTCTTTTTTGGGTGTTTATCAGGTCGTTAACTGAAAGGCTCCAATCTCGAGCTGGAAGTTCTTTAAGATCCGCCTTTTGGATTTGATCTAGGGTTCTATCAAGCCTTGCAAGTAGGCCTCTAAGTCCGTCACGTCTAACTGCAATGGTTGGCACGACAGGAACACCAAGCTCTTTTTCTAGGGCTTTGATATCCATCTTCAAACCCTTGGATTTTGCTAGGTCGTACATGTTTAGTGCTACGATAAAAGGGAAGCCTTGTTCTTTGAGAGATAAAGCTAAATTCATAGTGCGAGACAAATTGGTGGCATCAATTACCACTAAGATAACATCAGGCTTATCTAAGCACTCACTGTTGCCTTTAAGAAAATCTTCCACTATTTGTTCGTCTGGGCTTTGAGGGGCCAGGCTATAGGTGCCGGGAAGGTCTATTAAATCTATTTCTTTGCCTGAAGGGGTTTTAAGGTAGCCGAGTTTCTTCTCGACAGTTACACCTGGATAATTACCAATTTTTTGTCTAGTACCTGTGAGGGCGTTAAATAGTGAAGACTTTCCTGTATTAGGTGCTCCAACAAGTGCTATCACACTCATGGGTACTTCCTTTCAACCTCGATTAGTTGCGATTCCTCTAAACCAATTCCTATTAATGAGCCCCGGCAGCTTATGGCGAGCGGGTTTTTACCAAATGGCCCTACGTGTTTGATCGTTACTTCACATCCAGGGCAAAGGCCCATTGCAACAATCGCCTGCAGCAAGCTCTTTTGATGCTTAGTCTCTTGGCTCAGAAACCCGACTATTTTAGCAGGGCAGTCTATTGGTAGTTCGCTTAGCTTCAATGTTGCAGCCTCCAGGCAGTGAAGATAGTCTCATGCTGAAAAACATGACCTATTAAAGTCTAATTGACAACAATTATCAAAAAAAGCTCCTAAACCCAATGTGAGTTTGTGCAAAAAAATTTATGGCTGCATTTAGGGCAAGCTTCAAAATACTGAAAGTCCTCGATAAAACACAATATATTTAGATGTATATGTTAAAAAAGATTGGTTTAACCTCCCAGTAAAACCTTTTGCTTGTTTCAAGTTTCCTTCGCCGCGTAATGATTTCAAGAGCTTGGTTTGAGTAGCGTTTCAAAGTTGCTTAGGTTTTATAGATGAGTACTCAGGACAAATTTGATTAAGGTTGCTGATCTACATAAGCTAGAAGCTGGAGTATAATCGACTGCAAGATCAACTATATGGAAGAAAGACCTTTTTGTATGTACTTAGCAAAAGGGAAAGTGTTTGTTGCTGCGGTACTGATTAGTTTTGTTTCCTTGCTCTCAAGAAAAAAGACGTCTCTTGCAGGGTTCTTAACTGCTTTGCCACTGACGAGTATGCTTACATTGATCTTCTCTTATTTGGAATGGTCTAATGTTCGTTTATTCGTATCATATGCTAAAAAGTATTTTTGTTGCTGTTCCTGTATCCTTACTAATTTTCGTTCCTTTTGTACTTGCTCAAAAGTTTAACCTTGGATTTTGGACAAGTTACTTTCTTGGATCTCTTCTTCTAATTTTGGGGTTCTTCATTCATCATTTTTTGAGCAAGTTAATTTAATCTCTAAAAAGTTATTAACTTTAAAACTATGCTTTGCTAAATGGATTGTTGCTTGACATCTAAATCAGTCGATGTCATTTCAAAATCTGCTATGAGAGATATTCCAAGAATTATTTGGGAGGGCTTATGCAGAATAAACCGTTGAAGTGGCAATTTTGGGTAGATCGGGGAGGGACTTTTACAGATATTGTTGGACGGAGTCCTAATGGAAAGCTTATAAGTAAAAAGTACTTGAGTACTGATCCGCAGCGTTACGAAGATGCTGTCCTTGCTGGAGTATTGGAATTCCTTGAAGAGCATGAGGAACATTCCCACATAAACTCTGTTTCTGTGCTTAAAATTGGTACTACAGTAGCTACCAATGCACTTCTTGAACGTAAGGGTTCTAAAGTAGCACTTTTTATTACCAAAGGGTTTAAAGATCTTTTGTTCATCGGAGATCAGACCAGGCCTAATATTTTTGCTAGAAACATCAATCGGGTAGATCCTCTTTATCAAGGGGTTTTTGAGATTGATGAGCGTTTGGATGCTTCAGGCCGTATCCTAACAGCATTAAATGAAGTTTCAGCGAAGAAAGCCTTAAGAGCTGCTTTTGAAGATGGTTTCCGCAGTTGTGCAGTTGTATTGATGCACTCTTATCTCAACTCTGTCCATGAAAATAAAATCGTAGCCTGGGCTAAAGAAATAGGATTTCAACAGGTTTCATCTTCGAGTCAATTGGTGCCACTCATTAAAATTGTTCCAAGAGGGCAGACCTGTGTTATGGATGCATACCTCTCTCCTGTTTTAACCGCTTATAAGAACTTACTGTATAAAGGGCTGGAGCAGAGTCCAATTATGTTTATGCAGTCAAATGGAGGTCTTATTGAGGCTGAAAAATTCAAGGGAATGGATGCTATTCTTTCTGGGCCTGCAGGAGGTATGGTTGGAGCGGTTAAAACAGCACTCCAAAATAACATCAAAAAAGTCATCTCTTTTGATATGGGGGGAACATCCACTGATGTCGGTTTATATGATGGTACTTATTTAAGAAACTTTGAGCCTACCATTGAGGGAATGAAACTTAGAGTTCCTAGCCTTGATATTCATACTATAGCTGCTGGTGGAGGGTCATTGCTTAGCTTTTATCAAGGACGTTTGCAAGTTGGTCCTGAGTCAGCAGGGGCATTGCCTGGTCCCGCAGCATATGGCAAGGGAGGTCCTCTCACAATAACTGATTGCAATGTCCTTTTGGGTAGGATTCAAGCTAATTTCTTCCCAAAAGTGTTCGGTAGCGATGGTAACCAAGCCCTCGATACTAGTAATGTTACTGCTAAGTTTAAGCAGCTGTTAACTAAAATCGAGCATGATTTGAGGGTAAAGAATTCGACGTATGAGCTAGCTGATCTATACCTTGAAATCGCCTGTCAAAAGATGGCGAATGCAATCCGAAAAATTTCTACAGGACGAGGATATGATATAAGCCAATTTACCCTAAGTAGTTTTGGTGGGGCTGGTGGTCAGCATGCCTGTAGGGTTGCAAGTCACCTTGGTATCAATACTATCTTTATTCATCCACTTGCAGGGGTTTTATCTGCTCTTGGAATCGGCATAGCTGATTTAAATTACTTTAGTCAGAGAAGCGTTGCTAAATGTTTAAATCCGGATATCTTGGTAACAATTGAATTGCTTTTTAAGGAATTAGAAATTGAAAATGATCTAACGATAGCAGCTAGTCCTGCACCGCCTGAGCAGGTACTACATAAACGGCTTCTGTATTTACGATATGAAGGATCTGATACAAAAATTGAGATTCCCTTTACTCTTGAAATAAAGAAATTGAGAGAAGATTTTTCGGCAAAACATGAACAGTATTTTGGCTTTATGCTTGATACTACGTTGTTCGTAGAATCCATTTGTCTACAATCCCAGGGAGTTTATGATAATCCAATTTCCCTAGTCAGTCAAAAATCTGATTCTAAACTTCATGAAACTACTAAGGTGAAAGCGTACTTTGATGGAAAGATGCGAAAAATCGATGCATATGATGAGCATAACTTTCCATTTTCTTTACAAATTTCCGGTCCAACTATTATTTTTTCTGAGCATGGAACTATAGTAGTTGAGGAAAATTGGTCTATTACGAAAAATAAAAAAGGCTGTTTTATTCTAACAAAAAAAGCCCAGAATAAAGTCTACAAACAGACTCAAAAACATAAAAATTCTGATCCATTTTATCTGGAAATATTCAATAATTTATTTATGTCCATGGCAGAGAATATGGGAGAGGTACTTAAAAATACTGCAAGCTCGGTGAATATAAAAGAAAGGGAAGATTACTCCTGCGCTATTTTTGATGAAGATGGATTGCTCGTGTCTAATGCCCCGCATATGCCCGTGCATTTAGGATCAATGAGTGAAAGTGTAAAAAGCCTCATTGCTCAGCATGAATCTACTATGGCACCTGGACAGGTGTACATTCATAACTCTCCCTACTCAGGTGGAACCCACCTTCCAGATATGACCGTTGTAAGTCCAATCTTTGTAAACAAGCATGAAAGACCAACTTACTATGTAGCATCGCGAGGTCATCATGCAGACTGCGGAGGAATAAGTCCAGGGTCAATGCCAGCGTTAAGCACACATATTAGTGAAGAAGGTGTTTTCTTAGATCATCTTAAAATAGTTGACAATAATATCTTTAATGAGATTCTGCTTAGAAAAACTATGATGGAAAACAAATATCCTCCAAGAAATATGGAGCAAAATATTGCAGATATAAAGGCACAAATAGCTGCTAACAAACGAGGAGAATCCGAAATATTTCAGGCGATTAACGGATTTGGAGTCGACATGTTAAGCTCCTATATGCAACACATTCAGGACAACGCTGAAGAGTTGGTTCGTGAAGTAATCACGGAAATAAAGGATGCAAAATGTGTAATTGATATGGATCAAGGAATCAAAATCTCGGTTAACCTTAAGGTGGATCGACTAGCAAAAAGTATGATTGTAGATTTTTCTGAAAGTTCGGTATCAGGAGAACACAATTTTAATGCTCCTTATGCAGTTTGCAAGGCTGCGGTTCTATACGTTTTAAGGTCACTTGTTGATCAAAAAATCCCTCTTAATGATGGTTGCCTTAAGCCGATCAAAATTATTTTGCCTCCTGGTAGTGTTCTTAATCCGATTTTTCCTCGAGCAGTGGTTGCTGGGAATGTAGAAACATCGCAAGCTATTGTCAATGCCCTATGGGGAGCATTGGGTCAGCTGGCAGGATCTGCAGGTACTATGAATAATCTTAGCTTTGGTGACCATGAGTTTCAGTATTATGAAACCATTGGAGGCGCAGGGCTGATTCAAATAAGATTTTTTCCAATTTTTCATTAAATAGGTCAGAAAAATTCTAAGCCGCAGTACCAAAAGTGACTAGATAAAAAAAATATAGGAAGAAAAAACTTAAAAAAAATGGCTCACTTTTATTAAAA
>JBGCDR010000170.1:0-9300 GCA_045105515.1 Oligoflexales bacterium
GATCGGCATTGTGTTGGCGGTAAATATAGACACCGACACCGCCGTGATTTTTTTTACATAATTAAAATCATCGGAAACTCTGTCATAAATCAATTTTAGAGGATCTTTCTACAGATTAGGTCCTAGATGCCAGTATTAAAATGAATATTTCAAAGATTAGAATCTTGTCTCATTTCTGAATCAATATTCTTAGTTATTTCATTTTGCTGAGAATCTTTTAAATTCATTGATTCCAAGATAATTGGATAAATATTGTGATGTTTTAAAGCAGTTTTATTTTTTGGAACTAAGCCTTGTATAAATCCTGCCTTTTTAAATCCTGCAAGAATAGATGGAACATCGCTTAAAACGTGAATTGGGACATCATGACTTGTATCCACACCTTTTGCTGTGAGAGGCTGATGATCTCCAACAATAATCACAAGAAAATTAATACCTAAATGCCTTCTAAAAAAGTTATTCATAAGGCGCCACTCATAAGAAATCGTTAAAAAGTAATCCCTAAAATTTTTGTTTTCTCCTGTCAAACCCTCAGCATAAGAGTCATAATAGTTACGGCCAGAACCTTCTTGCTCAAAAATTTCAATGGGTAATTTACGTGGAAGCTCCCATGGCGTATGGGTGCTTAGAGACATGTAATGTAGGAGAAAGGGAGATTTTAAAAAATTCATTTTATTGTTTATTTTAGCAAACGTCGCAGAATCTGGAACCCCACCCCAACCTATGATATCACCAGAATATTCTATGTCTCTCCTGACAAAGGTTTGATCAAACTCATAGAGTTTACTTTCAACCTGCGTCCCGGGCTGAAAACTAACCCTTTTATAGGCATGATAGCCTAGGTAATTTATAAGATGGGGAAAGCTTGGAGCAATCTGTTTAAAAAGCTCATAACGAGTTTGATTGGTAACAGGAGTTCCAGCGATTAGCGTTGCTGTACTAAGCCATGAAGTACCGCCAAAAACAGGGGAAGTACTCTTATGGCTCAAAATTTCGATTTTATCGATTGCATGCAATTGTTTTTCCATTTCAGGAAGCAAGCTCAGCATGCTTTCACGTAGTGGCTTGTGATTGAAAAGAACCATCCCATAAGATTCAATAACGAATAGGAATATATTGGGCTTAGCCTCCATTTTTGAAAAAAATCTACGATGGTGTTCGGTCTGCCCAGGAAATGTTCGATTGTTTTCTAGATAAACTAAGCAGCGTTCATAGTTATATATCAGGTGCTTACTCAACATTTGAACTGTAGTATCATCTCGCAAAATCCCGAACCAATTGAAAAATATTCCTAGTGAGACAAACAAAAAAGTAGAAGTTATTACCGCTTCTTTTTTAGAAACTAATAGATGCCTCCATACTAGCGAAAATAGAAAATAAATCGGGACACAAAACCCAAATAAGCCTAAGCAACAAAAAGCTTCAAATAAATAATCAGGAAATCCGAGAACATCCTTACAATATTGAATTCCACTTCCTATTAACTGAATATCTTCAAGCCATAAGGTGCTACGATCTAGGACTAAACTTATAAGCATGCGATATAGTTCTAAGAGTAAAAGAAAGACATAAGAACCAGTAGCTATAAGCAAGAATATTTTTTTTCCTCTGACAAAAAAGCTACGTCCTAACGCAAGAATTCCCCCGATAAATATAAGCTCAGCACTTAGTCTAAATGGATCGAGATTGTGCCGTCTAAAAAACATTTGCAGCAAATATTCTTTAAGGCTAGTAAGACTGAAATCATAGTATCCCCTCGGATGATGGGAAGGGAAAAAAGGTAAAAAATCATTGTCTGCATGAACAATAAAATAATACGGCATAAATAGAATAAGATTCAAACTCAATAAAATTAAAGAACCCCATAAAATTTGATAAATTCTATCTTTCATTCTTTGCCTTTTCGATGGTAAAGAGAACATCTTGCATAAAGGAAGCTGTCAGCACAAACACGCTGCAAAACAAGAGAAATACAGAAATATTATTGGTAAAAAGGAAGGCTAGGCACAACGATGATATGCTCATAGCAAAAATCATCCGTCCTAAATTTGATCGCCTTTCCGCATTAAATGAAGGAAACAGAGTCTCCCGCCAAAAGGCAAATAAATATCTCCATGTCCCCATACAAATAACCCACACCGGATAGGAATGATGAATGACTAAACTAGTCGAGGCAAATAGAACCGACATTGCATCTACTTCCATATCAAACCTTGCCCCGAATCGGCTTGTACACGATAGTTTTCTGGCAATAAATCCATCAAAGCCATCTAGACCAAGCAAAAGCACAAGTAGCAAACCTTTTGAATATCCATCTATGTTGGGAACTAAGAAAATTGGGATCAATAGAAGACGCAAACTAGTGATGAAATTTGCTGGGTTAATCACATCGTCTTTATCTTCTTTTCTCATTATCAATGCTAAATAACAAAAGGAAAATGCTCCCATAAATATTGGGTGTAATCCAAGCGCGGTACCCATTGTAATGATGATCATGATAGCGTGATTAGTAGAATGGCGATATTTCAAAATGTAGTTAGACTGTTTCTTGAACTCAGTTAGAAAAAAGAAAACTCCAATTAGGGTGCTAATAAGAATTGCAAACCCTACTAATATCGAAACGCTTAGAGCCTCGGAACTACTAAAGTTTAGCTGGGACGCTAAAAGAAACATTACAAGCTCTCTTGCACCAAAGACGCTCCCTCCTATTGGAACAAGATAAGCTCCCAACAGCACAGGACTTAAAACAAAGACTTTTATTAGATCAGGTTCAAGTCCAACTGCCTTTGCTGCAAAGAAAATTTTGGCAGGGACAAATAGAGAGATCATAAAACTTAATATTATGATCTCAGGATTTTTGAAGCACTGGAGATAATCACAAGATCTAATTAAAGAAGGAAAAAGTATCTGGATTAATAGTAAAATTCCAACAAGAACCAATAAAAATAATGCGAGTGGTTTCAGTATGCCTTCTTGAGTTTGTGATAAAGAATAGATAGCAGGAATGCATAAGATACTAAGCATTGTAAATGCCAAGTAAACACCAAGTCGATCAATGATCTGGCTCCTTAATAAATCCTTGCCAACATCTTCCCTATTCGCTAGTAAGGGTCGCAGATAGATAAATTTCTGTAAATCGCCTAATAAAGAACTTGGTATTACAAGGTTGCTAACTAAACCTGACCAAAAACTAGATCGAACCTGCGCTCGTTCTAAGTTAAGACCTTGAAGCTTAAGAATTCTATGCCATTTAATAACACTAAGTTCATTCTGGATAAACAAGAGAGAAATTAACCCTATTATCCAGGGCCATTGCTTTGCCAACTCTAATGATGTAAAGCTTGAAAAGTCCATTCTATAGATTGCTATTCCTACGAAAACCCACAACAACAAACTAAGAAATAACTTGAGCAAACTCCAATTTGCATTCATGTTAATGCCATTTTTCTTGCATAGATATCACCTGACCTCGCCATAGGTTTAATTTGGAGAATCTGCTGAATCATATCATCTGCATTTAACCAATTCCGGCTTTTAAAGTTCATGCTTTCTGTTTCAGACCAATTATATTCGTAAGCTGCCAGTTTTTCTATGCGTTCTACACATTTGATTGTCGCATCATTTAGGATAGGAAGATACTCAAACGACAATGACTTAAGAGCAGTATCCAGACCTTTTAAAACAGAGTACTCGTTGCCTTCTACATCAATTTTACAAAATTTTGGCTCACCATATTCTTCAATGAGATCTTCAAGCCGCTTAACTACAATTTCTTCGTTCCGATTCCAGTCAATTTTCTCAAATCTAGCATCCTCTCTAACTTCTTCACACCAGTTTGTTTTTAAACTAGATACAGTAGGTGTCTTATCACTAACTAGAATATTCTGATTTCCACAAACCTCGTCTAAGCCCATCTTAAGTACCGTTACCTTTTTGTTGCCAGTGAAAAGTAAGTTTAAGAAACTTGCAAAAAGCGCCTGAGGTTCAACAGCGACCACCTTCACTCCTAGAACACTCCAAATAAGTGCTCGATTGCCCACATGGGAACCCACATCAAATGCAAGGTCTCCTTCAGAAAGAAATTGTGAGTATAGTTTCAACATTTTAAATGCTTTCCACGGCCGGCCATAATAAACTGCAAGGGAACGGCTAAGTCCATAAGCTTGATTTAAATTCATTGAATTTGTTTCCTCTTTTTCAGCTGCTGTAGCCACTTCAGCATCTTTTGAGCCTGTTGGGGCCAAGTTGCAAGCATTTCGAATCCAGATAAAGATTTTCTTTTCGCTTCTTCTAGCTTCTTAGGATCGCTTAAACACCCTAAAAAATGACTAAAATCTCGGTGAGAATTTATCTGAAACCCTTTTGCCAATTCAGTTAACTGCTTTGCACCACCTTCTGCACAATTAAACACTGCTAGTCCTGAGCCCATAGCCTCCATAATTGCTATTCCCCATGATTCGTACTTCGAAGAACAGATATAGCAGTCGGCATCTGCGTAAAGATAACTAAGTTTATTTCTAGGAAGAGCGCCTAGCCATTTTATTCGCTCTTCAAAGCCATATTCAATTATTTTAGGATACATTTTACATTGGTAATAATTATCAATTTCTGGACCACAAAAAGTCATAGTCCAGGCTTGCTGAGGAAAATCCATAGAAAAGGAAGATAACATATCTATGATAGATGCCTGATTTTTGTTTTTGTCTAATCTCCCAACATTAAGTAAATTCAAAGTAGATTGATCTTTTGAAAACTTTTTATTAATCTCAATTTTTTGTGGCCGACCAGGCTCAATAACACATGAAGAGCCCGTAAATTCAAAAAAATCAATTGTATGGCAACGTGTATTTTCACTGACAAAAATACATGCGTCAAGCTTGGAAAAAAAGATTAGTTCTTTCGCAAGTAGGTCAGCTGAAAAATTTTTATCTTGGACGAAACTTTGCGGAAGATGAATAAGACCAATGCAAGGAATACTTAAATTTTGAACATTCCACAAATGACTCAGAATGCTATCGATTAAAACAAACTCACTACCAGGGTTTGGTGAATAATCTGTGATGTCTTTATCGTATGGAAGCCAATGAGTTTTACAGCCCATAGAGGCTAAATTCTCAACTAAATCTAAGTTATAAAAATTACCACCACTTACCTTATCCCATCCTTTGGGAACAAGTAAATCCAGATTTAGGCCCATCAAAGCGCCTTTTCATAAGAGGCCCAGGCAATATCATCCTCCCATAACAATACTTTGATGTGGACAAGGTTAGCTTCATGATGAGCACTAAAGTGATCAGCTAAAATGCGTGAAAAATGCTCAATAGAAGGGTTACAATTTTCAAACTCAGGAAGTTCATTCAGATAGGAATTCTTGAATTTAGCAATGACTTCAGTCATCATAATATCCAGATGATCAATATTAAGAAGATAGCCTTGAGCATCAAGGGAGTATCCAGAAAATTCTAGGTCCACACAATAGTGGTGAGAATGCCTTACTTTTTCTTCAGGACTAGCATCACCAAGCAAATGATGATCTGCTATAAACTTCTTTTGCATGCCAACTTTGTACATATTATTCTATTCCTTATCTATGAGTAAGAAAACACAATAAGATCCTGCTCACCAGCCATTAACGCATTGTAGGCCTGTACCGCATCATTGATACTAAATACTTTGGTATCGAAATACTCCAAAGGGATGCATTCAATTAGTTTAAGCGCCTCTTGGATACGTCTTTCTTTACTTAGAAGGGAACCTAAGCGAGAATTAACACTGCTAACCTGACTCGCTAATAACTGTTGACGTTTTCGATGAAATGTAGTCCCTAACTGAGGTTTGTCATCGTCTGCATACCAGGAACCTAGCACAATCCGACCCTGTGCTTGAGTTACCCTAATACATGATTCTAGAGCCTTTGCATTCCCACTTACTTCAATAGCACCATCTACTAAGTCTTCGTTTTCAGGCTCTGCAAAAACCGTTGCAAAACCCAATTTTTCAGCAAGCGCTCGTTTTTTAGGATTCAAATCAAAAACAAATAGATCTGATAGATCAATACGTGAAAGTAACAAGCTTGTAAGTATTCCAACTATACCTTGGCCAAAAACTGCTATTTTCTCTCGCATAAATGGATGTAGGTCCCAAACTAGGGTAAGGGCTGTTTCCATATTAGCAAGTAGGGTTGCTTGAATGTCATCAACCATATCCGAAAGCGGAAATAAAGTTGGTGCTTTGACAACTGCATAATTGCTATGTGGTGCAAAACAAAACACCCTTTTATGGAGTAAATTTTGGGGGACATTCTTACCTTGTGCCACAACATGACCTACCATCTGATAACCATAAGGAAACGGAAACTCTAGGGTTTGATGGCTTGCAAAAACAGGGTCGAGACTCAAAGTTCGATTTAAATTGCCCTTTAGAAGGGTTCGTTCGCTTCCACAGCTGATAGTTGAGAGTTTTGCTTTTACCAGATATTCGTCGCCTATTGGCTCTGGAATCTTTTCTGTTCTTATTGTAACTTTTGAGGGCCCTTCAAACCAAACATTCATTTTCTCTTCCACTGATGCCCTCCCAAGAATAATTGGATAATGATCCATCACAGCTCGCGTCTACTTCGGCAAAATCAATAGGGCCAAAGACCACTAAATCATTATCCAAAGCACAAGATTGAACCGATTTTAGATAAGGAACTAGTTTGGAATCGATATCATGCATCAACACTGAGTCATGCCGACGAAGAATTACTGGTGCAATTGTGATGACCATATAGTCGACCAGTTTTTGATGAAGAAATGAGGTAAGAACCTTATTCCCTCCCTCTACCATAATATGACGAATTCCAATGGCATATAACTTATCCAGACAGTCATGAAGATTTAAATAGCCATCTTGAACCCCAGTGGAAAAAACCTTGCACCCTTTCCTTTCAAGATATGTTTTTTTATCAAGGTCAATTTTCTTGCCGGCAAAGATCCAAGGCTTTGCATGACTATCTGTCAATAGATGTGCCCCCATTGGGATACTCAGCTTACTATCTAGAAGCACTCTTTGGGGTTGTGGAGCTTTCACTGCTCTCACTGTTAAGCGTGGATTATCAATATGAACAGTGTTAGCCCCAACCAAGATGGCATCATTCCAAGACCTCACTATGTGCGTTAGGATATTACTCTTCGCACCACTTAACTGAGTTCGCTTATTTCGTTTAAACGTAATACAGCCATCCAAACTTTGAGCCACACAAACGGTTACGAAAGGCCTAGCTCGTTTATGCTGCTTTTCCGCAATCGACCAATTAGACCTAATTTTTTTAAATTCAGCATTCAGTTGCTGATTAATTCCGGCCGTCATCTGTAATGGCTCCGTTGGTTTTGTTAAGCTTTTGATATTTAATCTTATTCCAGAACCATTCCCTATGTCTAAGAAAAAACGACAAGTAATGCCAGCTGGAATTAAACTGATGAAGAATCTATATCTTTCAAGGGCTTACATTATAGTACCGATATTTTTTAAAAATCTTTTAATCCATATTCCATACTATTAGCTTCGTTTTTAAATCTAAATATTTAGCTTATTAAGCTCAGGTCAAATAGCCGTTCTTCCGATATTACCCTTGAAAAAAACCAGAACTCGTATTCTAACTTCTGTTTTAGGTGGGCTTGATGAGAATTAAATTATTGATATTAGTATCTTTACCTATATTGTTGTCACATTGGGCCTGTACCCCAAACGATCCTGGTACAAGCACAAGTCCTAATGCTATTTGTCCAGCAGGAAGCCAATTAAATTCAGCAGGAACCAAATGTATTCAAGGAAATAGCGACGCCAATCCAGACGATGAGGACCCATTTGCTAACGAGACCTTTAAAGAGGACTTAATTCCAAATTTCGACTCTCCGGACAAATTTGACGGTCGGTTTAATCGAAAAGATCTAGCTACACTCAAAATTCCAGAGGAGTTTGAAAAAGCAGCAATCATAGCTAAAAGATCAGAAGCTCATAAACGAATATGGTTTGATCTCCGAAGTGATCCTTCGACAGAGTTTGGACTAACAGAGAATTCAAGTGTCGCAAATGAGTCACTGAACCTAACGCGAGTGCGAGCACGGACGGGTGCTAGATTTTTTAGAAATTGGTTTAAGAATGATAAAAAAGTCATAAATATGTCCACACATCAGCCCCGACAAGCTAAAACCATTCTTGATTTTGATGATGAACCTCTACAATTCTACCTTGGAGGTCATACGCATGTACCAGGCCTGCATGATCCGTGCAGTGGAACAATGGTTATGACGCCATCTCCTTATACGGAAGACAATCAAACTGCTATAGCCCCACCACTTAATTATGATGAGATTTATACTCAGATTGGCCGCACTAGCGAAGAAGAGTTTAATGCGTGTTTGGAATATTTTGACAAACTGCAAGAAACTGGGATTCCTCGGGTTGAAGTCCAAGAAAAGTGTGAAATTTTATTTCAGGGCCTTTCGATGGTAACTTATAATTCACAAGGTGGCACATATAATAATGGTTTTGATGAATTAATACAAAAAGAATCCGTAGCTATATGGCGTCCAAAACCACAAGAAGGATACAAGTGTTTAGGTGATGTCACAACCAACGGAAACAATAATAAACCCTTCACAGAAAAAGACCATGCACAGGGCATTGCAGATGTTCCTGTGAACTACAAATATGCTATGTATTGCGTTAAAGAAGAATTTGTCGTCAAGGGAAAAATCGATATCAATTCGATGATCTCCGATGGAAATGTTTCCATTTTTAAAATCATCAATGATGAAGAAAATGCACCAGACGGTTATGCAGACGGAAATTTTTTCTATACTAGAAAAGGACCAACTCCTTCTAGTCCTGAAGCTCTAAAAAACCTCGCTGAAAGTACTGAAGTTTGGGTACTTAACAAGAAACATACTGTTTTTGTTGAAGATGATACTATATCTGAGAAACACGAAAGCTGCCAAACAATTCCTAGGTGACAAGGTATTATCAGCCGCACTTAGTTTTTTCCATATTTCGTAGATCATCTTTCATATTCACAAACTATTTATTTTCGGAATTAATAATTTAGACTGGGATTAATTTGTGCCCTCTTTTATTTTAGCAAACAAAAAAATCTGCAGTAAATAAATTATAAAACTAAATATTCTGGCAAGACGAAGATTAAGCTCCCATTAACACCTACTTTCCATGTATAATCACTGAAACCGCAAAAGATATGATGTAAAAACAGAAAAAACCGCCATATAATATATATGTAATATCAACATGCTATGATTAAAC
>JBGCDR010000171.1:0-3694 GCA_045105515.1 Oligoflexales bacterium
AAACTTAAGATTTTTCTCTTATTAGCTCTTAAACACATCTTAGGAAGGGGAATTTTGATGAAAATATTTTTTTCAAGCACAAATTTGTTTTGAATTCTGGACGGCAAGATTATTTTTGCATTTTCTTATTGAATTCAAGGAGGAAAAATTCTTGGTGTCTTCTTTTTAAAAAGAGAAATTACGAATGATCTTGAAATAGATCTTGCAAGATTAATTTATGAAGTTAAAGAAAATTTTGATGCTGATAGATTACCTTCTTCTGTAGATGAAATTAAAGTATTTAATATTAGTGAATTAGATAACAAAAATTATTGTTCTATTGCGGTTTATTTGGAAAATTCTAACTTTCAGTTGGTCCAAAAAGCCTGCAAAAAAAATTCTAAAAAATCACCGCGATTTTTGCGCTTTAACAAAAAAAAATCTCCGTATAGTTATCACAAGCTTGAAGATTAAAAATTCCTATCGGTATTTTCAGTTTATTGATGAAGTATGAGGATATGCCTGTAGGTTTGAACGGCAAGTCTTTAGAGCGAATGATGACATTTCGACTGAGCTTTGTGAATGGTGTCATTTCGACTGAACTTTGCGAATGGTATCATTTCGACTGAGCTTTGTGAATGGTGTCATTTCGACGGAGCTTTGCGAATGGTGTCATTTCGACTGAGCTTTGCGAATGGTGTCATTTCGACTGAGCTTTGCGAATGGAGAAATCCCCTTGAAAGAAATCTGCCTAATGAAGGAGATTCCTCAACATGGCTCGGAATGACTAAAATTTTTAAAGTTAATAAGCTTACTCTGAGATAACAGAAACCATTTCTCCTTCAGAGTTGTAAATTAATGCGGTAGAAAAATCATTAGATATATCATACCCTACGATCCATCGATGACCAGTTAATCCAGCATCGCTATGAAGAGCCCCCTTTTTAGTATAAATTGCTTTTCCATAGGGAATCCTAAAAGCGCTGAAGTGGTAGATTTTTTCGGATATTTTTTTTCCTAATAGATAAAACCCTCCCGCATCTTTGCTTAAAGGCATATGAAAGTGTGGCTTATCTTTATGATATTCAACATACATACCTGCGCCAAGATTACGATTCATAATATAGTCATGTAAATAATCAGTCCCTAGCTCCATTGCCCATATTGGATAAGTATCATTTGAAAACTCTACAATATCTCCCCATGCTAAAACAACAGCACCATAATAGGCTAAAAAATTAGGTTTAGGCTCTAGAAGAGGTACTTGTAATATAGTTCCTTCAACAATAAGATTAACGTTCTTTCCAAGAATATTTGCCGCATTACCATCATCTAAATAATGGTCTTTCCATTCTCCTTTTACCTTCACATGTGGTGGGACTTCTGCCGGAAAAGAAGAATAGAGATTTTCTAATTGTAGTGGGATATTATCACCGGTTAAATGTAATCCTGTTGCGCTTAGTTGATATGATTTACCCTTCTTAACAACTATATGGATTCCTAAAGATTTCATAAAGCCAGTACTAGACCCACTTCGTTCAACTTTTAGATCAGCAATGACCTTCATTGAATAGTCCGGTAATAGCTTTTTAATTTCATTTAAATTGGAGGTATACTTAACTTCAGGCGCTAAGGGATTAGCAATAATTTCTGTTATAAACAGTTTAGATAAAATCCCATAAACTAAGCATACCTTATAGATACTCATTATCCTTCCACTCCTAGATGCATAAATACTACACTTATAAAAATTTTCAATTTGCTGACTATTCTAGTTTACTTTATCATATTCTCTTTTTTACGATATAGAAAGTGAATGCATTCCAATATTTTGGTAATAGGAGGAAGAATTTAATGCCTTTAGGATTTAGACCTATTATTTTTATAGCTGTTTTAATAATAAGATGCCAACTTGGATTTTCTCAGGTTAAGATAAATGAGTTTGATATTGTTATCATTGGAGCTGGAGCAATGGGGAGTGCAGCTGCATATAATTTAGGATTAAAAGGAAAAACAAAAGTTTTAGTATTAGAGCGATCAGGTGATGCGCAAAAAGCTGTAGGTTCAAGTACAGGTGCAAGTCGTATTACTAGGAAAATAAGCATAGAAAATCCGGAATATATGTCGTTAAATAAAAAGAGTTTCCAGCTTTTGCATGAACTAGAAGAGAAGCTTGAAACAGAACTTATTGAACCTAGGGAATTATTGACAATCTCAAGTCGAGAGAATCTAAAATACTTCAGTAAAGTCAAAGAAAAAACAATTAGCTCGAAAACACCACATAAATATCTCACAAATCGATCTGAAATTTTGAAAAATTATCCTCTTCTAAAACTACCAAACAGAGAGTATGAAGCAATTGTAGAATTCGGTGGGAATGGTACTGGGATTATGCATGCAGATAAAATCATTCTAACTTTGAGGCAAGAGGCGAAGAAAAAAGGAATTCAATTCCACTATGGAGAGTTTGGATTGAAACTCTCTGAGGTTTCTGGTGGTATTCGAATAGAAACCAATAGAAGCGCTTATTTTGCAAAAAAAGTTATCATAACTGCTAGCTCCTCGACAAAAGAATTTTTATCTCTTCCTCTACAACATGTGCCTCAGACTCTTTTATTCGCTCCCATAACGTCTGAAAAACAAAAAAAGATGCCCATTTTAATTGTCCATGATGATGATCACCTACCCCATAGTTTTTACTCCATTCCAGAGCAAGAAAATTTAAAGTATTCTTTTCATGTCTTAGGAACAGCTAAAGCCGAAACTTATTCATGGGCACATAAAATTCTAGATAACTATTTTAATATTGAATCTAAGGTGGAGCATACTTCATCATGTTTCTATACAACGACTCCGGATAAAACACCAATTATTGGTCCTGTTAAGGCATTTGGCAGTAATGTGATAGTGGGAGCAGGGTTTCAAGGTAATGGGTTTAAGATGTCTTTAGGAATTGGAGATTTATTGGCTTCTTTTGCTTTGGGAGAAAAAATCATCGAAGATTATTCAAGATTTTCTCCCGATCGTTTTAAAAAAGAACCATCTTTCAAGTCTGATCTTCACATACAAAAGCCGCGAGTATAAGGGTAAGAGAATATCGAATTCTAAAAATTGGCCAAGTGATTGACTTGGAGAGGAGGAGGGATTAATAATCCATCTCCTGAAATATTTGGTAGGTTTGGGATTTTTATTTTTTTTATGGATTCATGAACGATTAAATATAGTTCCTCAGATGTTGGATGTCCATCAAAGGATTCTAGTTCGTTAACTATTGCTATTACTAGTTCTTTTACGTAGTCATTTTTCGAATTGGCGACTTCGGCCAGTCTTTCAGAAGCTGGTTGTTTTTCCGAAATATCCACCAGATGATCAAAAAGCAAGATCCAAGGAAAAATTTCATTAAAATTTTGAGCAAGGAGCTCAGAAAAATATTTAATTTTAAACTTTTCTCAATCTTTTCTTGAGCCAAGTATACTATCGTGGGGGATCATAAATTTAATTTTTTCTAGAGAATTATAGTATATTTTATCCAAAATATTTTCGTTAGTAGAGATCGCTGAAGAAAAGTGTTTATTCCTTAGAGTTGTCTAATTTTTTAACCAGCTAATATTATTATTTTATATGATTATTATGTAAATATTGATAAGCTGATCCCAAACGTAATTCTGGGAGGGCTTGATATGTTTATTTTCATGTTACCGGAAAGACAAGTGAA
>JBGCDR010000172.1:0-4402 GCA_045105515.1 Oligoflexales bacterium
GTTTAATCATAGCATGTTGATATTACATATATATTATATGGCGGTTTTTTCTGTTTTTACATCATATCTTTTGCGGTTTCAGTGATTATACATGGAAAGTAGGTGTTAATGGGAGCTTAATCTTCGTCTTGCCAGTATAATACCTTATAACCATAGCTCGATTCTAGAAGTATTAATTCATGAATGCAATGTCCTACTGGTGACAAAATTTGTTAGGAAAGAATATGACCGCAAAGGCGTATTTCTAGCTGTAACTATTATAGATCCAGGTGAAGAGAAGAAATTAAGTGACTTTTTACTGGATCTTAATACACCAGATAGTGGTGGGTACTTAAGCGAAGTCGAAAAGGTAGATACCGAAACCTAAGGCTTCTATTTTTCAAGAATAAAGAAGTCAATATATTCCATAATATTGCACTTTCGCCCATTAGTTGCTCGACTAAATTGCCCTCGTAAAAAGTTCTTTGCCTTTACTACTTTCCCCTCTAAGTAAAATGGGAGGATGTCTTTGCTACTCTTTTAACCACCTCAAAGAGGTGGTTCATTCTTTGCGAGGATGCCAAAATACCACAGAAATTAACCAGTTCAGCTATTACTTCCTTGATCACTTTTCCTGATTGGAAGACCAAACTCCTGCCACTTAATCATACCACCTTCAACGTTATATACTTGTTCATAACCCCTAAAATAGAATTTTTTTGCTGCGGCCTCAGATCTCGACCCAGAGCGACAAATAAAGTAAAGAGGTGTCGTTTTATCTTTATCTATACCTAAGGTTTCTGCTATGGCTTCGACATTAAGGTTACTTAGCGGAAAATTCTTAGAATTTGGAGCTGATTCGGAGTAAAATTCAGATTCTTCCCTAACATCAAGGAGGATAAGAGTATCTGAATTTTCTTGCAATTCATGAACTGCTTTTACATTGATTTTTGGAATTTCCATGTTGTCCCCCTTAGAAAAAAATTGTTGACATAAGATTACCGAACCCATGAAGAGAGTGAAGTAGCCAAAACATAGGTTTTAATTTTTTACCTGTAAATTTTGATGCAATCTTTCCCCCAACTGTGATACCGAGGAACGACAATAAAGATAATAGAATTAGACCCCCTAATTAATTGTCGTAGCACCAAGACTTGTTAGAAATCCAAAAAGGGAGCTAATTCCGATAAAAAACAGAGAAGATCCTATTACCTTTTTCATTGTTAAATTTGCTAACAAGTTATGTGGAGGAACTATTAAGAAACCTCCAACAGCTCCAATAAAACCAGTGATGCTACCAACTAAAAACCCATAAATACCAATATATTCAGTATTTGCAGACCTTACCGAGCAGGAAGCAGAAATCTACAAACCAAAATTCTCAGGAAAGATGGCAACGAAAAAATAGTCGCGGTAGCATACGAAATATTTTGCTGGCGACCATATTTTATTGCAGCAAACGAAACTGCTTAGCCAACAATAAACAGCGAATGGCTTGTGGAGGTTTCCGCGTTGACTCCAAATAAGTATACCAAAATGGGAACGGTCAAGATGGAGCCTCCGCCACCCAGAATCCCTAAAACAGCTCCAGCGCAAATGAACATAATCGAACCAAGAATTTCCATTCTCACCTCCTGAGCAATGGTAATTCAAAAACAACGCCAAATCTAATCACCTAATTTTTATTGGTTTATTTTCTACTTCTACTCTATTTTTTGCATTATGATTCAACAAATATTTTAACATAATGATACTTATTTAGTTTTCATTGTTCCGGTTTGTTTCTAAATAGGCGAATGAATGAGGGTTTTTGGTTTAAAAATTTTGGCACGAAAGGTGTATTATGTGTTGTAGTCGGTAGTCCGTAGTCGGTAGTCCGTAGTCCAGTTGCATTTTTTTTGGGAGAGACGTCATGGATCCGTATTTAGCTTCACTTCTAGTGAGGCATTGTCATTGGCCTAGCAACGTCAATTATTGCTTTTTAAGGGCAGGGTTTTTGGAGTCTCCGGGATAATAGGCGGTATCATCAAACCCATTAAGGGTGATACTGCTTGGAGGACTTCTATATTTGGATTGCTAGGTGGGGGAATACTCATGTACCTCTTTTACCCCACGGCTTTTCTCCAACTCGAGCATGGCATAACTCGTTATATAATTGCTGGTTTTTTGGGTTTTGGGACCCAACTTGGATGTGGATGCACCAGTGGGCATGGAGTTTGTGGAATTAGTCGCTTATCGCCAAGGTCACTGCTAGCGACTGGTGTATTTATACTTTCCGGTGTTATCTCAGTGGCTATTTCTAACTGGATTGAGATGTAGAGATGAAATACTTAATAGCATTTATAAGTGCATTTCTATGTAGCATTGGTTTAGCTATCTCTGGTATGACAGATCCTAAAAATGTCATTGGATTTTTAGACTTGTTTGGGAATTTCAACCCGCAGCTGCAGCTCGGAATGGTAGGAGCAATCACTTTTAATGGTGATTCATATTTTTTAATTAAGAGAAAACCAAGTCCACTATTAACTGAAGATTTTCTAATTCCAGCAAACAAAAAAAATAGATTTAACGCTAGTTTTTTGTCCAATGTTATTTGGAATTGGCTGGGGCATTGGTGGAAACTGCCCAGTACCAGCAATTGCTTTTTTAATATCCTTATCAGAATCAGTGTTTACTTTTTTAATCTCTATGGTTCTAAGTATCTCAGTATTTTTATAGGCCCAATATATTAGGAGTAAAAACATGAAAATACAAAATTTCTTTGATGAAAAGACTTTTACATTAAGCTACATCGTTTATGACGAAGACAATAAAGATGCAATCGTTATTGATCCCGTATTAGACTTTGATCCACCAAGCGGTAAGACTTCTCTTGAGTCTTTTGATAAATTAATTTCTTTCCTGAAAACGAAAAATCTTAATCTTAGAATGATATTAGAGACCCATGCTCATGCAGATCATTTATCCTCTTCTCAAAATATTAAGGAAATCTATCCAAACGCAGTATTAGGAGTCTCTGAACACATCACAAAGGTCCAAAAAGTATTTAAAAATGTGTTCAACTTAGGAAATGACTTTAGGACAGATGGGTCACAGTTCGATCGCCTTTTGAAAGATGGAGAGACCATTCAGGCAGGAGGTTTAGAATTTATGGTCATCCAAACTCCAGGTCATACTCCTGCTTGTGTAAGTTTTTATTTTGAAGGAGTAGTGTTTACAGGAGATGCTCTCTTTATGCCTGATTTTGGTACTGGCCGATGTGATTTCCCAGATGGTAGCTCTAAAGCCTTATATCACTCCATCCGTAAATTATATGAGCTTCCGGATAGTACTGAAGTGTATGTAGGGCATGACTATTTTCCGAACGGAAGAAAACTTGCATTTAAAAGCAGCATAAAAGAGGAAAAAACTAGTAATTGTCATCTCACAGCTGAAACAAAGGAAATCGATTTTGTACAAATGAGAGAGTCAAGAGATAAGCAATTATCAGCTCCCAAGCTACTCTTGCCTAGCATTCAGATTAATATCAACGCAGGGCATTTACCAGATGCTGAGAACAATGGTATACGCTATTTGAAGTTGCCAATAAAATGATTTTTAAAATTTTTGTTCATTCCATAATATAAAAAAATCATGATTTATCAGATACCTGATGATAATTGCATGATTCGAATTTTTAGTAGTTCACTTTAAGTGGGCTTACTATAATTAGCACATAAATTTTAGTGTAAGAATTAATTCCTAATCAGCTCAGAAATAAATCTCAAAAAAAAATATTGTATTCCATTGGATAGATTAAAAAGTAAGAATTATTAAAATACTTTCAAGGTAATATTGATGTCTCCGAACTGGTACCTCGGGAAGTAATTTAGAGGTAGGACGAAAATTGAATTTCTTGAAAAACTTAGCAATTATAATTTGGATGACATGGTTCTGGAGTTGCAGTAACAGTATGGGTTTGCTTTCTGAAGGTAAGGGAACAGGAGCAAAAGATGGTTTTTTAGGCTCGTCTCAAGAAGGTAGCTCTGAATTTTCCAATCAGATTCCCGTATATGAAGAAGAAGATGAAGAAGACAGCGAAGAGGATATTCAAGCTGAAGTTCCCACTGTCTTATCTGGTGCTCATCTCTCATTTTTATGCAGTTCGTCCACAGATATTCAAACCAGTGGCCAAAAAAAAATTAATTGCCAGCTTGCGTATGATAGCAACACAGTTCCTTACCAAGAAACCAAGCTTTATCTATTTAATGTGGCTACTGATGAAATATTAGAACTACCTGCCACTCAATAGAGTTGTCTAATTTTTTAACCAGCTAATATTATTATTTTATATGATTATTATGTAAATATTGATAAGCTGATCCCAAACGTAATTCTGGGAGGGCTTGATATGTTTATTTTCATGTTACCGGAAAGACAAGTG
>JBGCDR010000173.1:0-16690 GCA_045105515.1 Oligoflexales bacterium
GAGATTCTTATCGTAAATCATTCAATAATGTTGCTGATTCAATATTAAGCTGATAGGAGATTTTTAAGGTCGTCGCCTATGGCTCCGTGGTGGGTCAGTTTTACATGACTGGGTGGGTCAAATTGGACATGACCGAGCAACCAGAGAGTTTTCACCTAGAAAGTGTGCATCCCGGAGTCACTAAAGTGATAATACTCAAAATCAATGACTCAGAATCATTTGTTTAAAACCTAAACAATGTGATGATAAATATGCTTTAGAACTCTAGAAAACCACTTGCGCTATATAAAATAATATGAAAAAAGTTTTCAGCATCTGAGATGAACGGAAATATGTAATTGTCTATCTTTTACCCAGATTGGAGTACCCATGAAACTTGGAAAAATAATTTCAGCTGGTCTTGTATCCTTGGCGATGACTACTGCTGCAATGGCCCAGAATTATCTTCAATTAACAATCATGAATGGTCACAACTTAAAAAAAATGGATAGCAAAGGCAGTGATCCTTATGTTGAGTGGGAAGCTGGAGAACAAAAAGGAACGTCTCATGCGATCTGGATGAAAAAAGGCACAGCAGCTGAATGGAATTATATTGATGCTATTGAAATAGATAATAGTTTTGAAGAAATTGATTTTGAAGTTAAGGAAAAAGATGGAGGTATAAACATATTTAAGCTAGCTAATAAAGGGAAGACAAGAAAATATGGCAGTGCAAAATTGCGCTTAAGTGATATTGAACCTGATACAGATATTAAAATCGAAATCAATGGAAAAAATTCGTTTGGAGACAATAATAAGCAAGCCTATATTACGGTAAGGTTTACTGAAATTACCACAGATCAATTTATTAATATTCTTAAACAACGCAAGAGTTGATTAAGTTACTTATTTTTTTATGTAAATCGCTCATGATTTTTTCGACTCAGACACTTAATAGTGCATTAAAGAGATCATTAGCTATCTCTTTTTTTTATATATACTTCTTTAGGCAGTTAGTTAGAGAATCAAAAAAATTTTTCTAAGTTAAATCCTTTTAAATCTCTGATTATTAGCCCTTCCTTCTTACCAAGAATTTGTCCCACTTCCCTAAGTACTTAAAATATATAAACATCTTGTATGTGGTAGATTGAAGCTCAACCCTATTGGAGGGATTGGAAAGTGTAATCTTTTAATATTACAAGATATTTGAGATTTTATGAAATTGTGAACAGTAAAATGTCAATTCTACCCAAAAAGAACCGCCTCTGATTCTAACAATTCCGACAAGTATTGTGTATTTAGAAACAATTAACATTAACATAGTCCAACCAATTTAAAGCCTTAGGCTAAATCGATCACAAGATTTTAAGAGAAGTGATTTTATTTGGGAATATAGGCGAGGAGTACAAAATGAAAAATTCAAGAAATGTTATAGGTATTTGGGTGGTGATGATAATCACAGCCTGTGGATTTAGCAAACAAAAGGATGCTGTGAAATCTGATAATGCTAAAACTGCATCTCAAGAAGACGGGTTCGATTTAGCAGAAAGTACTTTTAAACCAATGGGTGATGGTACTACCCTGAATTCATCGACCAATAGTTTGGCTTGCTCTAACAATAGCGATGATGGAATCGAAAGTCGGAGCAGTTATAATCTTACTGGCAAGTCTGTAGAATTCAAAATTACAATTGATAGAAGTACTCCCGGTAATAAACAAGTTTTCAAAATTAAGAGTCCACAAAGTGCTCTTGAATTATATACCTTCGAATACGGTTCACTAGATCAATTGAAGGCTAAAGTTGGTTCTAGTATTGCTCATAGAAATTATCCTGGTGATACTATGCATTTAAAAGTCGACTTCACGTCAACTACTGCATCAGTTAAATCATTTGAAGGTGGTCGTTGGATCAACTTTGCAAGTATGAGATTTTCTGGCTCAAACAGTGTTAAAATCCAATATCTATGTGGAAGCGGTTTAGGTTCAACTTTTAAAGATCTTAATGCAGCTGGTGTTCCACAAGATTTAGCGTTAAGTGGTGGAACTTCTGGTGGAACTTCTGGTGGAACTTCTGGTGGAACTTCTGGTGGAACTTCTGGTGGAACTTCTGGTGGAACTTCTGGAGGAACCTCTGGAGGAACCTCTGGAGGAACTTCTGGAGGTGGTTCTGGAGGCAGTTCTGGTGGATCTTCGAGTGATATGGTTCTTACGGGTAGCGGAAGCAATTTGTCTTCTAGTACTAATAGCTTAACCTGTCCTGCTAGCGGTGACAATTCAGGAGCCCAGGGTGCAAGTACTTTCAACTTTAACGGGAAGAATGTAGAAATAAATCTTAGTTATGCTGCCGGTGCAAACCACGCACAAAAAATTACTATCCAAGGTTTAGAAAACGTCGGAATACGGATTTTCAAGTGGGGTAGTACCTATCAAGCAAAAGCTTTCAAAAATGATATTGACCTTGTACACACAAATCTAACAGGTGCTTCTAACACCTTTAAGATTTCTCACTCTAACGGGATTGTACGTTGGTACGCAAATGGTGTTGAGTATGGTAATACACTTTTTTCAGAAACCAGCGACATGAAGATAAAATTAGAATGTGGGACTACAAGTGGTACTTTTGCTAATCTTAATCTCAGTGGCTCAAACCAAAACTTAGATGTTGCTGGAGCTGGTTCTGGTGGAACTTCTGGAGGTGGTTCTGGTGGAACTTCTGGTGGAACTTCTGGAGGTGGTTTTGGTGGAACTTCTGGAGGTGGTTCTGGTGGAAATTGGGTTGAAACCTTTGTTGATGAGTTTAACAGTGGTAGCACACCAATTAGACCTAGTACAAGCAATTGGAACCATGAGGTTAACTGCGATGGAGGTGGTAATCAGGAAGATCAGTGTTATGTGGATAACGCAGCGAATACCTATGTTTCAGAAGGAACTTTGAAAATTAAGGCAAAATATGCACCTGGATCCCCTAATGGAAAAAACTATACTTCTGGTAGGTTAACGACCGCAGGTAAGTTTGACCAAAAATACGGAAGATTCTGCGCAAGAATCAAGCTCCCAGCGGGTAAACGGGTATGGCCAGCATTTTGGATGTTGGCTCATAATAATAATTGGCCGTTTACTGGAGAGATCGATATTATGGAGGCAATTCACCCACCTTCAAATCCAAGTGTTAATACTGAAGTTCATGGTACCCTTCACTACGGTGCGCAATGGCCAGCAAATGTGAATAAAGGAGCACATATTGATATACCTAATGCAAGTGCAAACTTTAATGACTACTGTGTTGAGTGGGAAGAAGGCGAAATCCGTTGGTTTATTAACGATGACCATTATGCCACGCAAAAGAAATGGTATTACCAATATCCCGGTGCACCGGTTGTAGGTGGAACTCCAGCACCTTTTGACAATGAATTTTTTATAATTTTGAATGTTGCTGTAGGTGGATCCTGGCCTGACAATGTTCCTTCAAATGAGCCATTAGTGACAACTTCAACAACTATGGAAGTTGATTGGGTGAAGGTTTATGAGTGTGCTAAAAACCCAAGTAACGGTAAAGGTTGCAGTACAACAGGAACTGCAAATATTATTGAAGGATGTGTCCATCCTAACGAGGCAAACATTCCAGATAAGCCAAATGCTAATAGATGTGTTGGATGGGGAATGTGATAAGATCTAAATCTTAAGATTTTATGTTAGGAGGGTTGGATGACCCTCCATTTTTATACCCATTTTCTCGCTCGTTAGGGTCGACTAGTATTCTTTACTAACCTTATGCAGCAAATAGGAAACGTTATTTAGTTTTAGGGTGACTTGTTCAGAAGCTTCAAAAACTTTTGACAAAGCATAAAGCATAAAACTATCCCAAATCTGAAAAAAATTTTTAAGAATCTTTCGAAATCATTGACTGTTAAAGCTTACCTCTGATTTATGGCTCTTCACCCAAATTAAAAACTTATCCACAGATTTTCCAGATATATTCTCTTGGAAGGAAAGAGTAGGGAGGTTCCGGCAACTCAAATGAATAAAAAAATAAGCTCGTTTGTATTGTCAGAATCCTAATAATTCTTCTAAAAAATCTTGAAATTCGCCATCAACGGGTCCCTCGTTTGTGCTCATTGGCAGAGGGATTTCGGACTCAAGCTCTTCTTCGAAGCTACCATCAGTTTTAAGTAGAATAACTTTATCAGAATCAGGAAATTTTAACCTAACTTCGTAAGGGGATATTTCTTTGCTATAGAAATCAATGGATTCTAAATTAAAGGGCAAATTCCATCGCAAGATATCAGATTCTTTTACTCCAAGGTGAGATATATTTTCACCGACTTGACCAAGGAGACCAATTGTTCTTGGATTGAGCTGGGATGAATCAGTGTCATCAGGCAATATTTTTACCCTAATATACTTAGCACTTATCTCATTGTTACTACTTGGACGTGTAGCTCGACCCAATCTCTGTACTAGGCGTCTTGGCTTTTTTATATATATTCCAAAGTCAATAATAACCTTTACTGAGTGTAGGTCAAAACCTTCATCCAATACTCCACATGATATCATTATATTAATATTGCTATTTTCTGATTTGAATGTATTCAGATTTTTATTTTTTTCATGGAATTTCATATTCCCATGAACTGTTAAGCTACTCATCCCGATAGCATCAAAAATCTCCTTCAAATTGTCAGCATGATCTTGGGTATTGGTAAAAACCATTATTTTGTTATTAGATGAATTATCATTTAAAAAAATATTTTTGGCTATTTGTGCAACAGTAGAAGAAATTCCCGAAGTTTGAGAAAGAAGGTTATCAAAAACCTCCAATTGCTCTTTTGTCAAATCTTTGCCATCTGTTTTTAGTGATTTTCGAAGAAAATCTAGATTTTGGTGATAAGAAAAATCTATATCCATGAATTGGACACCTGAAATCGCTTGTATTTTAATAGATTCGTGTAACTTCAAAGAACTAACTATTTCTAAAGGTAAATTTTCATAATCTGAAAGACTAGCTGAAAATCCAATTACATGTTTTTCCCTTGGCATTCTGCTGATAATATTATTAATCGTATTCCCATTTGTTTTATGAGCTTCATCAAAAATAATTAGGGTGTTAGGATTATATGGATGAAAATAATCATCTTCATTATCCCAATTTTTAGTAGCTTGATAATCTAAATCCTTCAATTTTTGCCACTTGCTTGTGAGGCTTTGTATTGTTGTAACAGTAATTGGTCTGATAGTTTTTTTTCTTTGATACCATTCGCCCACCTCTTCTTTAAGTGAGGGAAGCTTTTTGGAATACTTTTCAAATTTTTCTACAGTTTGTTCAATTAGTGAAACGGTAGGTACGGCAACAATTATTCTGTAGGGAGTGTCTGTGTTCTGAACCATAGAAATAAGCTTTGAAAAAATAGCTGTTTTTCCTGTCCCGGTAGGCATTTCGATAGCTATCTTTTTCTTGTTGTTCTTAAAAGACTGAAGAATATCGACCAATGTTTTTTTTTGATAATCTCTGAGAAATAGATCTTGATCTTTAGAATATTCATCAAATAGTTGGTCTAGTCGGCGAGGAAGTTCATTGCCCGTAAGTTTGTTTGAAAAAGTTATGGGGCGGCTAATTTTTCTTTTCTTTGCTACAGGAATCTGGGGCTGTTGATCTTTTACCTTATCGCTAGTTGATAATATTGGGGTTTGCGGAAGTTTGTGTTTAATAGAACTTTCTTCAGAAGCTAAAGCGACAGAAGGGAAGACCATTAAAAGTAAGTGCATTGAGAATATGTATATTAGAATAAGTCTATTCTTCTGAAATTTGTTCAAAATCAACCTCATATTGAATTGGAAATTAGATTTCGATGCATAGCTATTGAGAATGCGGTCTATTAAATGCCTCGAAATGTCGCAATATTCCATATTTGCTTAAGCAATTCAATATATTTTTGAATTTTTGTTTGCGGTGAGAATTTCGTCAAAAAAGCTGGAGTTTGAGGTAGTGATTAATTGGATAGCTGAGACTTGACGCTATTGACTATTCTCAATTTTAGAACGATCTTGGCCATGTTTTTTGGACTTTTTTCTAAGAGTGGAAACTGGCGTATGACAAATGCCTGAATCTGAAACTTTTTTGAAGCTCTCATTGTTTGAAGGAAATTCATCAAAGATAGGAGATGAAGAAAAAACTGGATGACCATGTAGAATCAGATTTGTACGCACCGATGATTGAATCAACTCTCTCTTCTTTTTGAGATTATTTATTAATTGATCTGTTTTTTGTTTTTCTAGTCTTTTTGAATCTAGTGATTTAAAGAATATCCTAATGATTTGAGTTGGCACTCTATTGGCACCAGCATCAGCAAAAGAGACCATAGAAGACCCAAATAATATAGCTAACGAAGCGAAAATTAGAATACGACTATTCAAGATTATTTCCTTTCAAAACTACTCAATTTGTTTCTAGGGGATTATAAGGGATATATATAAAAAAACAATAAGATAAATGTAGATACCTTAAATTCCAGAAAAAATAGTTTCTTTCTTCTTAGTTTTTGGTTTAAGATAAAGAATTATCCCTCATATGACAGTCCAAGTGTGAAGCAGTTTAGTACCTATAAAAAATAAATTTATAAAAACAGGTGATTGTGGAATTTTATTGTAAAAACATGCTTATTATTTATACTCGCCCGTCTTTACACTGATTACTACAAAAATCGCATAATATGGATCAAAAATTCATTGTTTATTATTAACCTTACTTTCATTAACCTTATTTTCGATAGCAGGCTTAGTATGACTTCAAGAATTGAGTCGAAAGAACACTCAAACATCTTATCAACGGACAGATTTTTAAGAACTATTCTTCTATTACTTTTTTGCTTTTTAGGAGCTTCTTCTCTGAGTTTCGCAAGCTCCCAAAACAATCATAATATTTGGGTCATTGGCGCACCTGGTGCAGGTAAGTCTGCATTGATTTCTGCAGCAATTACGAAGCTAGCTACCCCTGAGATTTATGCAAAGCTCGGAAATCTGAATCCTGACAGACTTGATGAATTTGGGGACCAAGTCAAAGAAGATCTACATTTTTTCGAAACCCTCGGGAAGGATATTTTATCACGGCCTAGCCTAGCAATTGGGAGTATTGAGGGCAATGGTTTGCATAATCCAAGCAACTTTTTATTCAAACTGAAATTTTCTCCTGTTGAAATAAGCACCGACACCAATTCTTCAATTTTGCATTCGACAAGATACTTAAACCAATATACGCATGCCCATTCAGGGTATAGTTTTATTGATACCCCGGGTATAAAGGCGGGCAATGCATACCAGGTCGCGAATGCCATCAACTTTAGTGCGCTTACGAGTAAAGGTGGTCTTCAAGGGAGTGTTAATCAAATTGTAGCCTTATTGCAAGTGAACCAGCAGATGCTTGAGGAAATTCAGCAAGAAGCCACTACTTCCAGCAGCTGGATCGGATATGTTAGTCAAGGCCTTCGAAAAACTTTTTATTATAACGATTTTGAGCGTCAGATTGCTAATATCATTAAAGCAGCTGAGGGAACGGTTAACCTTAAACAACATGGGGCCCCGATTCAATTAGTGCTTGTACCTACCCAAGATATGTTGGAGGATCTTGAAGGTATTAAATCTTTCGAACTTATTAAATCTCTCAACGAAACCCTAAGCACAGATGCTTCGCTTAAAGTTAATCTGACAAACAAAATTTCTAACTTAGGCCTCCCCGTGGAAGGGAATCAGCTGATAACACAGCTTGTTAACTGGACAAGCATTTATGAGTCTTCATTAGATCTGCGCGACTCAAAGTTCAGCTATTATGCTGAGAAAATAGACTCCATTCTTGATCAAATATTTAATAATAAAAAACTTGGGCTTAAATTTGAGCTTGGAAAAAAACTTGAAAAATCTCAAAAAGCTATTGCATTCGCTGATGTAAACTTGGTGTCGGAACTGCCTGAAAAAACGAATAAATACTATCAAGAAGTTGATGATCTAAAGGTTTCACTAGATAATCTAGGGCAAAACATAAGACAAGATTTAGAAGAGGTTGAAGGACTGCAAGCGAGAGATATTAAACTTACTAAAGAAAAATCTCGTTTACCTGGCCTCTCGATTTTGAGCAGTTCAGATGTAAAAGATGAGAATTATTCAGGGCCAGTTAATTTTAGATTTGCAAGTGTTAGCCAATACAGGGATGCAGTGTATCATGCAGACTTCCTCTTTTTTGGTCGAAATTCAGAAGGACAGTTTGGCATATTTTTTGACTTAGACACCTTCCCTAGAAGCCTCACTGGAGATCTTCCTCCTATACCTAAAAAAATTGATATGAGTGTTAAAAGAATTGGACAGGCAGAAGCTTTGGTACATTCTTTCGAATTTGCTGATCCAAAAAATAACGCAAACAAAAAAACGGTTCATTTTGAGCTTTTAAGTAAAGATATCAAATCAATCTGAAAAACTGAATTATTGAGCGGAATCCTTGCAGAAGATTTTAATGGTTACGTTTCGTTTCACGCTCGTGGTAATGGCCATGATTTGTACTCTTTTGGAACTCCAAGAGAATTTCCTGTGGATATATACTCTAAGCAAGACGGCGCAGAACTTGAATATAAAAGGTTAGATCCAAGCTCAGTTGAAAAAACGCTTTCGGATATTCTTCTTAAAAAAATGGCAGTCGAAGCAACTTTAGGGAACTTTGAAGAAAGCAAAGAAAGATTCGTGACTGTTTCGAGACAGAAGGATATTATTTTTTCTGACTATAACTCCTACGTTTCTAGTTTGAAGCGTGGTGGAGTTCCCAATGTTGATGCGTATCTTAAGGAACTAGCTAAAGAAAATGGTAGTATCAAGGAAGAGTTTGATCGCTTTTCAGAAGCCCCGATTGCAAACCAGCTAAATGCTAGTTTTGAAGATTTAATTTCCCTTAGAAGTAAGCTAGAGAATAAGGTTGAGAGTTTAGATAAAAGATTTGATCCTGTCCTTCCGGATTCGAAAGCAAGTGGATTGGATACGATGGTCTTTAAGTCGCATGATGAAATGCATAGAAATTTACTCAGTGAGCGAATTAAGGAGGCAATCAGCTTGATATTTGATGCCTTTGAAGATGGGATTCTAAGTTCAAGAGTTGAAAATGGTGAATTCATTTATACATCTACTAGTGCGGAAGTTTTGGCTGCATTGGTAAACACCATTTTTCTCCCTCGCTATCAGGAAGGAGCTAAAATTGTCGCAACGGAAGGTGGATCGTCTGAGTTTAGAAATAGCAATAACTTTGAACTTCGTGAATCAAATGATGACCGTTGGCAGGCACCTATGGACCAGAAAGACCTTTCAACGAATATTAATATTGCTGTCTTTGGTCCAAGAGGATCTGGAAAAACTACTTTTCTAAATACAGCTAATCACTTTGCGAGCACTCTTGATAAAGGGGTTGCTAAGGCTATTGATGAGGCCCATGGTATGGGGTACCCAGGCCTGCCTTTGTCAGCTTGGGCAAATAGGGGTTTTAATCATTCTTGGACCCATAGCTATTATGGAAACGATGAATTTACGGTTGGGAGTCTAAGAGCCCAGCTTCCTGCACTAGCCAGTGATTCCCTGGAATTTGTACGTCTATGCAAAGACCCCACTTGTTCTTCAGTCAATGTCCATGAGCATAAATATTTAAGACCTAATCCTGTACAGAAAGGCTCTACCGAGGCAAATGGAGAAGTTCTTGATAGTATCAATACCGTAAAAGTAGGAATGATACCTCAATATCACTTCAAAGCCCTTGATGTACGAGGATTTATTCCTGATGACAATATTTTTAGTAAAAAAGGCTCTGTAAACTCCAACCCTCTTCTTCGAGCAATGGTCCAAAATAAGGATTTTGAGTCCTTGGATGGTTTGGTACTTGTGTTGAATGCTCAAAAAATTCTGAACGATGACCATAGCTCGAGCTATAAACGTTCTACAGAAAATCAATTATTAGCCATCAACGAAATACGAACAAATTCTGATACAGGCAATGTTAGGCCTCTCCATGTGGTATTTACCCACTTTTTAGATTTGGTTAAAAACGGCGAAAATATAGAAAAATCTAGCTCAGATGGAGAGTCTGCTTATTTGGCCGAATTAAGGAATCAGCTACACGCCCATTTAAGAGAGTTGATGGGTACAGCCAAGGAAAACATAAATATCTATTTCATTGATCAGGAATATCTATGGTCAGATAGTAAATCTTTAAAAAACAAAAATCGTTTTATTCATTATAAAACTGCTGCTCATGAGGTAGTTCGCCTTTTCGAAAATGTAAACAAAAATGCATGGGAAATGGGTTTAGATGATTTTCGACAAAACTTTGCTGATGCATTGGAAGAGAAAAGAATTATGCTTAAATACTCAACTGGAAAACTTGATAGCACTATTTCTGCTTATAGGAAATCTGAAAGAGATCAGGGAGATTTTTCTGTTGACGGAAATGTGATCAATCAAAAAGACAAAGAATATATAAAAGAAAAGCAGGCCGCAGCTCTTCAAATTGTTCAGGTGGGTTTAGATGATCAAAAAAACATCCAAATGCAAGAACGAGGTAGTGCCCCCATACATTATTTTTTACAGGAAGAAAATCCAGATCGGGTTTGGTGGAATCACCATAGAGGCCGGGAGCGCACTGCCGGGAGAGATAAATTAGTAGAGTTAGTTGTGGATCAAATAAAAGATCTTACCTCCAAAGGAGGAATCAATGGCTCTGATACAGGCAGGGATTTATTTGTTGTCAGAAGTCTCGGAAAACTTGGCAAACTCAAAGGACAGTATTGCTGGCATCAACCATATAAAAGGTATGATATTACCGATTGTACATTGATCCATAAAGTTTTAGAAGGACTGGAAAATAACGCTCTCGTTAGCGATGATCTCAAGTTGGTAAGAGATAATCACAAATCACCATTTGAGCAAGCTAAAGGGGTGGCATCAAAATACCGCGATAATCAAAAATGGAAGACAGCAGAATCAGTAGATGGGGGAGACCTTCATATGGTGGCTGTTTTTGCCCGGAGTGTTGATAAGAAATCAAAAGAGGCAAAAATTGAACTAGTTTATATTGATATTAAGAAAGCTTCAGCACTGAGTGGAGAAGTTGATATCAGTAAGTGGCTTTTCTAAATTGACGATTATTTAAGGCTTAAAAGGACTGAAAAATGACAGCATACTTTTCTTATATTTGTTTTATATTAACCATTCTAGTTGGGGAGTTTGTGGCCCCATCTCATACTCCTTTGCATGCTAGTCCCGGCAAGCCAACAAAGGGCTCGACACCTAAAAGGCACGTTCCTAGTAATAGTGCAAAGCCCAGCTTCAAAGCTGACTTCTGGCACGGAACTGAAACCCACCGTAATGGGCCAACTCGAGCAAGATGGGAAGCTGAGCTACATCTTGACACAAAGAAGGCAAAAGTTTGGAGGGCAAATGAGACAGGAGAGAGCACTCGGATTTTGATTTTGCCACTTTATGCAGCTCACCTTAGGCAAATCCTCCAGATCTTCTTTTTAAAAGCTGGGTTTCCTGAGCTTGATGAAAAATTATTGAGTACTAGCGAAAAGCTTGACTTTATCGTAAGAGTAGCTCAGGAAGTGCATGTCTCTCATCAGGGTAAAGCTTGGGCGCATAAAGAAACTGAATGGAATGAAGTAGAAGATGATGGCCTATTTGGGGGGGAAATATCTCTCTACAATGAAGAGTTTATCGATTTCGCTTATGCCGTTCTAGGTAAGGATAAGCTAGAAGAACGGCTTAGGAATAGGTCCTTAGATGGAGAAGAGGAAAATATAGATTCAAGGGTTGAAGAAGAAGTAAAATCAGCCCAGGAGACGGCTCCATCTACTTTTGGGATGATCTCATCGTGGTTTTCTTCAGTGCCAAACAATACCGATTCCAAGACCGAGCAAATTGCTAAGAAATCACAGGCTGAACTGAAGCAAGATATATGCGAAGATGAAGAAGATTTTTTTGCTGATTCTAGTACTAATCTAGAGCAGATTGATGAGTCAGGAAGTGAATATGACCTGATGATAGATCGCCTCTTTGAGTCGGCAAAACAAAGGTTTTTCCTCAAATATATTGATGAGTTTAAGTTTGAAGATCAAATAGGTCTAAATTCAGAAAAACGACTTGGGATAGTTGACCAAGGAAGAGAGTCTTTTTTTGGAGAAGCCCCTCCTAAAAAAGTTGGAGAGATGGGGCAGGCTAATGCTTACAACCCAAATTTTGACCTGATATCCCGGTTTGTCATTGATTTTTTAAAGATAGAGAAAGATTTTGGGAATGATGTACTTCCAATAACAGGTGAAAACGATGATGGTTTTCCTTCGGATGATTGGCAATTAGATTGGCCAGACTCTGCTGCAATCCGTTTTAAAATTGATGGCAAATTATATGATGTATATTTTCCAACTCGCTGGGCAAGTGTGGAAGCCGATCGCAGTGGACTTCTAGCTTGTGATTCTTGCAATGAAGTAAACGAGCTTAGCAATTGTAAGGATGATAAAGTTCGCCACAACCATCCAAACGGGTTTACTTATATTGAGCTTTCTAAAAAAGAGGAATTACCTCTTAATAATTATCCACGAAAACCAGCTAAGGGATATCCTGGAATCAACTATGGATATTTTCCCTTGCAAACGCCGAGAATTTTAAGAGCTTTTCAAGATCGCCCCCTAAACGCAGTTTGGAGTATTTCCACTTCTGGAGGATTAGCTGGTGCTGAAGGTGCAAGGATGCTAGGTGGAGATAGCAAAGATCTGACCTCGAGGTTTGAGAGTCTTGAACAGGCGAAGAGCCGTTATGAGTACCCAGCAAAGTTTGAGCTTATGTGGGAAGGAAGAGCTAGTTTTTACCCCCCAGAAAGTAACGTCTTTGACTTAAGCTTATATCAAAATTCAGATTGTGAAGACGATAAACACTATAAAAGCCCAAATCAGTGCTTAGCTGCAGTAGATTACCGAAGCATTATGGATATTTCAGACTTTGCTAAACTTCTCAAAGATAGTGGTAAAAGCAACTTCTTTTGGCAAGATCAGGAAGGGGCCTGCAGATGTAGAGATTGGAGAGCAGCATGCTATAAAAAAGGCAGAAGTCGATGGGCAGTCTCTATAGGGGAACCTCTGGATAAATCTTTAAAATTAAGTACTCCAGGGTTGCAGTTAGATAAGTACCCCGAAAAAGAAATTTATGCTCAAAAAGGATTACTTGAAGAGAACATTCGAACTATAAGTGATGCTTTACATATTTCTAAATATCTGCGCAAGGTCCCAATTTCAGGATTGAAAGAGGTTATCCCTAAACCAGAATTAAGGATTTTGCGCGCTGGAGAAAGAGTTAAGATCATCTCAAAACATGACATGGAATCATTAGAAATAAAAATAGAATTTCAAAGTGAATATTTTGAAAATTTCT
This sequence comes from Oligoflexales bacterium, assembly GCA_045105515.1. Lineage (GTDB taxonomy): Bacteria > Bdellovibrionota_B > Oligoflexia > Oligoflexales > Bog-1112 > JABSRF01. Next base: position 13,420 of record JBGCDR010000173.1, read on the forward strand.
TCTTTGATCTTAATGTGAATTCTTCGAGTAAAAAGAATGGAGTCACCGAGCTTGAAATGATAGTGCCTCCGGATCTGGCTATATTAGTCAAGCCAAAGTACAAAGGCATACAAAATGTACCCACTAAGTTTATTGCTATAAGACCCTTCAATGAAAGGGAAAAAGTCAAAAAAGAGCTCTTTGATGTAGAACTAAATTTTACAGTTCCGTTAAAATCTTCAGACACCATGCAATTTGAACTCAATAGGGTCAATTCCCGAGAATATGATTTTAATGTATTAAACTCAGATGAAACAAAGGAAAAAGTCAAGAAAACCATGAAACCGGAATTGACTAGTACAAAACCCCAAAGGAAAAATTTAGAACTAGATATTAAAGTTTTATAATTAAAAATATTTGAAGTAGGCATCATGAAAACCCAAAGATTGAGATTTTTTATATTTATTTTTTTTCTAACATGGATCTTCTGTGGGTTTAAATCACCTGCCTATGCTAGTTACATTTTGACTGATGACTTTCTAAGAAATCAATCCCATGGGGTCTTTCAGCTTACTTCTAACTCCAATTTACACAAGACTGCTCTTAAGAGCGGTAATTTTATCGACTCCAACCTGCCTGCAGGCTATCATTTAAGCCTTGTCGGTGGGTCAAGCTTGAAGCCATCTACTGCCAATGAGTTGGGTATCAATGAACTACATATTGATTCAAACGGAGAGCTGGAGATAAAAGGCGGCGAAAGTGAGATTTGTTCGCGCGCCCTAGATATTAGTGCCCAAAAAATAGTTTTGAGTGGATCTCTTAACCTCAATTCCGGAAAAATCGAGGCTGAAACTCTAGTTATTAACAAGCAAGCCCACATAAACTTTGGTTTTGGGGTTACCTTGAACATTAAGAATCTAGAAGTACTTGGGGAGCTTAATGTTCCTAGTGTCCAGCGGCTTGAAGGTCTCCACCTCGGTAAAAATGCGTATCTTAGGGCTAGGGAGATACAGCTAACAAGTAGCAACCCTGAAAATTGGTTTTCCAGTGATGAACTTTCTGAACTCATTTGCGATGATCTTCATGTTACTAGTCATAACTTTTCTTCAAAAGGCATAATCAAAACAAAGCGTGCTCATCTTGATCTATACCAAGGAAACTTTCATCGTGGTTCACAGACGGAAGCGAAGCAACTCTTCTTGTCTTCAGGTAGCGAAGTTTCCTTTAAACACAGTCAAATTATCGCTGATAAGCTTGCATTTCTGGGCAAAAAACTGAAGATTTCCTCCTTTTCTAGGGTTGAGTCCAAAGAAAGTCTGAGCAGTGTTTTGGAAAGCCTTGACCTTGAACAAACGACTTTAGATTCGGCAGTTATGGAACTCAACACCCAGTACTTCAAAGTAGGAGGAGATGTTAGTTTTATAAGCAACGTTTTCTTCTTAGAGGGAAGGAGAAGTATAAGTCTTTTTGGCCATCGTAACAAAATTAAGGCAAATGCAGTCTACGTGAATTCTTACCATGGGGAAGTCTATAGTAGCTTTGAATTTCAACTTAATAATGAATACACGGACGAGCAGGTTAAAAGCGCGGTGTTGTCTTACCCTAAACTTTTGACTATCTCTAGAAGCATCGATGAAAACGAAGAAGAAGATCAACGACCAAGCATTTTCTACTTACGTTCAGGCAAAGGTGATGTGGGTCTTGACTCCTACAATGTGCCTTATAAAATAGTGGCTCTTGATGCTCAAGAGTCAGTTCACCTTGCCACAAAACTTAGACTTAAGCCAGATTGTTTTCTTGGAATTAAAGCTTCAGATTTTGAGCTTAGAAGGAATTTAAATCTGAGTAAGCTTAATATTCAAACATCTAATATTCTTAACTTATCCAGTACAGGAAATCTTAATGTAGATTCCATGTCCCTTCTCGGACGAATAGTTACCGTTGATGGAAATATTGAAACTTATGATTTGGAGATGTTTGGGCGGGATAAGCTTGTAATAGGTCCTTCTGCAATTAATGCAGTGAAGGCGGCATTAGGTTCCAGCCGATATTTAAACCTTCGGCAGCTTTCGCAGCTAAAAATCTTAGAACAGCTCGAAATTAAAAATGATGAACAACGGCTTGTTCTTGGAGGAGCTATCACCGCTTCGATTGTGGATATTTTAGCCCAAGATATACAAAGCTCAAAAAAATCCCGGATCGAGAAAGCTCAGCGATTTAGTTCTGAGAGCATCGATTCTACGTACTTATCTGGAAAAATTGGTCTTAATGAAGGAGGAGAGATTTACCTAAAGGGTTCTAGTATAGGTATGGAAAATGCTCATGTCTATGCCCCTTCTTCGGCAAATAATGAGTCATCTGCAAGAATGTATGTAGAAGCTAGCAAGGGCTCTGTAACCCTGAAAGATACCGTGCTGGATGGTATTAAACAACTTGATTTTAAGGCTAAAGAAGACATTGTCTTAGCTAAGAGTACGAGAATTAATGATGCTCAAAAGGTCAACTTTTCCGCTCGAAATATCGATCTTGATGGAGTAATTAAAGCAGATCAGGTTACTGCAACAGCGAGAAAAATTAATTATCGAGGAAAAATAATCGATGCTAATGAGGTTGATTTTTTTGCTGATGAATCCATCGATATCGCGACTTATTCTCTATTGCAAGTCACTCATAGATTGCGAATTCATGGGGATGCAAAAGTAGCCATTTCGGGAAGTGTTCTTACAAAAATACTGGATGTATGCTCCGCTGAATTTAATCTTTTACGTTCGGGTGATCTAACAGTTGATCAAAAAGCAATTATTTACACTTATGCATGGACTAAGATGCAGGGCTTAGTTAATTTTGCAAAGGCCGAAGCGCAAATAAAAGCTGGTGAATCAGTAGAGATCGATAATACTTTTCTATATAAAAATCTAGGAATATCAGGTTTAGAGGATACCCAACTTGAAAGCCTATTACTCGGAAAGAATGCCGTTTTACTAGAAAATTCAGAGTTGAAAAAAATTGGTTTGAGGGGAGGCTCTAATTGGTTGGAAAAACGTTTAAAACAGCACAATCTTTCGTTCTTAGATTTGAACAAACCAGAAGACTTAGCAACCATCATTGAAAAAGAAGTTTCTAGTCCTGAGTGGCGCGAGATGGCGCTACCACTTTCTTGAATTCAATAAGAAAATGCAAAAATAATCTTGCCGTCCAGAATTCAAAACAAATTTGTGCTTGAAAAAAATATTTTCATCAAAATTCCCCTTCCTAAGATGTGTTTAAGAGCTAATAAGAGAAAAATCTTAAG
>JBGCDR010000174.1:0-6531 GCA_045105515.1 Oligoflexales bacterium
ATTGTTAGATTATGCTTGAATAGTCAAAAAAATACATCTCAAATATTTTTGACAACAAAAATTTTGTTAAAAAAATATGCTGAACCCATTTTAACGTACTTCAAAATTTGGTTAAAAGCTTACTTGAATCAACCCTGACCAGTCAAACTGTGTTAATTTTTCGAAGGTACTTAGAGAAATATATTTTTCAACGTTTTTATTAAAATCTATTTCATCAATCAGAAAAATTTACTTCTTTCAAAGACCAACCTCTTTTCTATGAGATGAACATTATACCCTGTTCAAATGCCAAAAGAGCTTGAATAGATCCAGCTGGCCCAGCTCCCACAATAGCTAAATTTTCTATATACAATTTTTTAGAGGAACCTTTGTTTGAACATTGATTTTCCTCATGAGCTCTTTTTGTAGAGGCTCAGAAAAATCATCCAACTCTTCTGAAATCAGCCGACTGGTTTCTTCGGTTCTATTTACAGGATCATCAGAAAGGAAAAAACCATTCACTGGCATTTGAGAAATTTCTTCACCTAATAGAGCTTGTTCAGCAGCTCTTGGCACTAGGCAAAATTAGCATTGGTTTATTCCATAGTTCCACAAAATTCCACTCTACATACAGAGCTTTTGACTATTTGAATTCCTACTGATAAAATCTAGAAAAATAAATTCAATTAGTATACATAGCACTCATCTCTCAAGGATATTGTTCTTTGAATTTACCCAAGCTCATTGCTAAAAATACCATGAACCAGCAATTGCTGGATAAAATCATTAAATCTGCCCGCACTCAGATTTCAGGTGATGTGGCTGAATATATTCCTGAGCTAGCTTGTGTACCAAAAAATATTTTAAGCGCATGTGTTATGCTTACCGATGGTTCAAAATTTTCAAGTGGAGATGAGCTTGATCGAAGATATACTCTTCAAAGTATATCGAAACTCGTGGTTCTCATAGGCTTACTGGAAGAACTAGGAGATAAAGTTTTTGACTGGGTAAGAGTGGAACCTTCAGGAGCTGATTTTTCTTCGGTAGCCCGTTTAGATCAATTTGGGCCTATTTCAGCAAATCCAATGCTGAATGATGGAGCAATAACTCTGTGCAACTATATACCTGGATCGTCTGAAGAACGTTTTGCTTGGATTCGTAAGTGGTGTCATACCCTATTTGCCAGCGAACTCCACCCTAATATGAGCGTATTTGCTTCTGAACGGCGTTGTGGTGACCGCAATCGATCACTTGCATACCTACTCAAAAGTAATGGTAAAATTTCCAAAAATGTAGATTCTGTTTTAGAAAGCTATTTTTACCTTTGCAGTTGTGAAGCAAATATTAGTCAAATTGCGTTTTTACCTTTTCTACTGGCTAATCGGGGCATAGATTCGCAAGGAAATCGAATACTTTCACCCAATACGGTTAAGTACGTGCTGGCAATCATGGCAACCTGTGGGCTGTACAATGAATCCGGTAGTTTCTTTTTAGAAGTAGGTATGCCAGGGAAAAGTTCTGTTTCAGGAGTCATGGTAGCTTCGTCTGTAGGCAAGGCTGGAGTAGCAGCAGCAAATCCGTGTGTTAACAGAAAAGGGAATAGTCAGGGAGCGCTAGAAGTTATTAAACAACTATCAAACCAACTTGGATACCATTTTGCTTCCTAAAATTTTATGAAAATCGATTCTAGAATCGCCATCCTAGAACTAACGATGATTGCCCCAAATTCTTTGAATCTTCTAAAATTTCCTGCGCATGAATATTCTTAATCTTTTCATTAAGGAAAAGTTTTTCGAATTCTAAGGCCGCTATAAACCCAGATCTCTTAGGCACTAGACCTATCCCAAACTGCATAGAACCACCTTCTGCTTTATCTGAAGTTAAACTTGTAAATGAATAAGCAGCTCCAAGGTAAAAGTTAAAATCAATATTTTGAAAAGGGTATGAGGAAATCTTTACCCCTAAGGAGTTTACTCCTGATCCTTGGCCTTCAGACAACATCAGGTGACTAGCATAAATACCACTTTCAAGGTAGTTTGCAAAAATGGAACCGAAAATCCAAGCAACCCCTGGTACTATATAGACAAAAAATACAAGTATAAAGAAATAAACTAATATCATAGCGAGTAGAACGTCACCGCTGCCATAATGATAATATCCTCTATTAAGACTACCAACATCTTTAATATCAAGGGGCCGATATTCCGGCGCATGAGATTTACCTTTACTGAGAAAACTATGCTCAATAGTTAATTTCTGTCCAACAAAACATGACTCCTGTTCCGATCTCTCAAAGCACCTGTGACTTAGTCCTAATGACAAATTATTAGCTCCACCATATTGATATACCGAATCTTTGCTTGGGATATCAAAAATCAAAATCGAAATAAGAAAGAAAACCTTCATGGAAACGCATTTGCTCACATGTATTCTCCGAATTGATTTAAGAGACAGTAATATATTATTTTTTTCGTCCATAGAAGACAATAAATTTATGGTTAATGAAGGCACAAACTCTTGCAGAACAGACCGGTATATTCTACCTATGATAAATTTGAACGTCCTACATTATGATAAAAGAGGCCTTAGAACAGGTTAACGGAGTCCTTTAATGCTATTCAATCTAATCAAATATATGTTCTTATTCCTGCTTCTCTCCCTGTCATTCATTGTCTATGTAGGAGCTTGTGGAAAAGAAATATTTGAGGATAGCCAGAATGAAGTGGCAGAAAGTTTAGAAGAAGAAACATCTCAGCCTAAAACTAAAACTACCTTTTGACATTTATATCCTGACTGCAAGACGAGTCCCCTGGTCAATTGCATACTTTGCATCTAATTCCCTAGCTTCAAAAGCTCCACCGATTAAGTGTATATTTAAGTTACGGTCTTTTAGATCTTCTGCAAGGCTTCGTTCAGGTGTTTGTCCAGCACAAATGATTACCTGATCTACCTTAAGAACATGAGATTTTCCTTCCCTGCTATAGTGTAGTCCCTCATCATCAATTTTGTCATAGCTCACGCCATCAATCATTTTAACCTGCTTATGTTTAAGGCTTGCTCTATGTATCCACCCTGTCGTCTTACCTAGCTTTGCACCAATTTTTCCCTTGGTTCGTTGGAATAAATGTACCTTGCGAGCAGGAGGTGTTACTTCAGGCTTAATTCCATGATTGATCCCACCTCGGACTTCCAACTTCGGATCCAAGCCCCACTCTTTTAAAAATAAACTCAAATCAGTGCTTGGCGAATCCCCATCATGTACAAGAAACTCAGCTATATCAAATCCAATTCCACCAGCACCTATAACTGCAACCTCCTTACCCACAGGAGCACCCTTCAGGACTTCAATATATGTCAGTACTTTTTTGTGCTCAATCCCTTGAAGCTTAGGAGTTCTTGGCTTTACTCCAGTAGCAATAACAACATCATCATACTTACCATCGGTAAGTTCCTGCCCAGCAACCTCTTTACCGAGTCTTATATCGATATTAAGCAACTCTACCTGCTTTTGATAATACCTTAGAGTCTCATAAAACTCTTCTTTTCCAGGGATTTTTTTAGCCATATTAAATTGACCACCAATTTCAGTAGCCTTATCAAACAAGCTAACCTTATGGCCTCTTTGGGCTGCTGTACAGGCAAAAGACAAACCAGCGGGTCCTGCACCTACAACAGCAATTTTCTTAACTTCTTTCGACTCCTCGACCTTGATTTCCGTTTCATGGCAGGCTCTAGGATTGACCAAACAAGATGCGATTTTTCTCTTAAACACATGATCAAGACAGGCTTGATTGCAGGCAATACAGGTATTTATCTCTTCGCTGCGACCCTCTTTGGCTTTTTTTACAAAATCCGCATCTGCCAATAGGGGCCGAGCCATGGAGACCATATCAGCATGGCCATCAGCTAATACTTGCTCTGCAACCTCAGGTGTGTTGATCCTATTGGTACAAATAAGAGGAATACTCAATTCCGACTTCATTTTCTTAGTCACAAAGGTAAAAGCTGCTCGAGGAACAGAGGTAGCGATAGTTGGAACCCGAGCTTCATGCCAGCCTATGCCGGTATTAATAAGGCTTGCACCAGCTGCTTCAATAGCCTTGCCCAGACTTACTATTTCTTCCCAATTACTCCCATTATTAACAAGATCGAGCATGGAAAGTCGATAGATTAAAATAAATTCTTTTCCTACCTTCTCTCTGGTTCGTTTTACAATTTCAACTGGGAAGCGGATACGATTTTCAAAACTGCCACCCCATTTATCTTTGCGTTTATTAGTATGTTTTACGATAAACTGATTGATTAAGTAGCCTTCAGAACCCATGATTTCTACCCCATCATAACCAGCATCTTGAGCTAAGGACGCACAATCCACGTAATCTTCAATGGTTTTTTCAACGGCAAATCCAGGCAGAGGCCAAGGGCTAAAGGGTGAAATAGGCGACTTTATACGTGATGGAGCGACCGCTAGAGGATGATAGCCATAGCGACCTGCATGAAGAATTTGCATGGCAATCTTACCACCTCGTTCATGCACAGCAGTAGTTATAACGCGATGCTCTTGCATTTCCTTACGATTAGTTAATTTTGCTGAGAAAGGTCCTACCCAACCTGAACGATTCGGAGCTACTCCCCCTGTCACAATAAGGCCCACATCTCCGGAAGCCCTCTCTCCATAGTATGCGGCCATTCGTTCAAAACCATTGCTATGTTCCTCTAGTCCAGTATGCATGGATCCCATCAATACGCGGTTCTTAAGGCTCGTGTAGCCTAAATCTAAGGGAGCAAGAAGATGAGGGTACGATGTCATGGGATTTCCTCCAAAGCAGATTATTAAATTGACCGGTAGCTAAATGCTCATCCTACTCAATTTAATTGTTAAAACGAAAGAGAAAAGTCTTCACCGCACCATACTTAATGCCCTGATCCATAGCTAAAAGGTCCTAAATATTTTAAGGTATTGATATCTTTGTAAAGATTGTGTTAGCAGCGATGAAATACATTTAGTTTTTGTAACAAAGCCTCGAAGAGGTGATTTTACTGGGAAATGCTAGCGGGGTGGTCGATCGGATATTTCACGCGGTACTCCTTCGGGGAAGGTATTTAAATCCTGGCCCCCATTCGAAAACGCCGATCTGAATATCACCTCACCTTAAGCAGTACAATTTTTGGTAAAAGTCCCAAATAGGAATACCTAACTTTCCTGTGACGGAACGCTAGTATCGAAGGCTGCTTTAAATTTCTAAAATACATGAAAAAAAGCCAATCAGTTCTATCTAAAGAAAGTATCTAGAATAAAGTCGCTGTTAAGGTTATGACCTTCTCTGTTTGTTACTTAAGGTTAATCACCCTGAAATGGCATCATTTAGTTATTAGAAATTATTTTGACAAAAGCCGCATTTTTTCTTCTACAACTGACTCACAGGCTAACATGGCTTTTTTATAAAAATACAACCTGTCGAATTTTTCAGGGTGCTCATTCATTGCCTTTCTCAAAGTTTCACCAAAAGCCTGTCGCAAGCAGGTACCAATATTAAACTTTGCAACCTGAGAAACACTAAGATTCTTCAAATCCTCGTCTTGAATTCCAGAAGTTCCATGAATAACAAGAGGAGTGACTACCTTTGCTGAAATTGTCTCTAATAAGTCAAAATTGATAACTGCTTTTTTCTCCTCTTGACGATGGATATTACCTATAGAAACAGCAACTGCATCGACCATGGTTTCTTGAGTAAATAAGCTTAGTTCATCAGGGTCGGTCAATTCAATTCTAAGTTGTTTTGAATCTGCATATGGAATAGAACCTACTTCTCCTTCAACAGAAACATTAAATTCTTTCATCATTCTCACAACAGTCTTTGTTTTGGCAATATTTTCATCTATAGGTAAGTGGGAGCCATCAAACATTACAGAAGTAAAACCAGATTTAGCGGCCCTTAAAATAAGTTTTTCATCACTACAATGGTCTAAATGAACACAAACAGGAACCTTTGTCTGATTTCCTATTTGCCTAAGCATAGGTCCAATGATCTCCACTGGCATATGATTCACGCAGTCTTTATTACAAAGTAAAATAACCGGCTTATTTATAGCCTCAGCCACCTTTACGACAGTGAAAGCGTCTTCAAAACCAAAGACATTAAATCCAGCAACAGCATAAGAGGATATTGCAGCTTCGGGTAAAATATTTTTTAAGGAAACCAACATATCTCACCTCATTTAAATGCTGCAATCATATCTTTTATCCCCGGAATGGTCTCTAATTGAAATTTATGATCTGGATGAAAATATTGAATTAAAGATGAGTCGGTTTTTCCAACTATGATAGTAAAATAATACATTTGATAACCAGGTGCAACGACCACAGGATGATAACCCTTATCTATTGCGAGCGTGCTACCATCTTTAACATGATATACTGGCATCTAGGACCTAATCTGTAGAAAGATCCTCTAAAATTGATTTATGACAGAGTTTCCGATGATTTTAATTATGTAAAAAAAATCACGGCGGTGTCGGTGTCTATATTTACCGCCAACACAATGCCGATCT
>JBGCDR010000175.1:0-8307 GCA_045105515.1 Oligoflexales bacterium
GTTTAATCATAGCATGTTGATATTACATATATATTATATGGCGGTTTTTTCTGTTTTTACATCATATCTTTTGCGGTTTCAGTGATTATACATGGAAAGTAGGTGTTAATGGGAGCTTAATCTTCGTCTTGCCAGTAACTATAACCGCAACAGGTTTTGAATTTTCAGATGGGACCTTTTTATCTTTTCCTAATAAAAACGAGACAGTTGTTAATCTTGATGAAGCTAGAGACCAGTGTGATGCTAAGAATATGAACCTTATCAATAGCAAAAGTCTAGATTATTTACTTGATGGACTTACTGACAAGAATAGCAAGCGCAAACCACAGGTATTCTGTGTAGGTGAGTTTGCTGAGTCTGAGAGTGCTTTGGTTGAAGATCTAAACTTGCAAAATTCTCGCGAGTGGTATTTTCCCACTAATAAGGTTCGAAATAAGACACTTAGTATAATGGGTTATCGAGTTATTTGCGAAAAATGATACGAATTCATATAGGTATGGTCCAGATTATCTATTTAGAATGAGCTGGGCCAATTTATTTTTTCAGACTACTTCTCTCAAAAATTCATTTTGTTCTACAGAATTTTCTTCTGCAGAAAAAGAAGGATTAATAATTGTCTTACATAAGGCAGGTCTGCAGAATCATAGCTGACACTGTTGATCTCATCCTTAAAACCTGCTAAGTCTAGCGAAAAATTATTGCGCAAACCTATGATTACGTAAGCTAAATCAAAATCTTATGTTCTATTAGACCCACTTGCTCCTTTCAGGATTGTATTTGAGAGGTATAGTCAATACCTTTAAATTTAGGAGCCTGGCTGGATTGAATCTTGAAAGGCTAAACTCAAAATGATAGTTATGATATTTCAATTGTTTCATAAGAATTGTTTTAAACGAGTAAGCAATGAAAAAATATGTATTGTTATTTTTAGTCTTGAATATCATGTGCAAAGTAGCCCTTGCTAATACCGAAGAGAGTGAAGGTTTTGAGGTTACCCTCGATCAATCGGCACACTTGACCTACATATTAGGGCTAAAGCAAAAGGGTCTAATGGCTAAAATAACTCTTGGTGACTTATTGCTAAAAGGTAAAGCTTATAAAAAGGCTATACAAATATTTCCTTTTCTGCAGACCAAGGATGTTCTATAGCACATGAGAGACTAGCATACATGTATGACAAAGGTCTGGGAGTTGAGGTAGATGAAGAAGAAGCGGCTAAACTCTATACACTAGCTTCTGAGCAAGGAGAAGTTCGCGCTCAGAACAATCTTGGCTTAATGTATTTTGAAGGTCGAGGAGTTGAACAAGATTATTATGAAGCAATTCGTCTCTTTACCTTAGCAGCAGAGAAAGAATATCCCAAAGCTCTGGCACACCTCGCATCTATGTATGAAAATGGTCGAGGAGTTGAACAAGATTATTATGAAGCAGTGCGCCTCTATATGCTAGCTTCAAAGAAAGGATATAAAAAGGCTCAAGAATGCCTTGCTAAAATGTATGAAGAAGGGCTGGGCGTGGAGAAAATTCTCAATAATTCAGAGGAGCCTTTCAGTGGAGCTGCTGAAAAAGAACCCGCCGAAACAAAAGAAAAACCAGATCAACTGATAAAGAAAAATCTAGGTAAAGAGCGCCTGACTATTTGAGACTCAGGTTATTGAAGATACCGTTTTAATTTCCTACCGGATTTTTATATATTTTTTCAAGAATTTTGGCTTGCAAGGTTTAGTTCTCAAGCTAATTATAGAATTTGTGGACTTATCTATGCTTATTCTAAGCAGCTAAACTAAATAAATGTAACCAAGAGCTACAAGGCTGACAATTGTCACGATCCGAATCCTAGCTGATTTGTCAAGCTCATTCATTTTGCTCTTCACACCAGATTCTACTGGTCGATAATTTATTTCGCCTTTTATTCGCCTCGCCAATTGGTCAGAGTACGAAAAATTCTGTGCCCTTTTCATAGGAATCTCGCTTTTATTCAATTGTAAATTTTTTAATTACTTTTAAGTTAATATACTGTTCGGGATTAATTGAAAATATGTTTAAGAATATTTAATAAATGAATATATACAAATGTTTATAGATGATAATTAAAGTTATAGTCATTAATGTTCTTGGTCATTGATAAGATCGTAAGTTGGTCTCTTATGAAGAGCCCAAATGTAGCAAGACTTGTTTTCATGCCAATATCCTTTAAACTATAAGTATATCAAGATCTTATTTCTCAATTGAATAAGCGAACTTTATGAGCCCAACAGATACTCTTTTGGAAGTTACAGACCTTCGTGTTGGCTTTCGTAGTGATAATCAGGTTTATGATGCCATTTCTCACGTTAATTTTGAGCTGCGCATCGGTAAGACTTTGGCTTTGGTTGGAGAATCAGGTTGCGGGAAAACTGTGACTTCATTGGCGATCATGAATCTCCTACCTGAAAACGGCGTGATCTCAGAAGGACAAATTAAACTTCTCGAAAGAGATCTTGTTCCTCTGTCTTTCAAGCAAATGGCTAGAATCCGCGGAAACGACATAACCATGATCTTTCAGGAACCTATGACAGCTCTCAACCCCGTCTATACTATCGGGCAACAGGTCGGTGAAGTGTTCAAAATTCACCATAATCTCAGCCGTAAAGAAATCCATAAGCATACCCAAGAAATATTGGAGAGAGTAAAAATTCCGGAGGCAAGGAAACGTATGAATGAGTATCCTTTCCAACTTTCTGGTGGAATGCGTCAACGTGTTCTAATTGCTATGGCTTTAGCTTGTAATCCCAAAATACTGATTGCAGATGAACCAACCACTGCGCTTGATGTAACGATCCAAGCACAGATCCTTGACCTTATCAAAGAACTCCAAGAGGAAATGCAGATGGGCATTCTATTCATCACACATGATCTAGGAGTAGTTTCTGAAGTTGCTGATGAAGTAATGGTGATGTATGGAGGAAAGGTGGTAGAAAAGGCTGATGTTGCTAGCCTTTTTACCCAAGCAAAACATCCATATACACAAGCTCTTTTGGCTTCGATTCCAAGGCCAGAACACACAAAGGAAACTCCTTTAGCTACTATCCCGGGAATGGTTCCTTCTATAAAACAACGGTCTCCAGGATGCAGATATAAAAACCGCTGTCCTTTTGCATTCACAGCCTGTGAAACAAAACCTGAGTTTAAGGCACTTAGTAGTCTACATTCTGTAGCCTGTCATTTAAGGAATTCCAATGCCCCCTCTTCTGCAAGTTAAAGAACTCAACAAAAGCTTTCCTATAACAGCAGGTATATTTAAGCGCAACATTGGTTCAGTTAAGGCTGTTAATGATGTTAGCTTTAACTTGAATAAAGGTGAAACTCTTGGAATTGTTGGTGAATCTGGGTGTGGCAAAACAACTTTGGGACGAACCTTAGTAAGGTTATACGAACCTAGTTCAGGGGAGATTTATTTTAAAGATATTAATTTTGGACGATTGGAAGAGCATGAATTGCGCCCTTATCGTCAATATATTCAGATGATTTTTCAAGATCCATTTAGTTCTTTGAATCCCAGAATGTCCATCCGTAAAATTCTCGAAGAACCTCTTGTTATAAATAAAAAAGGCAGTCAGTCTTCAAGAAATAAAAAAGTAGAAGAGTTGATCGAATTGGTCGGTCTACCTCCCTCTTGCCTAGAGCTCTTTCCTCATGAATTTTCTGGGGGGCAGAGACAAAGAATTGCTATAGCTAGGGCTATTTGTCTAGATCCAGATCTTATAATTGCTGATGAACCTGTATCTGCGCTGGATGTTTCAATTCAATCTCAGATACTGAATCTGTTAGTTTCACTGCAAAAGATCTTGGGATTGACTATTATTTTTATTTCTCATGATTTACTAGTGGTAAAATACATCTCTGACCGTATTGCTGTTATGTATTTGGGTTATATTATTGAAATGGGGCCAGCTGATCAGGTATTTAAGAATCCAATGCATCCTTATACTCTAGCACTACTAACAGCAATTCCCAGCCTTGATAAAAATTCGAAAAAGTCGAGAATAGACCTTAAAGGTGAGCTGCCATCACCAATTGATCTTCCCTCAGGTTGTCCGTTCAGAACACGCTGCTCTTTCAAAAAACCAGAATGTGCAGTAACAAGGCCGTTATTGCGGGAACCCAATCATAAGTCAGCAAATGGTCACCAGGTTGCATGCCATTTTGCCGAAGAAATTTATGGAGTCCATAATGATTCTTAGAGTAGCTATCATTATCTTACTATTTGCAAATTGGTCTTGTAAGAAAGAAAAAGAGTCTTCAAGCTTAAAGAGAGCAGCTGTTTTAACCAATGAGGGAGGAACTATTGACTATGCACGTTCTACAGATCCAAAAACTCTTGATCCTGTTGCTCAGCTAGATCAAATTTCCGGTTCATTTATTACAAACCTTTATGATACTTTGTTAGACTATCATTACCTAAAACGTCCCTATGAGTTAATACCAAGTTTACTAGAAAAAATGCCTCAAGTATCACAGGACAGGAAGACCTACACATTTAAATTAAGAAAAGGTGTTTTTTTCCATGATGATAAGTGTTTTGTACATGGTAAAGGCAGAGAGCTTATTGCTCAAGATGTCTTATACACAATCAAGAGATTTGCTGATGCAAATTTAAATGTAAAAAGTTGGTTTTTGTTAGATGAAGTTATAGAGGGTTTGAATGCTTATAGAGAAAAAACTAAAGAAAGTGGTAAAGCTAAAATTGATCATTTAAGCGAAAAGGTGTCAGGTTTACAAATCATAAACAAACATGAATTTAAGATTAAGCTTAAACGTGTAAATCCAAGATTCCTTTATTCTTTTGCTGCTAGTAGCCTTGCTATTATCCCTCATGAAGCGGTAAGCCATTATAAAGAGGAGTTTGCCCGTCATCCGGTAGGTACAGGGCCATTTATTTTGGAGGAATATAAGAAGAAGCAGACCATGAGATTCATTAAGAATCAGAGGTACTTTAAAAAGTATCCAGATTCGGGAGAAGATGGTGATAAAGAAAAAGGTTTCTTAGCTGATGCGGGGAAAAAGCTTCCATTGCTTTCATCTGTGAATATCCACTTTATTCCTGAGTCGCAGCCACAAATGCTTAAGTTTAAGAAAGGTCAGCTTTCTTGGGTAGGACTCGATCGTGATAATTTTATAAAAATGGCTACTAAAGATGAAAATGGTCAATTTAGATTGAAAACAGAAGAAGCTAAAAAATATAGTCTCTATACGGAACCTGGTCTGTCGGCTTCTTTTTATTATTTCAACATGAAGAATCCGTTGCTTAGCCAAAATAAGAAGCTGAGACAGGCAATTGTTATGGCAATAGATATCAATCGTAAGATTGAACTGCTTAGAAATGGTAGGGGCAATAAACTCTACACAATAGTACCAGAGTCCATTGCGGGTAGTGAAAAAGACATCGGAAAAATTTGGTATGATTACGATCTTGAATCGGCAAAGAAGCTACTTTTTGAAGCAGGATATAATGAAAAATCTGGTTTCCCGAGCTTGACTTTAACCATACCAGAGTCTAGATCAGCACAAAAAAAAGATTTTGAGTTTATCCGAAATTCATTAGCTAAAATTGGCATTATGCTAAAACCTGACTACAAAACATGGTCTACTCATACACAAACTTTGGCAAAAGGTGAATATGATATCGCTTCTTGGGCTTGGGGTGCAGATTATCCTGACGCCGAAAATTTCTTTCAGTTGTTTTATGGAGGAAATATAGGGGACTCTAACTATAGTTTTTTTAACCATAGTGAATATAACAAACTATATGAAGAAATTAGATTTATGGCAGATAGTCCAGTAAAATTTGAAAAATTAAAGCAAATGATGACTATCTTGAAGGCTGAGGTCCCTTTTATCTTAGATTATACGCCTCTTGTTTCTGGATTGATCCAAAAAAATATTAAAAACTTTAAGAGGAATATTATGATATTCCTTCCCTTTAAGTATATCAATATTGATCAAGCACCTATTTATACAAAGTGAGGGCATTGTGTTTTTTTATCTGAAATCTTTGTTCAATTGAATAGATTACTTGCTTTCCACCAACTCTGAAGCTAGGGTGGACAAACCGCTCGAAATGGTACTAAATTCTGTGATCTCGATTGAGTTTGAAAATGATCGTATAGTTTGTGATCTCGACTATAAATCCGTCATAGTGGCTATAAATCGCCATTCCGGCTATAGATCGTCATCTCGACTGTAATGGAGAGATCTCCCTCAGGCACACAAAGGACTAAGACTTGCTAGTTTATATTCTCCGCAGACTACTATACATGATCCCTATTATCATTGGAGTAGCATTTTTAACCTTCGTATTGTTTACATATTTTGGTGAAGATCCCGTTCGTGTTGCTCTAGGACAGCATGCAACTGGAGCTGCCATAGAGGAACTTCGCAATCTATGGGGGCTTAACAAACCATTGTATGCACAATTCTTTGACTTTCTATGGCAAATTATTACCTTAGATTTTGGCAAGTCATTTACTACTGGTGAATCCCTATCAGATATATTTAGAGAGGGAGCTATGGTTTCTTTAAAATTAACCGTGCCACCGTTTGTAGCTGGAATTTTTATCAATATTATAATTTCTCTACTTATTTCATATTGGCGTGATAGTTTTTTTGACCATGTTAGTCGATTTATCTTTATTTTTAGCATGAGTGTTTCATATTTAATTTACATAATTTTATTGCAATACTTTCTTGCTTACAAATTAGATTGGTTCCCTATTCAGGGATACGAAGAAGGATTCTCAGGCTTGATATACTTTGTTTTGCCTTGGTTTATAATGATTCTGGTATCCATGGGGCCAGACATAAGAATTTTTCGTACAATTTTTTTAGACCAAACTAAAGCAGATTATTGTCGTACTGCTAAGGCTAAAGGTGCTGGTTACAGTCGGGTATTATTTATTCATGTCCTGAAAAATGCTATGATTCCAATTCTAACTCATACAGTGGTAGCAGTACCTTTTCTTATTACTGGAGCATTTGTCATGGAACGCTATTTTGGCATTCCTGGAATTGGAGATGTAACCATCACAGCGATAAATGAAGGAGACTTTCCAATTTTAAAGGGAGTTACTATAGTTATGGCAATACTGTACTCCATTTTTAATCTAATTACTGACGTTCTCTACGCTTTTTTTGATCCTCGGGTGACACTTGATTAGCTGAAATAGGAGTTATGGTGCAGACAGAAGAGAGCAATTTATTGAAGGGCGAGTCTTTAGGGAAAAGAGCACTTATTATTTTGATAAAGCAAAAGCATGTTGTTTTTTGTTTTTTGTTGATTTTGATTTATGTTTTGATTGGCATTGCAGGCTTTCTGAACCTAATTCCTGATTTTCAGATGCGAGTTGGAGAAAGCTATGAAGCACCCAGTTGGAGATTTGCTAAATTATGTGGAACTGATGTCTTTGGTCGTTCGACGCTCTATAAAGTTCTTGCTGGAGCAAAAACTGCTATTACTATGGGCTTTATTGTAAGTATAATTACGATACCTTGGGGACTAGCATTAGGAGCACTAGCTGGGTATTTTGGTGGGAAAGTAGATCATTTTATAATCTGGTTTTATTCTGTGGTTGCTTCTGTTCCAGGAATACTACTTATTATTGCTATCTCATATACCTTAGGTAAAGGTTTGTTAGCCGTTTGCATAGCTATGGCTTCAACCTACTGGGTAGGGCTTTGTCGGATGATTCGCGGAGAATTCATAAAGCATAAAAACCTTGAATATGTTCTAGCTTGTAAACTTTATGGAGCACGAAATATAACTATAATTGTTAAGCATATGCTTCCCAATGTAATCCATCTAGCTATTATTACGGCATCTTTAGTTGTGCTTAGTGCAATAAAATCTGAGGTTCTATTAACTTATATAGGTGTTGGAATTCAAGATGGTGCTAGTTGGGGGAGTATAATTGCTGATGTTCCTGGAGAGTTGGTCAATGGTATTTGGTGGCCGTTAGTGACTGTAGGATTTGCTATGTTCTTTATCATTTATCCATTAAATGTTGTAGGAGATGCTCTCAGAGATGCTCTTGATCCAAAACTCTTATCATAAAAAAAATAAAGTGAATCGTTAAGTTGCTCAGCAGTTTACAAAATACTATCATAAAATGTAGTCAAATTTTTTGGCATAAATTTATGTATAGGAATTTCAATAACTGATTGGCGGGATTTATCGTTGTAATTTTAAGGGTTTTTAAATTAAGTATTGCCCGATTATTTTTAGGTTGTCATGAAACTTTTCCTCCGTTTTTGTGATTGCTCTTCCATAAT
>JBGCDR010000176.1:0-51324 GCA_045105515.1 Oligoflexales bacterium
AACTTAAGATTTTTCTCTTATTAGCTCTTAAACACATCTTAGGAAGGGGAATTTTGATGAAAATATTTTTTTCAAGCACAAATTTGTTTTGAATTCTGGACGGCAAGATTATTTTTGCATTTTCTTATTGAATTCAAGCAACAAGAATGTTTGAATAAATTTCTTTAACTTCATTAAAAGGTCGGTTTTCAGTGATTAGCTGATGTTGAATAGGTGATTCTTTTGATAGATTGATACGTAACAAATCTTTATATAGAGCTTGCATCTGGATATCATCCAGGAACTCACCAGGTTTAAAAAATGTTTTAACTACGATATTCTTGCCAAATTTATCCGTACTTGTTTGCATAATCATACTCCTAATTTGATTGTGATTCCTCTAAAATATTCAAATTAGGATTTATACGATTTTTATATTGACCAAAAATGTTGCTTTGATTGAGCCAAATTTTACAGACTCTTCGTCTTGAGCATTAAATAATTTAAAACTTATTCATTGTACTTGCTATCTAGTTAGTTAGATTGAAAAAAAAAAACTTCTAAACTTTCTTTTTCAAAGTTATTCTCATCAGACATTGACACTTGAATAGCACAAAAAAATTTCTAAGCTCTGTCCAAAAATCTTTTCGGCAATTTTTGGTAAAAATCGGCACTACAACATTGCCTAAAAAGCGTAAAAAACTATCCTTATCTCATACATTGAATACATTTTCATTCATTTAGCAGTGATAAGACACTATAATATTTATATAAATGATGGTTTTATGAATTGAATAAGGTTCGGCAGACCTTGCCGGTGAAAATACTAAAAAAGAATAATAAAAGGCTGTTTTGCATTTTGATTTACTACCAAAAAATCAAATCTCTTTTAATCAGCCCCTTGAGTAAGAAAAGTCAGTTATTAGAGATTCTCAGATTGAGCTGCGGGAATATCATACCTAGTCAAAATATCAGGCCCATCTCTTTCTGCTACATCTCTATCCAAGACAATCAGTCTTTTATTTAACAACAGAATTTTTTGGAAAAGACCTTCATTTTGTTTCAACAATTCAATCATATGTTTCAAATTTTTTACCTCTACTCCATTGACTTCTTTAACAACCTCACCGTCGAAACTCTCATACCCTTCATTAGCTTCAGCTTGGAGAACCTGACTTAAAATTACTATCTCTTGATCAGCTTCTTTTTTCTCTTTATTGAGATAGCCTAACATATCAAGAGAAATGTTACCTGTCAGACATCCTCCTACTAATGGTTGAAATACACAGCCTCCATAAATGTAGTAAGTAGGTTTTTGATCATAGTTAAATTTTTCTACAAGCTCGGTTGTCTTACGATCGGCTGTTAGTTTTAGCTCAATATCAAGCTCCTCCCCATCTCTTAGGGTCTTTAGTTGGAGCGTATCATCCATAAAACTACTTCTGACAATATGTTCATAGCTGATTCTCAATTTTCCTGGAAAATCGTATTTCAAATCGTTGTCAACATGAGTTCCATTTAATGATAAAACTACATCTCCTATTTGCAAGGCCCCTTTCGCTGGCGAAGTGGGCGCAATACCTGCTACTAACATGCCAGATTGATCGTCAGGAATCTTATGCATTCTTCTTAATGCTGGATTTTGAAGCTCCTGAAAGGTAACTCCTAGTACAGGGAAACCCCGATAGTCTCCATTTTCAACTTCCTTAACAAAATGCTCAATGACTGGGGTTGGAATAAAATACGCAGTGTTTTGCAAGTCATCAGTACCTTGGAATGCAACCCCGACAACCATGTCATTTCTATCAAGAACTGGTCCTCCGCTGTTACCCGGATTAATCGGTGCATCAGTTTGAGTTAAAAGAAGCTCAGTACCGCTATGAACATAATCTTGAACTTCAGTTCTACCACTCAATCCACGGGTGACAGAAAGGCTTTCTCCACCTGCAGGATAACCATAGACGGTTATTTTCTGGTTCTTACTGATTTCACCAAACTCAAGGGGTTCAATGCCTTCAAAAAAGTCTGAGGAATTTTCTACTGTTAGTACTGCTAGGTCACACTCATGTCCGATAAAACTTACTTGAGCATTGAACTTTTTTGAGGTGTGTGGTTTTAAAACCTGAATGAATGCACCATCAGCCACTACGTGGGCATTAGTCATGATATAAAGCTTATTGCCAATGCTTACAACAAAGCCTGACCCTGAACCAGCCTTCTTTTCAGGAGCATTCCATGGAGAACTGAAATCATAATCTTTTGATGTCACCATGATCTTGATTATGGAAGACTCTAAAGAATTTTGCTCATCAGATACTTTACTGTAATCACCATCCTCTTCAGCATCTGACTCAGCACCCTGCAATATCGTTAACAGCTGATTCAAGTCGATGGTTTGCGTAGCTGCAAAAGAAGGTAGACTCAATGCTAGACCTAATAAGACAGCAGAACTATATTTGACTATCATAAGAACCCTTTTTAGTAAAAGACCAACAAATCTAGATAAAAATAGACTAGAGTAGTTACTATCTCTTATAACTTCTTGCTTTTATTTATCGATCGATAGGCACCATTAAAAAATGGCCAGGCCAATATAGAATACAAACTATAATTAAAATTGGTGTATAAATACAAGCGAAAATTTAAGAATGAGGACAAGTTATACACTGGAACAAATTTGATTGTCTTTTAGCAGATGGTGTAAGAGCTGCAAAGCTCTTAGCTTTGAGAACTTGGGTGAGTGAGGATTATAGGTTTCTTTTTAGTAATCACCATAGAGTGCTCAAACTGAGCAGAAAAGCTACCCAACTGATTAAGTAGAGCCCAACCGTCCTTGCTATCACTAACTAAGTCGGTGCCTGTAGAAAGAAAAGGCTCTATGGTAATGACCATATTTTCCTTGAGCCTGCGAGTTTCATCTTGCTTAAAATAACCGGGTATCAGTTCAGGCTCTTCATGGAGCTTGCGTCCCACCCCATGAGAACAAAGGTTCTTGATGATCTTAAAA
This sequence comes from Oligoflexales bacterium, assembly GCA_045105515.1. Taxonomy (GTDB): domain Bacteria; phylum Bdellovibrionota_B; class Oligoflexia; order Oligoflexales; family Bog-1112; genus JABSRF01. The sequence continues at coordinate 2,987 of JBGCDR010000176.1, forward strand.
CCAGATTTTTTTGCTTCTTTTTCGATTGCTTTACCAATCACATTAAGTTTTTCACCGGCTTTTACAGCATCAATTGCCCGATTTAACGAACGTTTACATGCTTTACACAGTGCCTTTAGCTCAAGGGAAGCAGGTGCAACGAGTTTCGAACCACCTGTGTCAGCAAAGTACTGGTCCTTCATTGCTGACACATCAATATTCACAAGATCACCTTCCTTAAGTATAAGATCTTCCTTAGGGATCCCGTGTGCAGCTTCCTGATTAACACTGATGCAGGTTTCTCCAGGAAACTCATACATCAATCGTGGTGCGGAAACGGACCGATGCGACTTCAAAAAGTCTCCGCCCATGCGATCTAACTCTGCAGTCGATATTCCAGGTTCGACATGGGAAAGCATCATTTGTAAACAATCTGCTACAATAGACCCAATATGTAGCAATGCTTTTAAATCTTTCTGACCTTGAATGATCAAGTCGGACTCCCTGCAAAAAAGGTCTGCATGACTTCTTTAGCATAAAATAAATCAAGCGCTCCCATAGTCTCAGCACTTGAATGCATGGACCACATTGGAGTTCCCACATCAACAGCTAAACAATTAAGTTGTGCGGCTAGAATTGGACCAATCGTACTTCCACAACCAATATCCTGTCGATTCACATAGTTTTGCACTGGCACTTTTGCTGCCTCACAAATACCTCTAAAAATTGCTGCAGATTGTCCCGAAGTTGCATAGCGATCATTGGCATTGTCTTTTATCGCTATTCCTTTATTAATAAGCAACTTATGGTGAGGATCATACTTTTGAGGATGTGCTGGATGATAGGCATGAGCCATGTCAGCTGAAATGAGAAAGCTTTGACTAAATGCACGTTCAATTTGTTCACTCGGATTGTACTTTGGATGACTCTGACATATTCTTCTCAAAATATGAGGAAGAAAGGAAGATGCAGCACCCGAAGAAGTCTGCGAACCTGTTTCTTCAGCATCAAAGAAACCCGCTAAAAGAGTCTTACTTGCAGGAATTGAACTACCTGCATCTGTGAGCCCCTTGTAGATTGCAAAAACCATCGCAAGGTCGTCATGGCGTGGACCAGTGATCAGCTCACCGTCAACACCCACCTGAACATGCGGAAAGTAGGGAGCTAAAGACAATTCAAATCCATCGACACCCTCACTAGACTGTCCAAGGCATTCCCAAAAACGTTTTTTCTGCTCATCTAGACTACCATCAACCGCAGCGACTGCCGAAAGCATAGTTTCGAAGTCTATCTTGCCAGACCTGTTTTTCTCACGATCCAGATGAATTGCAATATCTGGAATAACCATCAAGGGTTTTTTTGACTGCACAAGGATTCTCTGAGGTACAGGCAACAAGGCCTCTTGATCAATCGTAATGCTATTACCCGACCTCGGTAACTTATAAACTGCTCCTGCAAGGTTCATAGGTCTGTCCAACCAAGTACGGGCAATTAGGCCACCATGATATTGGGTTAGTACTTGCAAGAGATTTTCTTTGGTAGCGAACGGGTTCAATCTGAGACGCAAGCTAGGGCTATCTGTATGAGCGCAAGCGAGATGAAAACCATTATTCTGCGGAGCAGTTTCGCCTACTTTGAAAGTCAGTAAGCTTTTTCCATCTCTGTGACAAACAAAATAACCTGCACCAATTTGCAGGCTCCAATCACTTGAGTCATCGAGCTCCTTAAATCCTGACTGGCTCAAGGATACTTTCAAAGTTTCTACCACATGAAAGGGGCTTGGGCATTCTTCCTGAAATTTGCAATATTGCGATGCTAAATCGCGTACCTGTTTATCATTACTTACCATGTTACTTTCCAGCCTATATAAAATATGCAAAAAATCCTAAAATGCCGCCAAAAACCCCTCCCCAAACTACCAGCCATCCTAAGTGAGTTCGGATCATTTCTTGGATGATATCCTTCACCATCTGGGGAGTAAGCTCATCGAGACGCTTTTGCACAATATCCTCTACTTTCTCGACAATACTATCACTGTCAAAATACTGGGAAACTAAGTTCCGTAATGTTTTCTGAAACTCGGGGTTCTCGGTAAATTCTAATAAGGTTTCCCGCATTTTTTGAATAAAAGGTTCTTTCACTGGCTCGAGAGCCTGATCTCCCCCCACCAAAGCAAGCATTCCACCAAGAGGTGAAGATTTTACAGCAGAAATTAGCTTCTCATAGAGCAAGTCATAATCAAGTCCATTGAGGACAGGTTGTAAAGATATATCATGATGATAGGAGTCTTCTTGTTCTGAAAAAAACCTTTTGACATTCTCCGAAGTAAAAAATTGGTTCATTATAAGACTCCTAATTCCCAGCTTAAACTCCTCAAATCGATTAGGAATGACTCCTGATCCATAGAGAAAAGGTACTTTTTCAAATAGCATATAAATGGCTAGCCAGTTCGTAATTGCACCCGACAATGCATAGAATCCAATGTTTTTTAATATATCTGGATATACTGGCGAAAAGTAGCCCAACACAGACACTAAGACAGCGACCCCATTTGTTACTAGGCTCTTGTTAACTTTAAATCCACTCCCGTAAGAGCCAAGAGATATTTTTGCTTGGTTTTGATCTAACAATGCTCACCCCATGTTTCAAAATAGCAGCTCAAAGCCAATATGAAGGGAGCGAGAACTAAATTCCTGCTGCTGAGCTCCCTCTTCGGTAAAAACTTCACGACTTGCGGCAAGCCCAAAAATCATTTTTGAAATAGGAACCAGCAAATACTTAGCTCCTATCACCACACGGCTGCCTGTTGCGCGAAACTGCACGACCTCTGCTGGGGATTCAAAGCGGTATGAACCAGTAGACTTTAGGGACTGCTTTACTTTAAAGACAAAGTCTAAAACCGAGGTAACAGAATAAAGGAAATTAATTTCGGCGCCAAGGGTCTCTAGGCTCGCATCTGCTGGCGGGGTTATGAACACCTCTTTGTTTATATTTAAGGCAGAATAGTTAAGACCTAAATGTACCGAGGGCACAAAGGGGATCGGATAGAAAAGTCCTAAGCTGGAAAGTTTTCCTTCAAGCTTTTTCTTAGTTCTAGTTCCAAGTTCGCCATCGTACCAAACCCAGCCTATTTCTATTCGAGTGCCCACACTTGCAGAAGCATGTTTGCAAGCATAGCTAAACGTGCCAATTATCAGAAGAATCAATAAAATTGATAGCAATTTAAAACGTTGCCGAACCATGCTAATACCTCATGCCAGTAACTAGCATATTTGCAATCATGGAAATGGTTTGAAAAGACTATTTAAAAGAATATGCTAACAGGGTCAGCATAAAACCAAAAGTGATTCTACTTAAAAAAGGTGGAGAATGGATACTCTAGCAGGCAAAACATTATTTATAACAGGAGCTAGTCGGGGAATTGGAAAAGCTATTGCTCTTAGAGCCGCAAAAGATAAAGCAAATATTATTATTGCTTCGAAAACAACAGAGCAACACCCAACGCTACCTGGCACAATATACACAACAGCAGATGAGTGTGAAAAAATCGGGGGTAAAGCACTACCTTTGAAACTTGACGTCCGGAATGAAAACGCTATACAGGAAACTGTAACAAAAGCTATAGACCACTTCGGTGGTATAGATATTCTTATAAACAATGCATCTGCCATTTTCCTCAGCAAGACCATCGAAACCCCCATTAAACGATATGACCTCATGCATCATGTCAATGTTAGGGCTACATTTATCTGTTCTCAGGCATGTATTCCTGCACTACAAAAATCAGAAAACCCTCATATACTTAACCTATCCCCTCCCCTTAATTTAAATCCTAAATGGTTCAAGAATCATGTTGCTTACACAATGACTAAATATGGGATGAGTATGTGTAGCCTAGGTATGGCAGAAGAGCTCAAGTCACTTGGAATCGCAGTCAATTCCCTTTGGCCATATACCATAATTGCAACTTCAGCTCTAAGAGCTACCGGCGAAAATTCCATCGAACAGCATGCAAGAACTCCCGAAATTATGGCAAATGCTGCCCATATCATTCTGACTAAGAACTCTCGCGAATGTACAGGAAATTTCTTCATTGATGAGCTCCTTTTGCGTGACCACAATGTGACAGACTTTGGACCATATGCAGTAAAAAAAGGTGAAGCATTACAAAAAGACTACTTTATCGATTAACACTAAGACATTGATAATATTTAAAATAGACAGCCCGCAGCATAAATTAATATATTTTTTAAAAATCATATAAATCTATAATTCATTATCATGATTTTAATGAATTATAATAAAATTATAGACATGAAAATTGTTGTAAGTTAGCCTTAAAATCCTGTAAAGCGGGAGGACCTGACGACTTTAAATAAATATATAAATAGATGGTTTTAATTTATGCTTTCTACTCATCAAAAAATGAATATCTCTCCTGAAATTGATAAAAAGTACCGGTATTGGAGGATGCGAATTTTTGCCTCTATTTACTTGGGTTATGCAACTTTTTATTTTACCCGCAAGAGTTTTACTTTTGCCATGCCCGCCTTAATAGACGATTTAGGTTATAGCAAAGCTGACCTGGGGATACTGGCTAGCATACTCTATATCAGTTATGGCATCAGCAAATTTATCAGTGGAATTCTATCAGATCGAACAAACCCAAGATATTTTATGTCCATTGGATTAATTTTTACCGGCATTGCAAACATCTGCTTTGGTAACGCTTCATCCTTAGTCTTTTTTGCTTTGTTTTGGGGCCTAAATGGATTTTTCCAAGGCTGGGGATTTCCACCATGTACTAAGCAGCTAACATACTGGTTCAGCAAGAAAGAAAGAGGAATGTGGTGGAGCATTTTGAGCACCGCAAACAATCTAGGAGGAGCATTAATACCTCTTCTTTCGGTCTTTGTTTTGACTAAGCTTGGCTGGAGATGGGCTATGCATATGCCAGGTATTATTAGCATTTTTATTGGAATCTTGTTACTAGCAAGCCTTCGAGGGATCCCCAGTACACTGGGCTTGCCTTCGGTGGAAGTGTATAAAGGAGAGCCGGAAGAAAATGCTACTGAACTGACAAATAAAAATGAAAGTGCACTTAGCTCGCTCTTCAACCATGTACTCAAAAGTAAATCCATCTGGATACTAGCTATATCTTGCTTCTGTATCTATATCGTCCGTTCCGGAATCAATGACTGGATAGTAGTGTATTTGAACAAATACAAGGGCTATCGTTTAGTTGAAGCTGCAGGAAGTGCATTTTGGTTTGAAATTGGAGGTTTTATTGGTTGCCTTGGAGCTGGATGGGGAACTGATCGTTTTTTTCAAGGCCAGAGAATTCCTTACATAATATTTTGTTCTTTAGGGCTGATTGCAAGCATTTTTTGTACTTGGTCTATACCAGGAAGCTCTATCATAGTAGAAAATGTCTTCTTATCTCTTTCTGGATTTTTTATTTTTGGTCCACAAGCTTTGATTGGTTTAGCTTCGGCAGAATTTGTCAGTAAAGAAATGGCATGCAGTGCATACGGTTTTACAGGAGGTGTTGCCTACTTAGGAGCTGCAGCTTCTGGATACCCACTTGGCAAAATCATTGACTTGTGGGGATGGGATGGTTTTTTTTGGAGCTTGCTTACCTGCTGTGGAATCTTGTTGTTGGTTCTCATACCTCTTCTAAAAGGGAATTCAGCATCGAAGTACCGCCAATCAATGATAGGGAATAAATCCTTAGTTCCTGCAAGCGGTTCTAAAGGCTAACTGCATATTCAATAACACCTGTTTTCACCCCCAAGCATACCAGCACATCAAGCTAAATAAGCATCATATTATTATAGGTCACATCATTAATTTATCTTTTTAATTTGGCAAAGTATGTTATTTACCAAACATAAAGCTCCACACCCAACTTTATGAGAATAAGTATGAGCAGATACCTAATTACCTTCGGACTCTTATTGATTGTTGGTGGCTTAGCTTGGCCTTTCTTAAGCAAATTAGGACTTTTTAGGCTTCCTGGAGACTTAATTATTAAAAAGGAAAGCTTTACGATTCACTTTCCCATCGTAACTTGTATCCTAATTAGCATAATTTTTTCAGTTTTTTTCTGGATCGTAAGGAACCTCCGCTAAGCATAGTTTCAAATAAGGGTTCTTTATTAAAAGCTAGGAATAGGAGTTTAGCTTGTCACATGATAGTGCTCGATTTACCCATGGTTCCATACTTAAACATGTAGTATCAATGACAGGAATGTCATCAATAGGACTAATGGCTATTTTTTTCGTTGATTTTGTAGATATCTACTTCTTGAGCTTATTAGGAGAAGTAGAAATTGCAGCATCAGTTGGGTACGCTGGAAGCATCCTCTTTGTGACAACAGCTTTGTGTATCGGTTTGAGCATCGGCGTAGGGGCTTTGACAGCCCGTGCTGTAGGTGCTGAACAACATGAGGATGCAAAACGCTACTTTATTCATTGTTTGATAATTAGCACCTTCATCACGACCTTAGTTAGCATCTTGGTTTACTTTGCCAAAGATGCCGCACTATCTCTTCTTGGTGCTAAAGGGTTAGCAAAAGAATTAGGGCATACTTACTTAAATATCATGCTGTTTTCAGTACCCATCATAGCATTTGCAATGTTATGCATGTCCACCTTAAGGGCATATGCAGAAGGAGGGCTATCCATGACGGCAACTTTGGTCGGTGGAGTCGTTAATGCTGTCCTCGACCCCATTCTAATATTTGGATTCGACCTCAATGTAGCAGGCGCTGCATGGGCTTCACTCATATCCAGAGCAGCAGTTTTAGTGGCTGCAATCATTCCTTTACAACACTATTACAAAGTACTGAAGAAACCTGATTGGTATTTATTTTTCGCAGATTGCAAGTCATTCTTGAGTATTGCAAGTTCAGCAATCCTAACAAACCTCGCCACACCAATAGGCCAAGCTTATATAACAACTCAAATGGCGGTTTATGGTGACCAAGCTGTGGCTGGAATGTCGATTATCAGCCGGCTTACCACCCTTGCCTTTGTGGTAAACTTTGCAGGTAGCGGAGCTATTGGCCCCATTGTAGGCCAAAATTTTGGTGCTAAAAAATGGGCGCGCTTAAACGCAATTGTCTTAGACTCAACAACTTTTCTTGCTATTTATTCAGTATTTATAGGTGTGGCCTTATACTTCTCTGGCCAATTCCTGGCAGATGCATTTAATCTGGAAGGTACTGCCTCGCAACTATTATTATTCTTCTGCAATGGTATGTGTCTGTTCAATTTCTTTGATGGTATTACCTTTTACATCAATGCCTCTTTCAATAATACAAACCGAGCTAGTTTCGCCACGGTGATTAACTTTAGCAAAGTATGTCTTGGATTTTTACCTCTTGTAGCTCTAGGAAGCTATTTATGGGGTGCTAAAGGGGTCATAGTAGGCCAAAGCGTTGCTATGACCGGCACAGCTTTTGGCGCTCTCTTGTGGTACCATTTTTACTTAAAGTCATTTGCAACTAATTCTAAATAACAAATTCCATCCAGGCTCTCGATAAAAAACTCCATAGTTCTCTTCCTTCAAAGTGTTTTTTAATACTTCGCATCAAAGATGTGTGCTTGGTTAGATGAATCAAATAAACTTTAAGCCATGGAATAGTCAACATACTTTGCTGGTCCCTTAAATTCGATGCTAAAATATTGTTAAAAGTTTGAAAATCCTTCTGATAGGGAGCAAAGATGAATTTCATCAACAATTATGCCTTGATATTTGATAGTATAGAAGGAAGAGTGGCGAAGCTCGCGGAAGCACTCAAGCAAATGAACTTCAAGCTCGTTATAGCTTCAGATCCCGAAAAGCTCATCAATACGATCAACCGATCTAACCAGATCTCCGCCGTGCTTATATGCGCTGACTACTGTATGGAAAATAATTACGGCTCTAATATCATTGAACAAATAAATGATGCAAATCCGCGACTTACGACAATTTGGTTTGACGGAAAAAAAAAGAAGAAGGTAAAATTTGAAAATTCCACTCCAAAAGTCACCATCGAATATCTAGATTCTAAAAACCTCATGATTCAAGCTCTTTCTAAGAAAGTATTGGGCCATATTTACCCTCAAGATCGCTTAGATACCTTTACCAATGGTTGTGAAAAGTTTCTGCGTCGCTCATTTAAAATGTATGCTTCTCCTCGTACACCCTTTTTAAGATCTTCCAACAAACTTTTTTGCGATACTTTTTCAATGACATTTATTCAAGGAGATCATTTAAATGGACAGATTATAGTTTCCACACCCTATCGTTTTGCATCTGACCTATACAAAAGAGTTTCAGGAATAAAAGAGGTGTCAAGGAATAAGGTTTGGGATCTTATGAGCGAAATTTGCAATCTGGTGGTAGGAAACTTCAAAAGTTGTTTCACTGATGGCCTATCAAGCAGGATTAGTATTCCTACCACTTTTTATTCTAAAAAGATGGAAATTATTCCAAAGTATTGTCAACCTTCTTTAGTAATACCATTTGATGAGGGACCTAATACTGTTTTTGTTGAATTCAATCTGGATACCTTTGATCCCGAAGAATCGCTGAAGGGAAAAGATAACCTCGAGGCTGCAAGTGAAGATGGGGATGTTTGCTTTCTTTAAGAAACAGCCGACAACTAAATTTATTTCTCACTTTACCAATAAACGGAAAGCATGATTCCATTTATTGTTGAGAAAACCTCTGATACACCATAACATACATAGAGGCTCAATAGCTCTAGCTGCTTCTACCTTACCCATATCACAGACATCCCAGCCAAATTCTTTAAGGATCTGACCAGTTTCCTCTTTAGCATTTTTCTCATTACCACAAATGAACATGCTTGGTTTCTCATCTCCAAAATCCGGATTAACCATATGAGCATTGCCCACACAGGAAAATGCCTTAACAAAGTGAGCTTGTGGTGCTGATTCTTGAAGATGCTCCATTAGAGAATGATTATGATCGGTAAAAAAACTGATAACTCCATTTTGTGGTGGAGCCTCTGCGATTGGATTCGTGGTATCGATAATCGTTTTTCCATGGAGGTTTTTAATCCCTGACATTTCAATAACATTTTGAGCAACAGATCCCTTCACAGCTAAAATCAAAATGTCGCCATATTTAGCAGTTTCCTCAAAATTACCAATACCTGCACTATCTCTATACTTTACTAACCATTCTTCCAATTTATTAGGATCTCGTGAACCTCGCATGACCTCGTAACCATGCTGGATTAAGCCTTCTGCTAAAGTTTGACCAACAAGCCCAGAGCCTAGGACTCCTATTGTTTTTCCACCCATGATTTTCCTCCTCATGATTTTCCTAAGGTTCATCAGGAATGTTTGGGCTTTATGGTTCCAAAATCCCCTTAACAGTCCTTAAGAAATCATTGTTTTTGAATGGCTTAGTCACAACAGCTCTAATTTTGTAATAGCTTATTTTTTGCTTAATCTCATCTGGAGCTCCAGTAAGAATAATTATTTCGGGCTCATCACCTGCAACTTTAATTTTATCTATAAGCTGATAACCATCCATAACAGGCATAACAAGATCAATGATCACTAGATCAGGTTTGTGCAACATGTAACAATCGTACCCGATCGACCCGTCTAAGGCAGTTAAAACCTCATAGTAGTCTTGCAGAATACCATCAACATACTCTAAAACAAAATCATCATCATCTACAATGAGTACTTTTTTCATAAAGACCTACAAATTATGTTGCTCAATTGATATTGTATCATAAATCTATATAGGATTAGACTTGTACCATTGCACCATCTATTTTCAGTTATTTATAGTTAGAAATAATTCACTAAATTGGTAAATAGCAAAGATATTAACAATTATGAAACAAACCTTTGAAGCACCAACATCCTACTTTACTTGTTTGCTCCTCTTCTTCCTTCTTAGCAGGCTCATCTAAAAATTGATCTGCCTCAAAATCAAGCTCAAGCTGCCAGAAATCCAAATTGACCAATTGATTCGCATTATTTGGAAATAATTTCAGCAAACATCCTTCACAAGAATACAAAGTAGCTAGATTTCTATTTACATCACCCGATTGTGAAAGCTGAAGAAGCTGACTTCTTAAAAAGCCATAATATGTCCAGTTTAGTGAAAACTCTCTATTCTTAGAATAATCATCATCAATCTCTTTATCGGTAACCACAACGATCCCATTTTCATGAAACTGATTTGGGCCAAGCATGAATTCACGATCTGGTTTTTTAATATATCTTTTCCACCATGCATTGCTGAGATCTAAAACACTAACCTTCATATCCGCTTTCTCTAATTCTCGCTCGATTGCCACAAAGGGATTAGTCATATTCAGTTCTAAGTACCTTGTTACTATTTTGCCATTCATGACCATGTTACGTAGAGTATTATAGTGCTCCTCATTTTGAAAATATACATTCGCTAACGAACCATTTAAGCAAGCATCAAGAAACTCTTTTTTAGAAAGGTGCATTTGCCTAATGAACCAACGTCCATGTTTAATTTCTCTAAGATCAATGCTCCTTTTTGGAATGTAATTTTGCTTTTTGAGATTTACTTGAAATTCATAAATATTCCTTGCGAATCTTAGCGCAATATAATCAATAAGTGACTCAGACGCCTCAATTAAAGCCAGGTTAATTTCATTGAAATAGATTACAGCAGGGTCATGATCAGCGAGGATAACATGATCAAATTTGTATCTAGAAATCCCAAGCCCAAATAAACCTCGTTCAGTACCAAGAGCTAGGTAAACCCCTTCTGGAGGGGCTTCATTTAGAATAGCTGTCTGCCTAAATGGGTTGAGCTCATTGGGGCATAAAAAAGAAAAGTGACCAACTTTTCTCAGACTACCAGAGCCAAATCGAAAATTTCTGTTTTCTTGAATATGTGCTTGGGAGCTCTTAAAAATAAACCATAAAAAAAAGCAGGGTACTATTTTAAAGAATCTCATGAAACCCTCCCGAATAAAAATCTTGGAAGGGCAAGACTATCATCGAATCTAAAAATCACAATGGTAAATCGACTATTATAAACACTCAAAATATTGATTTATAGATTGGTAAGCACCAATGAACCTAATGATTGTATGGAAAAACTAAGAATTTTCCATACCGAGCTGCTAATACATAACTTTCAATATGGAGGCTTAGTGAAGGAAAGACATTGTTGATATAATTAGCTGCCTAACATCGGTTCTCCAAATTCGCATTCAATTTCATATATCTCTGTCAAACTTCCTAGCCTTTTTTCCATAATTGCCTTTGTCAAAGCGAAGTAGGAAACCTTGGCAATGTCACCTGGAACAAGTGCGGCCATAACAGTAGGATAAGCCATAGCAAAGACGGTATTATAGACTACCTGAGGATTTTTTTCATATATATCCATTCTTAACTCTTGACCAAACACCCTATCTGTCTCCTCCAATGCTGGATCAATCACCTCACCAAATCTCATAAGTCCGGGGATTCCAAAATACCAGCCAGGAATTTCAGAATAGTCAATGGTTCGCAATTCAATATTTTCAGCAAGCTGATTAATTTCCAATTTCATCTGCTCACAACTAAGTTTTTCATCAGAAAAAGCCAATAAATTGCTGGCTAAATTCAAATAAATTACAATGGAAAAAATACTTACGCATCTTGCTTTCATATTAAGGCTCCAGGAATGGATCGATTATTTTTCTGAGATATTCTGTAGAATTATAAATGCAATATTACCCATGTAAACCAGTATTTTTTACATTTTTATCTATTATTTATAAACAAATATTTCAACTCTCATAGATACCAATTTTCAAAAATAGCGAGCTAATTGCTGACAATAGAAATTAGGATTGAAATCATTCATGGGGAGTTTTACATTTGCGAGATTCTGGATATATATCAACTAAGTAAGGAGCAATCCAGTTTTTTGCTCTAGGAATAACACGACAATTAAAAACACCTTTTTTACTGCGAAAACCATAGGGATAAACCCAAAAAACATGAACTTCTCCAAAAGTAATATCTCTAGCATCATAAGGCTCTGACGCATTCAACTCTTCGGTAATTTCTCCATCATCCATTTTTACCCAAACGCTCTTAAAGCGCTTGCTTTTTAATCTTAAACGCGTTGGTGCGATATCTACCATTTTATCTAGTACCAAAAATCGCTCCAAATCTTTGTCGACTTTAAAGACAAATCTCTCGTCCTTGAATCCCGACCTCCTAACCACCAACACATGGCTCTTATCAGAGTTTAGTACAGCAGAATCCTCATATTCCTTACTTATTATACGGTACCTCCCCCTACCTTTTCCTTTTGCAGGAGTAAAATCTAGTGGCGTCTTAACATACTGCCCGCCAAAAAGAGGCTTTCCGTCAAGCCAAACCGTCACATTATCGGGAGTTGTAGAGATGCGAAGTTTTCCCATGTCAGTTCCGAATATATCTTTTTTATAAGCTACAAAGCCTATGCCTCCCAGGACCAGTACTAGAACAAGCAAGAGCATATATGCACCTGTTGGTGATGAGTAAGACTGGCTCCGGCGTGATGAGTGTCGATAATGCTGATGCGCTCCTGGCAAGGGAGCACTTCTAGGAGCATCATTGGATCTTTGGTGGTTAGAACTCCTACCAATCGCATGCCTTCCGGTTCCGGGAACCCCCGAGATTACAGAAAACTCTGGTTGCCTCCCGCTGAAACCGCCTTTTGGCTTAGATGATTTTGTTTGCCCTTGAGCTTTTGGTTTAAAAGAAGCTGAATGATGTTCTACTTGAAAGTTTGAACCTGTAGCAGGAGTATTGCTCATGAAAGGGTTCTGCGAAGGAACCTGTTTTGACAGCAAGTTTTTTATTTCTAGCTGCATCTCTTTAAGCCTTGCACTCATCAACTTCTTGATAAACTCGGCTAAATCGTTAACTGTAAAGTCTGCATAGCGCTTATTTATGTATTTCCTCAGCGCTTTTTCAAACTCAGCAGCACTAGAAAAACGAGACCTGGGATCTTTACTCAAGCCTTTCATGAGTAGCTGATAAAGTTCATTGTCGACTTTAGAGTTTAGCTTTCTCAGGTCTTCTGAAATCTGGCAGCTTCTTACCATTTGAATAGTCATCACTTCGTTTTCACCTTGGAAGAGACGCTTCATTGCGAGCATTTCCCAGAGAACAATTGCTAGTGCAAAAACATCTGTCCTTGCATCAACAGACATTGCAGAAATCTGCTCTGGGCTCATGTAAGAGTATTTTCCTTTGACAATGCCAGGTTTGGTCTCGGTTTCTTTACTGTCCGCATCAGCTATACCAAAATCGGTTACCTTTACTTCGCCCTCAAAGGATATTAGGATATTTTGCGGAGAAATATCGCGATGGACAATTTCTAGGGGTTTACCGGTTAGGTCATCCACCTTGCAATGCGCGAAATGCAAGCCTCTTGCCGCCTCAGCTATGATATATAAAGTCATAGGCACAGAGAGTTGATGGTTTTGCTTCTCACAGCTTGAGAGTACAGTCCTTAAATCCCCGCCATTTATAAACTCCATTATAATCGCATAGGAACCTTCGACTTCTTCAAAACCTTCTACGCGTACAATGTTAGCATGCTGCAACCTCTTGCAAATATGAGCTTCATCGCGAAACATTTCGATAAATTCTTGATCTTGAGCATAGTGAGGTAATATTCGTTTTATACAACAAATTCTTTGGAAACCATCTTCACCAATTTGCTTACCGAGGTAAATTTCAGCCATACCCCCGCGCGCAACTTTTTTATACAGCATGTAACGGCTACTATCTGCCATAATTGTACAATCATCCGAATTTCAGCAAACTTTCGAAACCTCTACTCAGCTTCACAACGTCTTTTCGGCACTTAGGCAAAAAATATAACCAATGTTCTGACAGACAAAAGAACTTGCCGTACATAATTTAAATATTTGGGTTTAAAGGTAGGCCATTATATGACAGCATGAATTTTGCGGCCTAGCATAACATTCACTTTTAATTTATAATTATCAATGAGTTGCAATATGCAAACAAAGAATAAGGGAGCCTTTATCTCCATAGAAGGTGGTGAAGGAGTCGGAAAAAGCCTCTTATCTGATCGACTTGCAGAAATGCTTAAAGATCAAATTGGGATCGATGTGATTCAAACACGAGAACCCGGGGGAAGTTTGAGCGCAGAAACTATTAGATCTCTGTTTAACAAAGACTTAGCTCAAGAACCTTTTACTGTGATGTCTGAGCTTTTTCTTGTATCCGCCGCCCGTTGCCAACACCTTCACTACAGAATTGTACCCAGCTTAAAATCTGGAAAATGGGTTCTTTGTGACCGCTATACCGATTCTACAAGGGTCTATCAAGGAATTTTGGGGGGCATGGCTCAAGCTCCTATGGAAAAGATAATCGAACTCTCCACTGGTGGCTTACAGGCAGATTTAACCTTCTTGCTGGACTGCGACGTCGAGACTTCTGCCGATAGGTTGCTCCATCGCGCTGCTAACAAGAGCAATCGGGAAGGCGGTGCTAGCCGCTACGACGAAGCTTCAAGCAATACACACCGCAAACTTAGGGCTGCTTACCTAGATTTGGCACAAAGATTCCCAAACCGAATCAAAGTTCTAGATGCCAACCAGAAGCCTGATAATATTGCTCAGCAAGCCTATCGAATAATTCAAGAACGAATTGGAAGCGATGGAAACTAAATATAAGACTCAAGTCACAGAAGAATCGCGTGGAAACTGGACCAACTTGATAGGTTATGCTCAAGAGTTTGCAGCACTTTCGCGCTTGGTCATACAAAATCGCATTCCACCAGTTATTCTCTTCACCGGTAGAGCAGGAATAGGTAAAGCGAGCGCTGTAAGAGGTGTCAGTGCTATGTTTTTTTGTGAAAAAAACATAGCATGCGGTGCTTGCCCACCATGCAAACGCATCAAGCTTGATGAGCACCCTGACCTTCTTTTCTTAGAACCAAGCTCGGGACGGCTGAAAACCGAAGATGCTATTTTAGCTCAAGAACATCTATCACTGAAGACCAGCCGGAAGGATGAGAGCCCCTTAGCGCGTAGGGTCATTTGTCTGATCGATGTTGACTTGATGACAAATCAAGCCATTAACCGCCTGCTCAAAACCCTAGAAGAACCACCTGAAGACTCTGCTATTCTTATGAGCACATCTCGTAAAAATGCACTACTCCCTACATTGCGTTCGCGAGCTATTAACTGGCCCTTAACCCCGCCTCCGGTGAAGGACTCTATTGAACTTATAAAAGCACGGTGTGAGGCTAAAGAACTCAAACTCCCTAGCAAAGGTGAGGTACTCGAGGTCTTGCAGCGTTGCGGCCTAGCTCCAGGTAAGGCTATTTCCTACTTTGAGACGCAATCTCATGCTAAGTTGAAAGAAGTCAAGGACTTCTGCGCATTGTTGCAAGGAAGCTCTACGCATGAGGTAATGGCAGTAGCTGAAAGCCTTTCAAGAAAGTGGGGTTGGAGCTTGCCAGATCTTATCCAAGAAGCTGAAGTACAACTAAATCTGGAATACCGACGTAATGTTAATTCACAATTGAGCTCAGATGGTAGCTCATCTCAGCTCATGATAAGAAGGCGCAGAGCAACACTCAGTAAGATGAATCGCCTTGCAATAAAAGAGAGAATCAATTTAAACACTCAGCTAGCTGCTGAGCATTTAGGTTTTTACAGCAGCCTATATATTAAGTGAAGGTTTCAAAAAAAACATGACAGAACAAGGCATCAATATTGTTGGAGTTCAATTTAGAAGATCTGGAAAAATATATGATTTTTCTTCTGACGGTCTAGCAGTCATAGTTGGTGACCACGTGATTGTGGACTCTGATCGCGGTCCTAGCCTTGCAGAAGTAGTATCGGTTCGCTTCCACCATCCAAATGAGCATTTTGAAAAAAAGCTTAAGGCAATAGTTCGGGTTGCAAGTAAAAAGGAAGTCAACCGACCAGCTAGGCTTACTCCAGAAGATGTGGTGAATTTTACTAAAGAGCAGGTGGATAAACACAGCCTTAAAATGCGAATTCTCAGGAGCGAAGTACAGTTTGGTGGCAACAAAGTCATTGTTTACTTCACCGCACCAGGTCGGGTTGATTTTCGTGAGCTTGTAAAAGATCTCGCTAGCGGTCTGAAAACTCGCATAGAGTTAAAGCAGATAGGTGCACGGGATGAAACAAAACTCCTCGGAGGTATTGGCATCTGCGGAAGGGAATACTGCTGCTCCAGTTTCTTACGTGAATTCGTTCCAGTTTCAATCAGAATGGCTAAGAACCAAAATTTAGCTTTGAACCCAAGCAAGGTATCCGGAGGATGCGGCCGCCTGCTTTGTTGTCTTACGTACGAAAACGACACATACTCTAGCTTACGTCAGAACCTTCCCCCTATTGGAGCGAGGGTAAAAGTTCCAGAACTTGACCTCGTAGGGAAAGTAATTCGGGCCGACCTATTGAATCAGCTTGTCGCCCTAGGCACTGATGATGGTGGTCAAGTGGAAGTCAAAGTCGACAAAGTCGAAGTAATTGATAGGTACACTAATATTGGGCCTGAAGCTGGTAAGTCAGCAACTGAGGACGAGCTCGACCCTCATGCTGAACAATGGGCAGATGGCTTAGATCTGGAAGTCTTAACGGATGAAGTATCTAAGCTAGACGAACAAAGTACAGAACCTCAAAATAAAACCCGAAATCAATCAAGAGATCGTAATTCTAGAGGTGAGCAAGGGCGCAGACACCCCAAAAGTCGCCACCAAGAAGGTGAGAAACGTCCACAGCATAAAAGTCGGGACCAACGAAGCTCTAACAAGCCCCATCGAGACAAACCAGGAGGCGGAGGAAACCCCAAAGGTCGCTTCAAACGTGGTGAAAATCAAAACCAGCAAGTTCAGGGAGAGCAGAGAAAAGATCGAGAAGATGGAAATAGACCGTATTTTAAAAAGCCTCGCAATGAAGGTAGCCAACATAACAACAACCGACATGAAAAGAACCAGCCTGGTGAGGAACAACAAGGGAAGCCTAGACCACCTCATGCAAAAGGCGGCTTTAAGAAGAAGCATCCGCGTAACAGACCTAAAAAGCCCAATGTGCAGGGGCCTACGAATAAAAAATCTGAAGACTGATATTACCCATAATCTTGGGTCATCCCGCGCAAGGTCGAGGGATCTCAAGTGCAAATAAGGAGTCCTCAACATTCCAGTCGAGGTGGCAAAGGTATTCATATCTCTAAAATAGTATAGCAACTTGCTATAATGACTGATTAACCACACTTTTTCGTCTAGGAGCATCACTTAGGTTCTGTTGATGTTTTGCTGCCAACTGTCCGCAAGCTGCAGAAACACCCAAACCTTTTGAATACCGCACTGGTGCGGGATATCCACGCTTTGAAAGGTATTTTTGGAATAAGAGAATGTCTGACTCCTCCGGCCTATCATAATCCATTCCCGGATGAGAATTAAAAGGGATAAGGTTCACCTTGGCTCTCAAGCCGTGTAAAAACCTCACCAACTCCTTTGCTTCACGGATACCGCAATTCTTATTTTTAATGAGTATGTATTCGATGGTAATTTTTTCACCAGTTTTCTCCTGGTAAGAAACTAACTGTTCTTTGAGGACTGCTAGCGGATAGCGGCGGTTAATTGGCATCAGCTCACTTCGCAAGTCATCTCTAGCTGCATGCAGTGAAACTGCGAGGCTTGCCCTAGCTTGTTCTGCCAACAATCCAATCTTTGGGGTGATCCCTGACGTAGAAACCGTCACTCTTCTTGCAGACAAACCATAGCAGTCTGCACGAGTGAACAGATTTACTGCTTTAACAACATGCTCAAAATTATCGAGGGGCTCTCCCATACCCATAAAAACTATGTGGCTGATTTTACGCGACTCAGGCTCAAGAATTTTATTTGCAAGCAAGAATTGTCCAACGATTTCCTCTGCACTTAAATTGCGGAAAAAACCAAGCTTGCCTGTCTGGCAGAAGCTACAGGCCAACTTACAGCCGACTTGGCTCGAAACACACAAACTTGTTCTACCTTCATAGCGAAGGATAACAGCCTCGAAAATCTGTTGTCTCGAACCCCTTAGCAACAATTTGGTAGCACCGTCACTTCCATCCAATTTACTCATCAGCTCAGGCATAGACCAATCAAAAGTTGATGCTAACGAGTCTCTTAAAGACTTTGGAAGGTTACTCATATTTGCAAGCTCATGCTCTCTATGAGTAAAAATCCACTCTAAGAGTTGTTTGACCCTAAATTTGGGAAGCTTCCCGGAGCCATTTACAAGATGGCTTATTTCGTCCGGATACAAGGAAAATATGGACTTAGGGGATTCATTTAATTGAGTCATACTGTTCACAGCTAATCCTAACTAATTTAGGAGCATAAGCTTAATATAAGCTTTGCATTATACGCATCAGTGTCTATTGATACGGCGGTAGAATAGTGAGAAATGCTCACAAAGTCAAAGAAATAGTGAAAACCAATCGTAACTCTCATTACGAAGCTTCTTACTCCAACACTTGCACCACTCTTTTAAAGGGTAGGTTAAGCTGATGAATTAATATAAAGGGTAAGTAAAGCAGATATATAAATAACCCCTTAATATTTAGTTAATTATAGGTTTTTGGCTAACTCAACTAGCGATACCATACTGGGATCTGAGGCCTCAAATACTTTCTGAAAAGATCTTTGACAAGCCTTTAAAGTCGTTGGTCCAATTGCAACTGCCTTACATTTTTGGAGAAAAGTATTCAAACCTGCTTGCTCTAAAGTACTTGTAAAGCCTGCAACTGCAGACGGACTCGCGAAGCAGACTGCAGGATCAGGCATACCAGAGACCGCTCCCTCAAGGGACTTCTTGCTCATCTGCCCACCATCAGTATTAAAAATACCGATCTTAACCTCATAGGTATTGCAGCATACAACTTGAAACCCACAAGCCAGTAAATGTGTATCGAGTTGATAGGCCCTTTTTTTAGCACCAGGCAGGAAAAATGTAATTTTCTGCCCTTGGTAAAACTTGCAAAGGAATGATGCCAAATCAGCACCTTTCCTCACTCCTTGAGGCAAATATGCATAGCATCTTGAATTCTTTGAGGCATTAAAACAATCTCTTGTTCTCTCACCAACCGCATACCATTTTTTACATTTATTTAAAAGTTCCGGTGCATTATTGAGACTCATCACTGTATGAGCACTGCTTAGAACACCAATCAGTGAACCTGACTCGGGGAGTCCGGATTCGGGTAACTGGCTTATGATTTCTTTATGACCAAAATCGTGGTAAGCAAGGCAAGGAAGCCTTAGATGCTTTGTACCCTTAAGCAAGCTCTTATCTTCCGCCCACAAGCCTGCGGGACGAGTCCAAATTATACCCATGTTAAATACCAACTGCAGGCAGCTTAAGACTTTGAAGAATGGGATTAACGCCTGCGTCCACGAGTGCAGCAATGACCTCAGCAACCAACTCTGTGCTCTTGCTAAGCATATCATCACTTTTTTGCCAGGAAAGTCTAACCCTGGCTTCCTCTCCTGAATTATTGAGTACACTAGCTCGTACCAATAGCTGGTCACCTTCAAAAAAACTATGGACCCCTATGGGTAGGGTACAATCTCCGCCTAAGGCCAAGAGAATTTGGCGCTCGATACTAACTCTAGTCCTAGTCTGCTGACAATCGAGAAACTCTAAACTACGTTGATATGGAAACTCAGACAAACATTCAACAACCAAGGCTCCTTGTGAAGGACTTGGGATAAACCAGTTTGAATCAAGCTGCAACTGCCTCATGTCCTGAGCAATCTTCAGCCTTTCAAACGAGGCACTTGCCAAAATCAAACTATCCCATTCTCCCTTCTTTAGTTTAGCTAATCGAGTATCTACATTCCCTCGAATGGGAACAACTTTGGCATTTTTATTTGCACCCTTTAAAAAACAGCTCCGTCTTAAGCTTCCTGTACCTACAGAAATCGTCCCTAGGGAAGCAAAGAGTTTTGCTGTCAAGGAAGTTTCATCAGTTTTTATCTGCGACTCTATCCTCGGATGCAAAACCATAGTATCCCCACTTTGATGCCTAGGAAGAATTGCAGCGAAGATAAAAGGTTCAGGCAGTTGAGCTGGCAAATCCTTGAGGCTATGAACTGCTAAATCAGCCTCCTTATTTAACAACGCTTGCTCAATTTCTCGCACAAAAACACCTTTGCCTCCAATCTCGTGAAGGAATCTATCTTGCACCCGGTCACCTGTGGTTTTAACCACAAAAACCTCAGAATCAATGCCTTGCTTAGCTAAGAGGCCTTTTACATAGTCAGCTTGCCACAAAGCAAGCTTGCTGCCTCTGCTTGCGATCTTGAGCGTACGGCCTAAATTCTGATGATCTTGTTCTTGCATTCGTCTTCATCTTTCTTATCAACTTGGTTCACTTTTTTTGTCTTATCACCTTCTTCCGGAATTTGTCTTGGAAATAACATTCGCAAGGAACTGGCAAGCTGCTCCCTAAAAACGGTATCATCTGGATTATTGATTGATCTAGCAGCATCACCTACAATTTTTCCTGCAAGAGATGCAAGCATATTTTGAATTGCTTGATTCTGCTGCTCTGAGAGGTCCTTAAACAGTGAGCGCCCTAGAGTTTTCTCAAGCTCCCTTGTCATAAGATCGTCAAGATAATCACGAAAGTTGGCAAATATAGGTTTGATTGCTACGGTACTAAGCCATTGATCGAAAACTTTTGCTCTTCTCCTCACGATGGTACGGCCAATGTCAGCGGCCTTCCTTCGCTCTTCGAGGTTATTGTCTACCACTTTCTGCAAATCATCTATTTCAAATAGATACACATCATCGAGGTTTCCACAACGAGCGTCAATATCCCTTGGAATTGCTATATCTACAAGGAACAAGGTTTTGCCTCGCCGTTTTTTAATAATCTTTTTAAGCATAGAGTATTCAATGATGGGATGATAGGCAGCTGTAGAGCTTATAACAATATCAACTTGTTCCAAAAGCTTGCTAAGCTCTTCCCAGCGATGAGCTTGTCCCATGCCTAGAGTATCGACCAACTCACTACCCTTGCTAAAGGTTCGATTCACTACATGCAGGCTCTTTGGACTATATTGGCAAGCATACTGTGCTGCAACCTGAGCCATTTCTCCAGCTCCGATAATTAAAAAACTATGCTCACTCAAATCACGAAAGACTTTTTTTGCTAAGTCAATTGCAGCATGTGAAATAGAAACCTTCTTTTCGCCTATTTTTGTGCGTGACCGCACCTGTTTTGCAGTACTCAAGACCTCTTGGGCCATTCGATCCAGATATGATCCTAGAGTCTTGGCTGTTCCAGCAAGGGAAAGAGCTTCTTTAAATTGGCCAGTAATTTGCGTTTCTCCAACCACCAAAGAGTCTAGGCTAGCAGCAACTGCAAAGACATGCTCAATTGCATGCAATCCTTCATAATAATACGTATATTTGCGGTAAACAGACTCGGACTGTTGCTCTTTACCGACCCTCTCTTGAAGATTCATATAAGCTCGGTAGACATCTTCCTCGCACTTTTTCTCATCAGTACTAAGGGCATAAAGTTCAAAACGATTACAAGTCGACAGCACAATGATTTCCTGGAAACCATGGGAAGAAGCTAAATCTGCGAGAGTAGTACGCAGTTCATCTGGTTTAGTGTAAAGAAACTCCCGAAAAGAAACTGGTGCTGACTTGTGATTGGCTCCCAAGCAAAAGATTTTTGGCTTTTTTAGTAGCAACTTACTGATCCCCTCACTAAAAAAAGGACATACCAAAAAAGGTTATCGCCAAGAGCAAAAACCCAAATAAGCCCATCTGTGCAACCCTCTTTACCGGTACTCTTAAAACATTTCTTGCAAGCAATGCTGAGAGGTACCATATCCAGACAGTAACAGCCCAAACTACCTTTTCGTTGTAGGCTCCTTTGGGAGCTCCATGCCATTGTACATAAAAAGCTCCACTGAGGAGCGCAGCTGTTAGAAATAGGAAGCCAGCCCAAAGACATGTGATTAGTACTTTTTCAAGTAAATCTAAAGCAGGGACTCTAGCTGTGAGCTGGTTAAGCAGTTTTCGCTTTAGAACCCTTTGCTGCCAAAGAAATAAGACAGATACTATGGCAGCACAAACAGCAACGACCTGGCCCATCAAAGCACCGGCAATATGAAACGACAAAAATACACTAGATAGTTCGGGGAACTCCTCACCTGTTCGGAAAGGACTTTGGAAAAAGTGAGCCAGCATGAGTAAGGTAGCAACTGGAGCTACAAATGCATTGATACTTGTCATCCTTAGAAAAAAATGGGCTCCAAGTGCTAAGGTAGAGACTCCAAGAGCTAGGATCATAGTGCGCGATTCAAAAAGATCAAAACGTCCATCAATAGATAGCCAAACTATAGATAAAAAAACGGAAAAAGTCCCGGTTGCAAACAGTAATAGTGAAAGCTTAGAGCCCGCTCCGATACCCTTAGATTCTACTTTCAAGGCTTGCAGACTCAATATGGATGCTACCGCAAAATTTAATAAGCCCAGGTGACCGGTAATAACATCGAAGTTCAAACCTGAACCTTTCTCCTCCGTTAGAGGTGTTATATGTTTAGACTCTGGTGATGATTTGCATCTCTGGCCTTTCCTCACCAGTCGAGTTATAACACGTTTTATACCTACGGTATGATAGCAGGTAGCTACTGCCACATCTGTTATCGGTTTGAAACCTCTATTATATAAAGGTGCCTGTCTTGAAAGACCAGAACTCATGGAGCTTAAATTCATGGCGTAGCAAACATGCGGCTCAGCAACCCGAATATAAAGCTAAAGAGCAGTTAAAAACTTGCCTTCAACAAGTCAGTGACTACCCGCCACTCGTCTTTGAAGGAGAAGTGGACTCACTCAAAAAAGAGCTGGCTGATGCTTCTGTAGGAAAAAAATTTCTCCTACAGGGGGGAGATTGTGCAGAACGTTTTCAAGATTGCAACCGCAGCACAATTATGAATAAAATCAATATATTACTACAGATGTCAGTGGTGCTTTGCTATGGTTCTCGGCGCCCGGTGATTAGAGTTGGACGGATAGCTGGTCAATATGGAAAACCGCGATCGAATAAAACTGAAGAGGTGGATGGCGTCCAACTCCCTGTTTATAGAGGTGACAATGTAAATTCTTTTGAACCTGAACCAAATCTCAGAGAACCAGATCCTACGCGACTTTTACAGGGCTACCACTTTTCTGCACTTACCTTAAATTACATCCGAGCCCTGTCTTCCGGTGGATTTGCCGACTTACATCATCCAGACAACTGGAATTTGGATTTCGTGGCTAAGTCTCCACACTGGCCACGCTACGAAGAAATTGTCTTGAATATTAAGAATGCTATCACCTTTATGGAAACCATTGGCTATAAAGACACCTTCCTGTCGGGTGTTGATTTTTATACCTCTCATGAAGGTTTAATCCTCCCCTACGAAGAAGCTCAGACTAAAAAGAGCCAGATTAACGATAAATATTACAACCTAGGTGCTCATATGCTCTGGATTGGTGATAGAACACGGCAATTAGACGGGGCTCATATTGAATACTTTAGAGGAATTGCAAACCCGATAGGAATCAAAGTAGGACCAAGCGCTGACCCAGCAGAATTAGTTAAAGCTATCGAAATCCTCAACCCAGAACACGAGATGGGACGTATCACCTTAATTACTAGATTTGGCGCCGGCAAAGCTAATAATTACCTTCCTAACATTATCAAAGCGGTGACCGAAGCAGACCTCCCGGTTTGTTGGAGCTGTGATCCCATGCATGGAAATGCAATTAAGACCAAAAACAATATAAAAACACGCGACTTCAACGCGATACTCAATGAACTGAAAGAAACATTTTCAGTGCATCTTGACATTGGCTCTCACCTAGGAGGGGTTCACTTTGAGCTAACAGGGGACAATGTTACAGAATGTACTGGAGGCTCTGAAGGAATTACGGACACTGATCTTTCGAGAAGCTATCAAACATACTGCGATCCAAGACTTAACTACAGTCAAAGCCTCGAGATGGCTTTTCTCATATCATCCATGCTTGAAGAAAAAACGAAAGTTTAGTTGCTAGGTTTCATAGCATCGGTTTCTCTCCAAATTTCTCCTCTTAAATCCTCGATAATTAAGTCATGACCGTCTTGTCCAAGTACATGGTTATGCCCGATCGGGACCTTTCCCGATGGGGTGTCCAGGATATAGTTGGGAATCCCGTAACCGCTAATATTTCCTCTTAGACTTTTCATGATCTCAATCCCCCTTGAAATTGGAACTCGCAAGTGAGCTGTACCAGCTACCATATGGGCATGGAAAACATAGTAAGGGCGAACCCTATTACGGATCAATGAACGACAGAGATCTTGCATTTTTTGTTCAGTGTCATTTACACCTTTAAGCAAGACCGACTGATTTCCGACCGGAATGCCATGATCTACTAGATTACTAATTGCCATACAAGCTTCAGGAGTCAACTCCTCTGCACAGTTAAAGTGGGTGTTCACCCATACTGGGTGATACTTCTTAAGAATCATTGCAAGCTTGCTAGTTACCCGATAAGGCAAAGTTACTGGAGTACGGGTACCAAAGCGGATAATTTCCACATGAGGAATCTCACTGATCTTTGCAAGGAGACGATCAATAGCCTGATCCGAAGCGATAAAAGGGTCTCCTCCGGTGATCAAAACGTCTTTGATCGAAGGGTTTGAGGCAATATAGGATATTCCCCGCTCTACAATACTACGGTTAAAATGCAAACCTTCTTCATCATCTCGACGCTTGCGATAACAATAACGACAATAAACTGGACACAGCATTGCCACACAAAAAGCTACACGATCGGGATAGACGTGCACAACTTCTCTTACCGGGGAATGAGCAACTTCTTCCAAAGGATCATTCAGCCCTTTTAAGTCAGAAATTTCTTCAAGGCGAGGAATTGCCTGTAAGCGAATTCCCTGATGACCTGGAAACTCTGGGATAAGCCCGGCATAATAGGGTGTCACTCCAGCATTGAATAAATCTTTTATTGCAGCAAAACTACGGCTTTCTGCAAATTCAAGCTTGCAAAAGCGTTCAAAATCCTTTTTCGAGCGCAGTTGATGATTCATTTGCCATCGCCAATTTACATAGGTCCTTGGATCCACACCATATTGGACTGCCAAACGATAGCTTAACGAATTCGGATCATTTGCAAATTTATAAAATTCACTAGGTTCATCCGTCTCTTTTTGCTTCGTTTGTGCTTCCATGGTACCTACACTTCTTTAGCGGGTTGATTTACCTGTACGCTTTAGTCCGTACAATTTTTAAGCTTCAGCTTGATTGCCCCCACTCACTAAAGGGGCATGATAAATGCTTAGCTTTGACAATAATCAGGAAGGTATAGAAAAAAAAATGGCAATTGTAAAGCAAGTCATCCTTGGATCAGGTTCAGTTTTTAGAAAACAGTTGCTTGCGAGTACTGGACTTAGTTTTATTTCCAAATCCTCGCCAATTGATGAAAAAACTATTAAAAATCCTGACCCAAAAAGACTCGCTGAGGAAAGAGGAATTGCAAAAGCCGTTGCTCTTTGTCCTTACTATCCAGACTCGCTAATCATAGGGGCCGATCAAACCCTTTCACTCAAGGGAAAACTTTTTGAAAAAGTAACGAATCGCGCCGAAGCGAAACAATGCCTCCTCAATTTATCTGCTCAGACTTATTACCTGCATACGGGATTCTGTCTGGCTTTCCAAGAAAGCTCAGAAAATACCACATACATTCTTCATAAAGAATTGATAGACACTCCCCTTGAATTAAGAAGCCTATCGGAGGCTGAAATTGAAGCTTACCTGGATACTGAAGAATGGCAAGATGTGGTTGGATGCAGCCGAATTGAAAGTATCGGAATTCACTTACACACATCAACCTACCCCTTGAACACCCAAACCATCATAGGTTTACCACTCATCCCCCTACTTTCTGCTTTTAGGAAGCTAGGTATTAACACCCTCATCAGTCCCTCTCCCCCATGGAAGTTAAATTTAGCCAATGAACAGCTAGAAGTTCACACTAAATGAGCCCCGAATAAGAGTTAGTCATTGAGTAGAACAAGCCTCATGAATGCATGCAAGCATTCGTTTTTAGAGAGAAAATCATCCCTCAACAGCCATTTAAAAATCCAAGTGATTCACTAAATTTTGACCTCATTTGGAAAAGCCTTTCAAAAAGCTTGCCCCCATTTTTCCCAATTATTTAAATGTATTATTGGTAAGGTGATAAAAAAGTAGATTAATTTTATAAAAAACAAATTGTAAGCAAGTTATAAGCCAGTTAATGTAGCAATCATATCACCTCACAAACTAGGGGTGTCGGTAAAAAAACAACTTTTTTCGACGCATAGCGTCTGTTTATTTTTAACGACCAACACTGAGGGCTTGCTAACACCACCGGACTTCAAGACCGTTAGCATATACAAGCCCAGGTCGGAGCCTTTCCTACGCTGAGGGGCTCACTCGCTCGCACACAGAGAGCGCTAGAAAATAGACTCGTCGAAAAGTTGGAAGCATCTGCTACTTAGACTGTGGATCGTTTGATTGTTGAATTAAAAAGTTGAAAGGAACCTTTATGGTTGCTAAGCGAATCTTTCGCGGCCTTGCTGCCGTGTCAATCGTTTCCAATTTACTTACCTACCCACTGTACGCTCAGGAATTAAGGAGCTCGCAGAAAGAAGGGGAAACTGCATCGACAAACTCACTCCTAACTCACATCAGCGGTGGCGAGGGAAAGGTTTTACCAAGGAATGTAGCCCGGGCAAGGGTCGTCAACCGCATTTACTCTTCGGGCTCTGGCTTCGATAACAGGGGCCATAAACTTGAACTAGGCCTCGACCAAAAATTGGGAGTTAGAGCACTGGTTGCTGAGTACGGAATCACAGAAAAGCTTAGTTTTCGAATGCTGGCTCCCTTTGTTTACCAAAATCAACTCACAATGGACGAAGAAGCTTTTAAACGCTCTGCCACCTATCAGAATATCTATGCTCAAAAGGCAAATGAAGTAGCCCAAGTACTTTTAGGACGCATGTGCAACGATATGGAAAGCTGCAGAAAAATAATAGACAGCCGCGATCAAACAGCCCCTCAAGACTATCCCATCACTCTCGACACTGGCGAAAAAATTATCATACCAGCAGGCAGTATTATTGCTGATGCCATCGAAGACAGTATCCTAAATGGAGTAAGAAGGCCCAAAGACGGTGCAACCGGTTTAGGAGACATGGAGTTTGGACTCCTTTATAACGCTTACCAGTCAAACTCCCTCTCTCTTTCAGCCGGCCTTGGGCTTAGAACAGCCACTGGCAAATTTAATCTGCCCGAAGGACAGCGCCCTATTGGTGAGGGACTTAATGACCTAGGTGCACGCCTTAATCTCGACTACTGTCCAACCGAAGGTCTGTGGATTTCATTCCAAGAACAGCTGGAGATGGCTATCTCAAAGGCTAGATGGAAGCGCCCTAGTATGCTCGATAGCAGCAAGTATAATGAAGCCGATCCTTATGAAGGTGGAGATGGACTGCCCAACTCTCGTACTATTGAAAAAGTTGGGTTTATGACAGCTACAATGCTAAAAGCAAATTATGGACTTGGTGCCCTAGACTCCTCGTTGAAGGCACTCGCAGTTAATGCAAGCTATGAATACAGACGTGATCGAGCTAAACGCATTGATAGAGTTGAAACCACTCCTCAGTCTAATATAGAAACTGCAAGCATAGGTGCCATAGTATCCGGCCTCCCCTACCGCATTCCCCTTGAATTTGAAGCAAACTATGTTACGCCAATCAAAGGAAAAAATGTAACTCTAGCAAGAAGTACGATTGAATCTGTAGTAAGGCTCTACACACGTTTCTAAAAAGTTTAATTTTATGGAGATTTTTCCTATGAAATATTTAAATTATCTCAGAGTTATTTCATCTATTTTATTAAGCAGTATGATCTTTTCTAGTTGCGGCAAAGTGAAGGATGGAAAACTTGCTGCCCCGAAGGACACGAAAGACTCACACACAAAGTGGTTGCAGTTAAAGGATGCTTTAAAGCTTACTGAAAAACTTGAAGATCCAACTCGGTACCTAACCGATGAGTCCCTTCACCCAGAGTACGAAAAATTAATATTCGAGGCCGCAAAACGGTACAATCGAGATGCTTTTAAAACCCGGTGTGCATCTATTGAAGGAATTCGCCCACTCAATATTAAGCGTAACAAAAACATAGATATTTACCTCTTCGAATATAAACTGCAGAAAAATTTCGCTGGAGAAAAGGAAGACCAGACACGCAGTGCTTACCTTACAATTCCTAAAACTCAAGAAAATACTGATATAAAATTTCCACTTATGGTTTACTCTCATGGTGGAGACACCGGTGTTAGCTATACCAAAGAACTATCCAAGCTAGATAAACTTTTAGAAGAATATATTATATTGGCTCCAGCTTTCCCTGGAGAAACTCTATCAAGCGAAGAAGAACCAAATGATCCTAATGGCGAAATTTGGTTAGGTACAAAAGCTGTAGGCCTAAGCACACCTTGGGATAATGATGTGGATGACCTTTTAGGAGCCCATGATTGCCTTGCCAGAGATATTTACTTAAATTTAGAAAAACCCAAGTATCCTTCTGAAAAAACTCATTTGGTCCAAAAGTTAGCGAATGAAATAAATGAAAATCAACAAACTAGTATCGAAGAAGTCCTTCAGGATATAAGAACTAAAACCAAGACTTACGGTGCTGATCACCTGCTCGGAGGTGTAGAAAACTACCCACTAAGTGTCGTAATGGGTGCTTCTAGAGGGGGTTTAGTAGCTTCCTTGGCTGTGGCTAAGTCAGGTGCTATTTTATCCTCCGCATTGCAAGCAAACAATAAAGGGAATAATAATGAAGGTGATAACTCTGATAACAGAATTACATTAATGGATTTTGTGACTTCTAAGGGAACATTAAGCAAGAAGTCCCTTGCGATGTTCCAGCATCTAGGCGAAAAATATGGTAGTGTACCACCTCTTTTCTCTGGCCTTGCAACCCTATCTGCACCAGCAACTGTTACCATCGGAAGCTTTCGCGTCATCTTGGAACAAATGGTAAAAGGCAATACAGACCTAACGGTTGCAAAACATCTTCCTGGGATTAGAAACCTTGGGCATATCTTTGACCGCTACCTTAAAACAGGGGATGTGGAGGAAGCAAAGTTTGAAATCGTTTTGAGAGATTTATCTTATGTTTCACCACTAATTATTGCGGCTCTAAAAGATTGGGGATACCCAGCAAAAGGTGGATCCATGCTTTTTATTCACGGCAATAAAGACAAGGTAGTCCCCGTGGAGCAAACCCAAGCAGCATTTAATATTTTCCAAAATTTAAAGGAAAGCGAAAAAATACAAGCTATGACTGGTTCCGTAACTGGAATCAAGGTAATCAAACGCATCTTTGATTCACAGGAAAATCTTGATAATCAAATCAGATTCCACTTGGATGATGCTTTTGAAAATAGTCATAGTTATCATTATTCTCACTTACTTCAGGACCAAACCCTCAAGGCTGTAATGTCTAGCAAAAACTACGACTCTGTTCCCAAGTTCATTTCAGATATTGATGATAAACTAAAAAACGACGCCATGTTCAGGTTTTTCTTACCACCGGAAAGCTTAAATAAATTTAATGAAGTCAGAGACTTATATTTTTTAGCTGGAAATGCCGAGGGCATGCGCCAGCAAAAAGTAAAGGCATTACAAGCAAGTATGAAACATATTGTCCAAGCCAGCACATACCATTCTAGTAACTTTATAGAAATTGATGGTGAAGAACATGTGACCTTTACCGAGCAAGACATACCTGAAAAAGAACGAATCCTAGAGATGCTTTACCTTGCGAACGCTCTAAAAGCAAAAGAGTTTGCATTGCATCTTAAGTCAGAAGAACTCTTGCATTTAGCTGTCCTTTATCAAATTAGCAATGGCGGATTTAAAAACGGAGAAACCACATTAGATACTGGCGCAGTTCCAAAAGTGGTTAAACTCAGCAGAAATAAGGGAGATTTCTTCAGCCTTAAAGAAGCCCATGGCCCTTATGATGTAGTTGAAGCCTGGGGCAAGATGCTTAAGTAGTAAAATCTACGAATAACCCGCTGGTCCCTGCTCCTTCCTCAGATCAAGCAATTGTTTTAAGCAGTATTTTTTATTTTTTTCCTATAACAAATACTTAGGCTTGTGACTCGTAAGCAGACTTACTTGTTGAACTATCTACTAAAGAAAAATTTCCGTTCATCGATAAGGGATTGAGTGACCCTGGGCTCAAAAATTTTGGGCACCTATTATTTGGCGTTCGATACAGGAAAACCCTATGTACTACAAAGCTGCTGCCCTATTGATATCTTTGCTTATGCTTAGTTGTAAGAGCACTAAGGATATTTCCTTTAAAAAAAAACAGATACTGAAAAAAAACTCTGACATGCGCAACAGACTCATAACCATAAGTTCAGGTAGAATAGGGTGCCCTCCAGAGGTGATCCAGATCAAAGATTATTATGAACTCAACAGCTTTCACGAAGCCTGGACCGCTATATGCTTTAAGCGGATTTTCTATTGCTCATATAACAATGTATCACCAGCTTGTAGCGAAAGAATCAACTCTCCAGAAAAAGCTTCTAACCCGAGAGGCACATCTAAGACTAAGGTTCCCCTAAGTCCTCTGGCTCCTCCTACACCAAAAGCTTCGCCAATTATAAGAAAAGCTCCTGAAAGCCCTGCCCCTCGGCCTGAGCTGCCAGAAACACAGCCCAGAATTAGGATTAATGACAAATAAGAATGGGCTTCAAAAGCTTAAAACAAGATCTCTCAGATTAAAAATAAGCCACATAGGATTAAAATAATAAGCAAAGGGCAAATAAATTTAATGTGGAAGCTCCACACCCTTGCAATTTTTGGGAAGCGAGGGCTGCCTAAAGTGAGTTCTTTAGCCGCTTCGTTGCTTCCCCATACCCAAGCAACAAAGACTGTTAAACCTAAGCCACCAAGTACCATTGCGAGACTCCCCCAAAAGAAGTCCATTATTTCATAAAATCCCGATATTTTAAGAGAGGGAATTGAAATTTGACTCAAAAAATGGTTAGCACCATGGGAAAGCGCAGATGGGATACTAATTAAGAAGGATGCAATTCCCACAAGCCAAACCGCCTTTT
The DNA here is from genome assembly GCA_045105515.1 of Oligoflexales bacterium. Classification (GTDB taxonomy): domain Bacteria; phylum Bdellovibrionota_B; class Oligoflexia; order Oligoflexales; family Bog-1112; genus JABSRF01. The sequence continues at coordinate 34,218 of JBGCDR010000176.1, forward strand.
TTCGTTTCAAACCGAAGGTTTCCATCAAAAAACTGCTAGGTATTTCTATCAAGGCAACGCATGTTGTCAAAGCTGCGAACGCCAATATTGCAAAAAACCCAAAGCCAAAGACACTCCCATAAGGAATCTTTAAAAAAATCTGAGGCATCACATTAAAGATCAAACCAATGCCTTGCTCGACGGGCTCACCAAAAGCAAATAGAGCTGGAAAAATTATCAAGCCTGAGAGCAAGGCAATTAAGGTATCAAATAATGCAATGTAAGCAGCAGAAGCCACCAGATTATCATGCTTACGAGTATAGCTTCCATATGTAACAAGCACTGCCTCGCCAATGCATAAGGAAAAAAAAGCCTGGCAAAGGGCAAACAGGATAGCTTCAGGTCCTATCTTCGAAAAATCAGGAGATAAATAGTATTTAATTCCGGCACTCGCTCCATCTAAACTCAAAGATCTTATAGCCAAACCCACAAGTAAAAAAACAAGAAGTGGCATAAGAATCTTACTGAGCTTTTCAATTCCATGCTTTAGACCTTGCCCCACAATCAATATACTTATTAACTGAAACAAAGCAGTAGCTGGAATACAATACCAAGGTTCTGACGAAAATTCGTCAATAGGAATAGTCTGTCCACTTAGAATCTGGAAACTATATCCCAAGGTCCAACCAGCTACGACCACATAATAACTCAAAATAAAAAAAGCAGTAGCAATACCAAGAAGCCCAAAGTATTTCCAGATCCCATTGGGGTTTATTGATGCAACAGCAGCCATAGGGTTTTTCCGGGCATGACGGCCTAGGGAAAACTCAATCAAAATCAAGGGAAGGCCTAGAATTAAAACACACAAAAGATAGATAAATACAAAGGCTGCTCCACCCCATTGAGCCGTAATATAAGGAAACCTCTGGATATTCCCTAGTCCTACGGCGGCTCCCGATGTAGCTAAAATAAAACCTAGTTTTGAACCCCAGTGGTCTCTTTGATTTTTAGCAACCATTGTTCTGTCCTGCATTGTGATATCATATTTTTGCGCTTTAGCGACTAAACAGCGAATAATGCACTAAGTTGCATACAGGAACAAGAATTGATTAATTTTTGAGCTTATCCTTAAAACTTTAAAAGAACTAAGCCAAGGCATTGCTGACGATCTCAGCTACATCGGAACTTAAATCTTCTTGGCTGCTAATACGATTTAACTCTTTGAGCATCATCTCTTGTCTTACAGGATCATACTTCCTCCAAGAGGTCAGGGATTTAACTAAAAGAGAAGCCATTTGCCTATTAATTTTATTTAGTTTCAAGACGTACTCACTACATGTTTTGTAGCCAGTACCACATTTGCTATGAAAGGCAATTGGATTATTAACACAGAAACTGAGTAAAACTGAGCGCATACGATTAGGATTTTCAATCATAAAAGACGGATGATTAAGTAGCTTACTAAGTAATTCTTCAGGCTTTTCAGTTGGACAGCTAGCTTGAAGAGCAAACCACCGATTAATTACCAATTCTTCATGGGACCAAGCAGTATAAAAATCATTAAGAAAAATTTCTCTATCTTCAAAATTGCTGTTAATGATAAGAGCTAAAGCCGCATCCCGATCTGTCATATTATTGCTTGTATGGTACTGTTTTCGAATTAATTCTTGAATATGTTTTTCGTCTAATTTATGTAGGTAGTAGAGGGACAGATTCTTGAGTGAGCGAATTCCCATCTCCTCATTAGTCAAAGTGTAAGGTTTTTCGCTACTGAGACTCAAATAAGTTTTAAGCAGAATTTCCTTGTTTGCTTTTGCTAATTGCTCACAAACAAACTTTCGTACTTCGTGAATAGCCTCCACATCGATAATTTCCATATTTTGGCTTATCAGCTGCTCTGATGGTAGGGTTAGGGCATGTGCCTTAAAAGCATGGTCAAAAACACGATTTTCTACAATTGCATGAAAGGACTCACAAATACCCTCAGGCAGCTGAAGCTCTCCTCCCTGCTTATAGTCGGAAATTAGCTTGAGAATCATCTGCATGTATAGGCTTTGTCCTGCATCCCAAACATTAAAGGGATCTGTATCGCTAGCCATGAGCCTTAATAACCGCTCTGGACTTAAAAATGGTTCTACTTTAACAGGGGCACTAAAATCTCGAAATAAACTTGGTGTCGGCCGATCAGGAATATTTTTAAAACATAAACTCTGCTGCTCTTTGTTTAAGGTAAAAATCCTATCTTTTTTACCCTGTTCATTTTCGTCCATCAAAGTTAAAGCTAATTCGTTACCATCATGATCTAAAAGCCCCATTCTAAGGGGAATTTGTTTAGGGTAACTTTCCTTTTGGACTCCGTTTGGAAGGGTTTGCTGAGAAATATTAAGAGTATATGTCTGATTTTTAGCATCGAAATATTCTTCAATATGAATATGGGGAGTCCCCGCCTGCGTATACCAGAGAATAAATCGGTCTAAGTTAATACCACTCGCATCAGCCATGGCCTGCACAAAGTCCTCTTGACGTACAGCCTTTCCATCAAACCTTTCAAAATAAAGATCCATACCCCTGCGAAAACTTTCTTCGCCAATAAGGGTACTAAGCATACGAACAACTTCCGCCCCCTTATTATAGACTGTTGCGGTATAAAAATTATTGATCTCACGGTATCTATCAGGCCTAGGAGGATGCGACAATGGGCTTTCATCTTCAGGCCACTGAAACCTGCGAAGCTGTTGGACATCTTCAATCCTTTTAACTGCTGATGAGTAAATCGATCGTGAAAATTCCTGATCTCGGAAAACCGTCAATCCCTCTTTCAAACATAACTGAAACCAATCCCTGCAAGTGACCCTATTTCCAGTCCAGTTATGAAAATACTCATGACCTATCACCGACATTATATCTTGATAATTAGTGTCACGAGCAATTTCTGGATTAGCCAATACCAAAGAATTATTGAAAATATTCAGTCCCTTGTTTTCCATAGCTCCTAGGTTAAAATCACTAATAGCAACAACCTTATATTCATCCAAGTCACATTCAAGGCCAAAAACTTCTTCATCCCAAGCCATTGATTTTTTGAGGCAATCCATGGCATAAGCACACTTATTAATATCTGTGCTTGCCGCGTAAATCGCTAATTCGACCTGCCTTCCAGATTTAGTCACAAACTTATCATTGATAAAGTCTAACTGACCAGCTACGAGAGCAAATAGGTAACTAGGTTTAGGAAACGGGTCATCCCAGATAGCAAAATGCCGGTTTTCATCCAAATCCCCTCGATCAATACAATGTCCGTTTGATAGCAAGACTGGATAACTTTTTTTGTCCGCTTCAATCCTAACCCGATAAGTCGCCATTACATCCGGCCTATCGAGAGAATAGGTGATCTTCCGAAAGCCTTCTGCCTCGCATTGGCTGCACATTATGCCTTTAGACTGATAAAGGCCTTCTAAAGAAAGGTTAGATTTTGGACTAATCCGGACTTTAGTGCCAAGAACGAACTCTTCCGGTAGTTGTTCTATCCGAAGGCTATAATTTTCCAGGATAAAATCACTCTTAGTTAAGAGTTTTCCGTCAATGCTGAGCTGTTCCAGCTCCAGATCAACTCCATTTAGCACTAGGGGGAGCTTCGAGTTTGGGTCTCTTTTTTCCATTTGGAGCTGCGAATCGACACTGGTTTTTTCTTCTCCTAGGCAGACATTAAGGTCTATATGCTTAACAATATAGGCTGTTTCCTTATAGTCATTGAGATAAATCAGCTCACTCTTTTCAGACGTCATAATCATTCCTTATGTTTGGTCCAGAAAAAACCTAAAATGAACCTTGCTGTTTTCATTTAATGTTGTTAAGGACTGCAAAATTATAGTCTTTTTTCTAAGACCACCCTAGCGTTAATTTTGAACGGGGATAAAATGATACGAAGAACCCTATATGGAAGCAACAATCACTTTCGTCTTTTAATTACCGTTCCGCATGGATCTATTGGCGAAGCCTTTTTTGCACGCTACCCTCACTTTTGGCAAAGCTTTGCTGAGCCGGGCGAGATAGAGGCATTCTACAGGTATTTAAGAATTGAGCAAGATTTTGGATCCAGAGAACTAGCGCACCGCTTAGCCTTCTGGGTCAATACCTTAATGCCCCAACTCGGAGTTCTAATTCTGGAAAAGGACTATCCTCGTGGAATTCTCGATGGCGGTAGACAATTGAGCCATTGCCTGCGTTCCATGGTCCCTCCAGCACTCATGCAAAGCTTGGAGTTAGACTTGCTACAGGTCCACACTTCCACCTTGGAAGTAGTAAGACAGGAGATAGTAGCGCTAAATCAGCGAAATGGTGTTTTGGTTGACCTCCATACCATGGCACCTTATTGTCCCCACTTCATGCAAGGTGAGAAAAATTTACCAGATCACTACGATAGCCTTACTGATTACCTAAATCACTTTCTTGATCCAAACTTTCACCATCCTGACTTCAAAAGAGATATTGACCTCATCACTGAAGATGGGAGTGGCAATATAATTGCCGACCAACAACTAACTTTAGCTTTTTCTTCAACTCTCTCCGCCCACTTCCCCATTGCATTCAACAATCCCTATGCCGCCCTCCCTCACTTTATGATGCATGAGTACCTATGCAGTAGTAGAGGAATAGCAATCGATGTGCCCAAAGACCTCATCAGTTATCAACAGGCACCTAATTTTAACCTAGAACGCTTTGACTTGTGCATGCAAAAGCTTGACAGACTTGCTAGCTTAATGGCTGAATCAATACAGGCTTTTTTCACTAAGGAAAATTGCTAACGATCCTTGAGACTACAAGGAACCATTTTTGCTTATCGTCTCTTAATCATATTTCAGGTATTTTATTAGTATTAACTCAAAGGAGGAACGAACCCAAATGAGAACTTCTAACCCAGCATTAAGAACCGATACCTTCGTGGATGCCGCTAGAGGGGTTTTGAGAGGCAACTCGAGCGATGTAATGTCCATTGATGGTGCTATTAACAAAACAGGAATCTTAGCTTTTATTCTTGTATGTTCTGCAGCTTTTGTCTGGTCTCTGGCCTATAAGACCACTGGATATGATGGAACACCAGCCATATTACAAAACCCTGGGATGATTTATCCATGGATGATTGGAGGGGCTATCGGTGGGTTGGTATTAGCTATTGCTACCAGCTTCAAACCAGTTTGGGCACCCTACACTGCACCCGGTTACGCTGTAGTCGAGGGTTTTTTTATTGGTGGAATTTCCGCATTGATGGAGCTTCGCTTTCCTGGGATTGTCATGCAGGCAAGCTTCCTAACAATGGGCACTCTTGTATGCATGGTCATGGCTTATAAAGCTGGTCTCATAAGAGCAACGGAAAAGTTTCGCTCATGTGTTGTCATGGCCACTGGTGGAATCTTTTTCCTATACCTCATGTCGTTTGTCCTTTCTTTTTTCGGGGTACAAATGAATTTTATGCACGACAGCTCACCTTTAAGCATAGGGATTAGCCTAGTGGTGGTTGTGGTTGCAGCGCTTAACCTTATCTTAGACTTTGACTTAATCGAAACCGGAGCTCGCCAAGGTGCTCCTAAGTATATGGAATGGTATAGTGGCTTTGCACTCTTGGTAACCTTGGTATGGCTTTACGTAGAATTTCTTCGCCTGCTTTCAAAAATAAATAGCAGAGACTAAGAACTTGCATGGGCTCTCTTACCTTCCTAACTAAGCTCCTGAATTCACGACAGTTAATTGATTGCTGGAAAGACGATTGACATAGGAGTCAGGAAGGTGGTAGGTCTATCATGCTTAATGAGCCAAGATATTTTGAATCCTTGGGTGAAAACAACGAGTTTTTATCAACTTACTGGAACGAAACCTTATGCCTAAAGTTACTATTACCACTGACGATTTAACAATTGATGTGGCAGACAAGTACCCGATGATTGACATGTGTGAAGATCATGAAACCTCAATCCTTTTCGGTTGCCGCGATGGAGCATGCGGAGCATGCATGATCCGAGTCAAAAAAGGGATGAATAATTTAAGCAAAATGGAAGACGATGAGCGTGACTTCCTCGAAACCATGGCAGCTGAGGAAGATGAACGTCTCGCCTGCCAATGCAAGGTCTTAGGAGACGTTATAGTAGAAGTCTCGGAATAGAGTACCTTTTACAATGTCTAAACTAAGAGCAAAGCCAAGAAAACTCTCCGTAGTTGCAAAGCGCTCTCTTGTGGAAGAGGCAGTAGCTATCCTCAAGAAAAAAATGCCTGAGCCAAAATGCGAACTATACTTTGAAACCCCTTTCCAGCTCTTGGTTTCAGTTGTTCTTTCAGCTCAAACCACCGACAAAAGTGTCAACAAATGCATGAAGCCCATTTACAAGCAGGGCTTTAGCTACGACACTGTAATCAATTGGGGTCAAGAAAAGCTATTATCCCATATCCGCACCATTGGCTTGGCTCCAACCAAGTCTAAAAACGTTTTAGCCCTTGCCAAAATCATCAAGGAACGACATTCAGGTGAAATACCGAATAATCGCCAAGATTTAGAAGACCTACCAGGCGTTGGCCGAAAAACGGCCAATGTAGTACTTGGAGAGTTGTTTGGTCAGCCTACCATTGCCGTAGATACTCATGTTTTTCGAGTTGGTTTCCGCCTGGGCCTGCATACTGAAAAAACTCCGATAAAAGCCGAACAAGAACTGTTGAAGATCATCCCTGAACACTATCTACCTGCGGCTCATCATTGGCTGATCTTACATGGACGTTATACTTGCAAAGCCATAAAACCTCTATGCGAACAGTGTGACTTAGCAAGCTTGTGCCCTAGCCTTTCTAGCAAGCACTAGGCGCTTCCCACCTTGCACTCATCACTGACAGAAGGTAAACAGTTAGTGAATTTAGGGAGGTTTTTTCACATATGATTAAAAGAAACTTTCATGTTGCTGACTTAGGAGTGCCAAAGCATCCTAATCCGGTAGATATGGCACCATCCCGTTTTGTAGGCAAAGATAAGAAAATTGCTCACAACCCATACCTGTACCAGACTGCGGCCGACGGTGAATGGCAACTTCCGGACTTTACAGGATTTGAGCCTGCAGGCCCTCGGGAACATATTTATTTCAACCCCCAAGCCACCAAAGTCGCAATCGTAAGCTGCGGTGGTTTATGCCCGGGGATTAATGGGGTAATTAGAGCCTTAGTGATGCAACTATGGTACCGCTATGGAGTAAAGAATATTGTGGGTGCTCGCTTCGGCTACCAAGGTTTATCCGAGACACAGTCTCAGAGTTTATTGGAGCTACACCCAGACACCCTAGACCACATCCACGAAACAGGGGGGAGTTTTCTAGGCTCCTCTCGCGGAAGCCCGCCAACAGAGGAAATTCTCGAAACCCTCATCACAAATAATATTCAGATTCTCTTTACCATTGGTGGTGATGGAACTATGCGAGGAGCTCATGCAATACATGATGCTGCTAAAAAACGCGATTACCCTCTTGCAGTAGTCGGGGTTCCTAAAACCATCGACAATGATATAGCCTATGTTCGACAGTCTTTTGGTTTTGAAACAGCTGTATCCATTGCATACCAAGCTCTGCAATCAGCCCACAATGAGGCTAAAGGTTATAAAAACGGCATTGGCCTTGTCAAACTCATGGGACGTCATTCTGGCTATATTGCCGCAACTGCTAGCCTCGCTGCAGGGCACGTTAATTTTTGTTTGGTTCCAGAAGTTCCCTTCTACCTTGAAGGAGATACTGGCCTTTTAAACCTTTTGGAAAAACGCCTCGATGAAAGAGAACACGCTCTCGTAGTGGTTGCTGAGGGAGCTGGGCAACACTATTTTTCTAGCATGAAAGCTGAGCATGATGCTTCTGGAAACATTAAATTGGGAAATATCGGGCACTACCTGAAAGAAAGGTTTAGCCAACACTTTTCAGGAACAGAAAAGCAGGTGACTATCAAATATATCGATCCCAGTTATCTGATTCGTTCGGCTCCTGCAAATCCAGCAGATCAGCTTTTCTGCACCAAATTAGCACAAAATGCTGTACATGCAGCGATGGCCGGTAAAACAGGTCTTATGATTGGTTATTGGCATGGTAGCATGACCCATGTCCCTCTAAGTGCAGTCAACGATTACAGGCAATCGATCAACCCTGGAGGACATTTGTGGTTTAATATTTTGGAGACTACAGGTCAAGCCATACACATTGGTAATCCAAAGGACTTTAATACTTAATACAAGCCCTCCTTAAGGATTTGATAAAAACCTCTTACTGAATACTTAGAAGTTAAATTGAAGCAGATGAGTATATTATCTCGTCAGCTTCAGCAGCACTTAACCTTCCCTCTACTATTTGAAAAAACTTTTTCCCTACTCTCTTTCTCTGAGCAGTTTGATGACTTACCCATAGATATGCACGATCTTGTTTAGCTTCTAGAACCCAATCTCGTAATAATTTCTCAACTTTCAGAGTGCTTTTCTCATCAAGACTAGCCGTGGGTTCATCCAAAATCAAAATATGAGGGTTTAAACACATCCCTAAGACAAGATGTATCTTTTGTTTTTGCCCCCCCGATAGTTCATATGCTTTTCTGGTAAAAATATCATGTTCAAGGCCTATCATGTCCGCTAATTGCCTCGCATCCGACTGCAAACGATCATAAGAATTTCTGTAAATCTTGTACCTAAAGATGCGATTAAATTCTTCGGCAATAGTATCATCACTAAATTGTGGAACTTGCTGCAAGTAGATTACCTTAGAACGATAAAAAAGAATTTCCTTACTTGTTACTTGCATATTTTGAAAATATACGTTTCCAGATTGAGGAGGGTAAAGCAAAGTCAAAGATTTCAAGAACAGCGATTTTCCTGAGCCTGAATCTCCGTAAATACAAACAAAATCACCTGCATCTATTTCTATATCCCAAGTTCCCTCAAATTTTAATTTTTTCTTAGGATTATGAGGAGTGAAACCCTGAGTGTATAGAAGATGAGGCATACTTGACCTTAATTTTTCTTTAGATGCATTGTTGAAAATTGATGCATCTGATTAAAGCAACGTCGATAACAGAAATATACAACCATCATGGTTCCAAAAAAACTTGCTCCAGTAATAAGAAAGAGTATGAACACTTGATATTTAGCAGCTTCATAAGGGTCCATCCCTGCAAGAATCTGCCCAGTCATCATCCCTGGCAAACTCACTAAGCCAGCAATCATCATCGCGTTAGTGACTGGGATAGTACCCATTTTTATTGCTTCCTTCACAGCTCCTCTTGCTGCTTCCCATTTATTCGCACCAAAAGATAATGCTTGCTCGATTTTTTCTTTTTCTCTCAAGAAGTCTTGGGTCGCTGTATTAAGAGCCAACGATATTCCATTAAGAGAATTTCCAAGCAACATACCCAAAAAAGGTATTAGGTATTGGGCTTGATACCAAGGAGTAGGATTAAGAATCAATTGAGCAGGAAAAAGCACAAGTAACCAAGAGCTAATACCAACTGCCACGACACTGTGCCAAAAAAGCCCTGCATAATGATATTTAGACCTTGAAGCGGCAGTATATGCAGCAATAAGGCTCATGCTTACCATCGTCATAAGAGTTGGATAGGGGCTGTTAAGAGTAAATACCCACGAGAGAAAAACTCCCACAAGACCTAACTGCACCACACTCCGGATGGCAGAAATCAAGAGAGTTTTACCAATCTCAAGCTTAAGCAAAAAAGATAGTAGTGCATTTATAAAAATGAACATACTGGCTGCAGACAACTGGGCAATAGAGAGAGGAGGATTACTGGTCATACTTAGCCTTTTCTCGTTTGCTTCCATATCAGTCTTTACCAAAAGCTAATGATTTATTAAATAACTTTGTCTCATAAAACTAATTTATCGAAAGTGACCATTCTATTTTTGGGAGTTAAATTGCTGGGTATTCCCGATCAGCATCTTTTTTTGATAGGAGTAATATGACTCCACCTCTGAAATCGATACCTTTGGCGAGACTTTTAGAGATATTAGCTGAACTTTATCTTGATTCTTCGATGGTTTTCCTGATTTGCAGATAGTATTCGCTATTTTTGGTTTCCAGATCTTGGAGCTTCTCTTCTAACTCTATTTTATTAGTCCCTGCGTCTATTAAGGCTTCTTCTACACTCTTAGCCTTCGTTAACGCCAAGTTATATGTACTTGCATTAAAAGCTGCTCCTCCTCCAAGTACGAAATAAAAAAAGATCGAAGCGTTGCCTTTCCATCGTCCACCTGTTTTAGGAGCGTCAGGACCGCTTAAGGGCTTACCCTTGTAATTTGGATCCAAATCAATCCCTCTATTTTTAAACTCTGCTTCGTTAAACCTTGGGTTAGCCTTATAGTCGTCTCCAAATACTGGTTTAAGATCCGTATCGTTTATAATTTGTTTATCGAGTCTGGTGATTTTATCTGCCTTTATTTTCTCATCAAGAGTATTATCTGTTAGTATTTGTTTTTTTCTTGCCCTAACAGTATCATTGTAAGCGTCAACTTTTACCTTTAGTTGATCCGGTGAAGCGTTATTCAAACCTTTAAGTGCTTCATCGTAATCTGTTAAAATCTTGCTATTCTTTCTTTGTACTCTTTTTTCTCCCCATAAACCAAGTCTGTTGGTAATAGCTGCACCTGCTGTGGTAAACGCTATCACAGATACTGCAATGGACACGAACATGCCAGTTTTTTTACTCCCTTCTGGGTCATCAATCTGGGCTTCAACTGGATTAGGGCCCTCGCTGCTATCTGCACTATCATCTGAAGCATCAGAGTCATCATTGCTAGAAGTATCAGTACCCTCCGTCTCATCACCCTCTTCTTCAGTGGTGGACGATGAACTTGTATCGCCTTGATCAATTTCTTCGTTATCACCACCTGTTCCGGTGTCAACCGGCTCTTGTTCAAAGAAGCCATCTCCAAAAATACTATTATCAGAAGGTGGTGTATAGGAGGAGTCTGAGCCGTCAGGGTCTCCATCGACAGAGCCATTTTCATCCACACAATCAGCTGCGGAAAGCAGTTGGTCAGTGTTGGTAAGCGCCAAAGAAGCACTTTGCCGCTCCGTGGCTTCGATATCTTTCATAAATTCGAGATTCTGTGGAGTATTAATCTCTAATTCTGCAACCATACGACCAATTCCATGAATGTCCTTATAGACTTTGAGAGCAGATGAGATGCTATCATTACCACCACTTAATGTACCTGCAAAATAGTCATCTGCTATTTTTTTGAGATCCTCAGCCACGGTAATATTGCCTTCATACTGGGCTCTCTCTAGCTCACAGAAACCTTCCATAATTTTCTCTTGATCATCCGGATCGATCAACTTTTGGTAATTTGGAGAGAAGAAATCATAATACAAATACCTTGTATGCGTTTGATCTTCTCCATCAAAGCAAACATAACCATGGCCATGTTTACTTGCCTCGCTAGTGTCTAGATTATCTTTATGGACACAAGGAAAAAAGTTAACCTTTACCTTTTTACCTATCAAACCTTTCATACATCCAAGACGAAGAGCTCCTGAAAATGGCCTATAATAGCCCTGATAAAGCTCGTCATTTGGTGGATAAGAAATACTGCCTTCAAGGTCAGTAACCTGAACAAAAACCGTCTCTACGTTACTATTTAACATATTGGCAGTGGGAACAATTGATATTCTAGGAATGGAAAACATGCCCTCATAATTAGTGCTTTTAATCTCAATAGCTTCTCCTTCCACTTTACCAACAGTCTTTGAATCTATACCTATCGGGTTCAGAAAAAAAGATGAGTCATCACCAAATGGAGAGTCAGTGCTTGGATTTGTGGCTTCGTTTCCTGATGTCCCTAGGATACTGCATGCATCAGCTAGCCCCCCAGTTTTATGGGCTTTTCTGCTAACCTTCCGGTTGCAACTAGTCAAACCAGCTAGAATCCCAGTAATAAGGAATAATTGCAGAAAGTATTTATATTGGTACATAATCAACCTGCTTTAGTTAAAGCCATAGGATATTGCTACCCGCTTTGGGTGGTCTATGACCGCCCTTATCGGAAATTAGTACCAATTCCTATAATTATTTTAGAAAAGTTCGATGAGTATATTTTTTAAAAAATAAATTTAGCATGTTAGGTTCATCATTTAGTAAACGCTTCGCATAAGCTGATTGCTGACGGACTTAGTGCAGGTAATATCAAGCCTTGCGATAATAGATTTCACCTACCTATTCATTTTAGACCAGGCATTAATATGCCGTACGCTCATCAATATAAACTCTTTAGGTACTAAAAAGTACAATTTACAAAGCCCCAAGATTGAGAGAACCGATATGATCGTGTAAGATTAGATAATGATAATGAAATCTTACTAAGATTGGCTGTGCGGATGGGTGCGCTCACGATGTACCTGTGATTGCCAAGATCCTATTCGAAGTATGATCCAGTCTAAGTGACTACCCCTAAGAGGGTAAAATGTGTAAAATAGTCAGTAGAATACACAATCTGGGAGCATGAAGCATAATGGTTAAGTCTGAGCTAATCGAAAGGGTTGCTGAAAGAGCTGGTATCACTTTATTCAAGGCTGAAGAATTAATTGATCTATTCTTTGGCAGTGTTACTAATGCGCTTTGCCAGGGAGGAAGAGTAGAAATCCGTGGTTTTGGTGCTTTTTCTGTAAAAGAATATAAAAGCTATGTTGGTAGAAATCCTAAAACCGGAGAAGAGGTGCAAGTTACTCCAAAAAGATTGCCAGTATGGAGAACAGGGACCGAGCTTAGGCAAAGAGTTGACTCAGCCTTTGCCGACTCAGAAGGCGGGTCTTAAAACTTCCGTTTTAAAAAAATTTGTGACTACCATAGTTTGAAAAAGTTTGCCGCCTATTCTTTAGTATTTTGCTACCAGTAGGCTACGGATTATCTACTAACGAACACTTTTATTATTATTATGACTGCGTATGATCATCAACATTCCGCGGCCATTGGAAAATCTTGCTTGGGTTTTTATTCTAAGCATCAGCCTCAGCTCTTGCGTTAGCATCAGCGAATTCTTTTATGGTCGTATTTGCCCAGACGACATGGAACATGTTCAAAACCTCGCTTCAAAAGTAAATATCTGTGTTGACCGCTACGAATACACCATTTCCAATGCATCCGAGTTAGAAAATAGCAAACCTATTGCGGGGGTAAATTATTATGAGTGTAAGCGTCTCTGCGCTAAGAAAGGGCGTAGAATGCTTAAGCACCATGAGTGGCTTATTGCTTGCAAAGGAACAGATGCAAACAACTGTAATAAACACCGGGCACACCCTGTACTCAGGCGTTTAGCATCAAACCAGCCTTGGAAATTTGGCAGAGCAAACTGCAAAAACAGACGTTACACTTGGGGAAGTTGCTTACAAGATAAAAGTTTGAATAGTATGCCTAAGAGCTTAGCAAGAAATGGTGAGTTCGAGGACTGTATCTCGAATTCTGGCTTGCGGCATATGATTGGCAACCTTGGTGAGTGGGTCGAAGATTTGCGCAAACGCAGAGGAAAAATTTATGGACGATTCAATGGAGGCCTCTACCCGCAAAAAAAATCAAGTTGCAGCTACACCACAATAGCCCATGGCCCAGGCTACAAGGACTACTCTATTGGGTGTCGATGTGCATCCTCAGTCATCAATACCGACAATCTGGATCAATAGAACCCAATCACAGGAACATCTGCTCCGCGACTGCATTTTTAGTCCGGGCTGCAAGTACTGACCATTCAAACTTTCCAACGAAATCTTGATATCTTATAACACAAAATGAACTTAAAATAAAATCCCGTCAAATTGACTCACCTTATCACTATGCCAATTTCTAATCGGACTTGAATGGGATAAATTGTATATAAAATAGTCATATGTGTTCGATGAAGGCTTCTCTAGTTTTTCCCTTTCAAAGATAAGACATTAAAATCATTAAATTTTTATACCAATTAATCTTGGCTCATATTTTGCTTATTGAGTTTCAGAAAATATAATAATGAGAAGCGTAGATACTGGCTGCAGATTAGAGGACCACGATACTGCCACTCTGCTCATCTCGAATTTGAAAATAACCTTTCATAGTGGAGTGTGGTTATGGATCGATTCTTGATCGTTTCTATATTTTTGTCTTTCTATGCGTTCATACAAGCTAGCCCGGCATTGGCGAATGAGCATAACCTGGTTATATCTCATAGCTTTCTTATTAGTAAATGTTGGGGACAAACAAGAACAAAACAGACTTGCAGGGTGCCAGGAAAATTAGGCAAAATAAATGATACTGTAAGCATATACGAAGGAACCAATTGGGTTGCCGCTGGTGTAATAAAAAAACGTAAAGGTTCTCAAACCACAATTATAGTAGAAGAAAGGTTCAAGACCGTACGGCCTGGATTCCTAATCATCAATAATTCTGGCGACAATTCAGACCTGAACCCTAAATACATGTTTTCAAAGTCGGATTCATATTAGATTTTCTCCTATAAAATTCTTCAAACACTTCTTAACTACCTGATTTCATGTAATTATCTAATACCATCTACATCAAAATTTATGATTTCCACTTAGCTTCCGAATCCTTGAAGTAAGGGAAGTGGAGGATTTATTTCTTGATAGTCAAGAAGTCGGCAATACAAAGCATCGTAATAACAAAAGATCGGGAGTTCAAACACCGATCTATCACCTTTTTGAATAATATTGCTTTCAATGCAGAAAAAATTTCTGTTGATAATGTTGCAGAAGCACTAGCACATGTCGAACAAAACCCCAAAATACTAAACCTTGTGATTGATGGTAAAGAATTTTACAGTCTACTTGATACTTACTCTGAAGAACTTAAAAAGCTTTGCGGAAAATCAGAACTTATTGCTCTTATGTTTGTAGAAAAAGCTGTTCCCGAAGAAACCATCGCTGGTCTTGAACTTAGTAACCTCTACGTAAAAAAGCTTCCATTTGAAAAGGGGCACTTCAATGAGGCTTTTCATAATAGAGGTGGAAAAGGTGGCGCTTCTGGAGTTTTTCCGGGCCTCCAAGAGGTTACAAAACCAGGAGCAAACCAATCTGGACCAGGTTCGACAAATGCTACTGGTCCCAAAAAAAATATTACCGCATTTGAAGCCACAGCCCACGTCCGTGATACTATCGCAATGCTCACCATTATAGATAAAAACCGAGGTGCATTAGAGCAACTAAATAAGATAGGACAAATATTCAATGGATTGGTTGGTGCTTTTGCGTACTTTGAAAAGAAGGGTGGGTTTCAAGAGCTAAAACATCTAGCTATCATTGTCGACGAAATTAGTCGCTACAGCGACAAAAATGATAAAGATAATATTTCTGACGACCACTATGATCTATTATACAATTCTGTGAGAACATCTTTCCTTATTTTACAAGCCCTGCGAGATAACCAGACTCCTAAAGCTGAGCTCCTCGAAAAAGCGAAACAGCTCAATGAAGTTTATATGAAAACAGATGAACTAGAAAAAAGAGATAAGATAGATCAAGGCGAAATTGACAAGCTTCTCGAAGGTAATGACTCCTAATCTTTATCTTTAATCATCTGACCATTTCCATCGAATTAATAATAATTTATTCCTCGAGTATTAATCACTAAATTTATTAGATTTATTTCTTCTGTCAAATTCTCATGGTTTAATCTACCCAAGAACCTTGATCTCATAGAATATAGGTTTTATAACTTCAAATTAAGGAGTTAATCGTTTAAACTACGAAATAATCAATTAATATTTACATATTTTGCAAAAATATCTAAAGTTCATTGGCGAATTTCCGATAAGTCATGTGCTTACAAATATATCGGTTCAGCTCCCCCTTGAAAGGACAATTGATGGAAGAAATGGTTAAAATGAATTGGGAACGGGTTATCTCATATGCTGATGCTTACCAACTATTTTCGCAAGGAAACCTTCCAATCGACAAAGAAGTCATTAAGGCATTCAAAACCTTAGAAAATGACAACAAAGAACCTTTTTATCAATTCTATGTAGATGCAATTTTACAAAAAGAAAAAGAAAATACTTGGAAAAGCTACGTAATGGAAAGCTGCTTACAAATGGCTCATTACCGATTAGATGAAAAACAAGTGATAAAACTTATAGAGCTATTTTGGAAAAAAGATGACCCATTAATGGTATGTCAATTATTCACAGAAAGCATGATAGCTTGGGAAAAAAATCTAGAAATAAAAGAAGAGCATGTTTTATTTCCTTTTGCTGTTACATTAACATGCGAATTTGGAATTTATTTTGCAACCGAAATGCATAAACGAAAATACAACGACAAAGATATCCAAAAAATCTTAGCTCCTATTGCCTCTTATTTAATTTCACTAGCCAACATCAATGATTCCGGTGTCCGATTAGCTCTACTTAGATACTTTGCAATCTTAGCAAGCGTTCAATCTGATAGGACTGATTTTATCCGAATTATGAACCGATTTGGACATTCGGTATTATTAAACCTCTTAAACAGGCTTTCAGATAAAAAAGTTGCGGCATATGCAACATCATACCTACTTGAAAATTTCCATCTATTTTTCGTACTTGATGAAAAAAATCAGCTAATAGTACATGAGTCCTTAAAAAACTACATGCTTAAAGAACCCGAAATATTAACTTCTCTATTAAAAAAGTTAGCTAAGCAACTTAAGAGAACTAAAAAAGATCAACCTAGCAGGTATGTAAAAATATTTGAATCCCATTTAGGAGCCTTGCTAAGCGTTGCCGCAGAACTTAGTCGTAAGTCACTTGCATGGGGCCTTTTAGCAGTAATAGAAGAATTTTCTAGCTTAAAAGTCCGAAATGAATATATAAAAGCTGTTATCAATAAAAAGTTAGGCAGTGCCCAATTTCACTCTTTTCTTAGGGAATTATCGAAATCTAGCTGTAGAACTAAAGCCGGTCAGAAACTTCTTTTTGATTCATGTAAATCAAAAAAAACAGCTATCATCAATCTAATAGAGTTGTCTAACAATTGATAAAACCCTTTGGTAGCTTAATTTATGTTATTTTATAGTTCCAAAGACCTGCTGCTGCGTAACCTATTTCATCACGAAGCTTATCAATTCTGACTCTTAACTTTGAAGAAGCTGC
>JBGCDR010000177.1:0-107589 GCA_045105515.1 Oligoflexales bacterium
CACTTGTCTTTCCGGTAACATGAAAATAAACATATCAAGCCCTCCCAGAATTACGTTTGGGATCAGCTTATCAATATTTACATAATAATCATATAAAATAATAATATTAGCTGGTTAAAAAATTAGACAACTCTAATAAAGGCAAATGTACTACAATCGGAGTTGTTCTTGCCGTGACGGCTATTACTGGTTGTCACTATTTTTCCAAGGATGTGCAGTACTTCTCATCCACGGCTTTTTGGGTTAATTCTAGACTACACCCTGTGGCTACAGTATCCAAAACTCTAACAGAGACGCAAAACCCAGCATTAGTTCCAGATTATTTTAGGCTTTTAGGATTTAAAGTTCCTAATCTACCTGTTGGGCGTCAGCTCGAGCAGATTAGCACGCTCGTAATTGCGCAAAATGCCACTTGGACTGCAGGTTTTTATAATTTTATTGCAATTGCTCAGCGCTATGCACCAAGGGAGACCCCTGATGCAGTAGCGCGAAGATTAACTCAAGATCGCAACATAGATTCTGTTTTAAATTATTTTCGCAGCCAGGGTGTTCGACCTCCGCGAGGGACTTATGAGCAGCAACTCAAGGCTATACAAGCATCGATTGAACCATGGCCCCAGAGCTATAAAGCTCTTGCCGAAAGCTCTTATGCAACTTTGGGAAATAAGAGAGATTTAACACCACCTGAAATTTCAGGAAATCAGGTTCCAATTGACTTAAGTTCTAAGCAGAACCATGAACAAGCAATAGTAAGTTACATTCGAGCTGATAATATCGATAGGCCATTGTTGGTATATGCGGGGAAAACAGACTTAGAATTAAATACTAAAAATTTCAAACTTGAAAAACAAGATGGTGATCTCTATCAAGTTTCCCTTACACCTGCAGCTAAAGGCCTTGTAGAGCGAAGTATTCTTAAGCCTATAAATGAAAAGATCGTAAAACATCGGGCAAGGCAAGAATTCTTAAAAAATGAGACTAGTAATACAGATGCGAGATTTAAACAGAAAAATGAAGATCTTGAGCAATTGAGAAGTGAATTAAAAGAAACGAATATAGAAAGAGACCAGCTTGTAGATGAACTAAAAAAAAGATTCGGGTGAATATTATCAGCGACTCACAACACAGCTGGGTGAATTAAAAAAAAGTCTAGTTGATTTAGAAAAGGAAATAAGTGATCTAGAAAAGTTACGCATAGCTCAAACAGTAGAAAACAATATACTTGCCAATAGCATTGTACATTTAAGAATTCAGAAAAAAATTATTTTGACAAAAATTCAATAATAGTTTGAATCATTTTTAGAATTCCGCACCAATATTCATATCTAACTGATACTTTTTGTACCATTTATCTTTATCTGGCTGTCGGCTATAGCAGAAAGTTCCTGAAGAGCAGCGTTGGCTAGTTGGTTCATGCATAGGCCATGAGCAAAAGAAATTGAGCGGTCCCACTGGGGTTATAAGACTAAGGGATAGGCCATAGGCAAGATAATGACGGTTGTAAAGATAGCCTGGATTTTCGATGATGTCTGCAAATTCATAGCCGATATTTTCTTCAATACGTGGGCTGGCTTCCCCAGTTGCGGATTGACTTTCAAAATTTGTCTTAAATTTTTCAATTTCATCGTCAGGAAGGAAGGTGTTGCCACTGTCAATGAATAGGGATGTTGCAGTTATTTTACTGATTCTGTAACGCAGATCGGTTTTCAGAATCATTCTCTTTGTTCCACCAGTAGCTAGAATATCATCTCCTGAGACTACTATAGGGCCTAGGTCTTGCTCAAAACCTCTAACCTTAGTTCCTCCATGCACCAATAACCTTTCGCTTGAAGGCAAAACTCCACCATAAAGGTTGTCTTTACGCCCAATGCCATCATAGGATGTTACAGAAAAACTATTGCCCCATACTAGTTTGTCAATTATCTGGCTGAATCGTCTGTAAGAAAAATCCCACTTGTAGTATTTAAACTCACCTCCGAGAAAGTACCGTGCCCAGCTTAACTCTGCTTGAATTATATCTCCTGCGGTTGGCCATGAAATATTGTTTCTTCGATCCCAATTATATCGTAATCCAACACTTCCTATAGTTGAGTCGCCTGTAGAGATCAAACTTCGTTGTTGTCTATCAGTACCAATGGATTTGCTGAGCTTAAAATTATAGAAGGTACTTATTGAGGAACCTGCTAGAAAGGATTTTGTTTTATAGTTCAAAGACAAGTCAAAATTATTACTAATTTCCCAAAGAATATATGCAGTACCTTGATGACTTACCGCAATTTTCCCATTGACTGGAAGATTTAAAATATAGGGCTCTACGTACCCAGCGCCTACTTTTCTTCCAAGAAAGACTTTGCCATGAGTATCTTCGGGATTACTTACTGGTTGCTGATTTTTTTCTTGGCTCAGAGAAGCTCTAAGGCTAAATTGCCTTCCAGTACCCCATAGATTATTGTATGAAAATTCGGTGGTGTATTGGATGCCTTTGCGGAAATTGTACCCTGGTCCAAAAACTATATTGCCAGCGTTCCCTTCATATGCTTCAACTGTCACATCCAATACTTCTGCTTTATCAATGTAAGAAATATGATCAGTTGGAGCTATCTGGACTGATTTAAAAATACCAAGATTCATCACAGCATTTCTTGATGTGGCAATAATTTTTGGGTTGTACCAATCTCCAGTTTCAAATAGAAGCTCTCTTTCTACTACTTCCTTAAATGTTTTCACCAAACCAACGATCGTGATGTTACCAATGCGGACTCTTTTTCCTTCGTTAATTTTGACCGTGAGACTTGTAGGAATACTGCGAAAATCAAACCTTGAGACTAGATTTATCGAAATGGACACATAGTGATAACCATTTTCGAGGTACTTCGCCCTAAGTTTTTCTTGAAAATCTAATAGAGCATTTTTATTTATAAATTCATTCTGCTTTATTGGTAATAGTAACCTAATATCATTATAACTGAAAAAACTACTGCCTCGAATATCCACTTTTTCCAAAATTCTTTTTTTGCCCTCATTAATAAGAATCACCATCTGGGCTGTTGCAGTGAATGCATTTTTTGTTATTCTCGGGCTATGAATTTTAACATCCCAATAACCTTTTTGTTTATAAAAAGCTTTTAGTGCATCAATGCCGTTTGCAAATTCTTCTCGATTTAACACGATCGAAGTGTCCCAGAAGCTATTTAAATTCATAATTTCTTTTAATTTATCTGAAGGGAATTGATAATTTCCCTCGAAGCGAATGTTACTTAATAAGTATTGTTTACCAGGAAAGACTTTAATTTCGTATTTTTCAGTGTTTCTATCCAATTGGAATTTAACTGGTTCACTTATTTTAACATCCTCATATCCTTTGGATAAATAGAATTTATGAAGTTCCGAAACCATAATTTCAGGGCTGGTTACACTTAGATATTTGCGCTCGATTTCACCGTCATCGAAAATATCATCTACAAAGAACAGGTTCGATTGGTCGATAATGTCATAGATAGTTCGTTTTCCTATGACTCCTGAAATATAAATATCTCCATACTTCTTGTCTTTAGTAAGCTCAATTGTTTTAAGTTTGATATTTACGTCTTTATATCCAGAAGACAATAAATTGTACTCCAACTCATTAAGTTGATAGTTTATTGTTTCTGAATTGCATAGATCGCCTTTGGCGATCTTAAGTTTGGAAATTGAAGGTATTTGGAAATCGTAGTTGATTTTGCGGATAAGGCATGGAACTCCTTCATCCACAATAATCTTATAGATCTTTGCTCCTTCTTTTGATTCCACCTGGAAGCTAATTATGGCTGAAGGGTAGCCACTAGATTCTAAGGCTTCTTTGATTCCATCAACTACTTTGGTGCGAATTGCTAAAGAATCAACTCGTCCGATGTATTTTTGTCTTACACCCTCGAGAATTTGCTCAAGTTTGTTGGTGATTAGTTTAATTTTAATCTCTTGAATAAATTCTGCTAGCTCACCATCAAGAATCCAGGCACCATTGACCCATTTAGCTTCAAGACTGAGAAGCGGATGTACTCTTCCGAGGTTTTGCAGAATATCTTGAAGATCATTGACATTAGTGATGCTAGGATAGCGTTTTTTTAGGGCATTGGTATCTATTTTTCGGTCAAGCCGATTAGAAAGCTTCCATTCAGCTGCGTTTGTCTTGCCATATGAAACTAGGCAAGCAAGCAACAATAACACAAGCTTGAAAATTCTATTTGATTGAGAATCTAAACCTAAGATCCACACTTTTATTTGCTTCGCCTTCTTCGTTATTATCAGACTCATCTAAATTTTGCTCAAGACCACCGGTTAGTGAAATATTCGTATTAACAGGTACTTCTATTTCTGCCTTGTATTTGCTGCCTTGAATGTATTTAAAACCAGCTTCAATATTTTCCATTAACTTTACGTCACCGTTGAGCTGTATTGCTGGTGATCCATCGTCTTTGATGGTAACATCTGGGTAAAAATGAATGAAATTTTCGCCAAAAATCTCTGAAAATTTTTCAAAGGGTACTTTGCTTTGGCTACCTACAACATTGAGTAGCTCTGATATACCTACTCCTCGCGCTTCAGCTGTTTTAGTCTCAGCTTTTGGCAATGACCCTGTAGATAATAAGACAATTGATTCAAGCCTCGTTATTACACTACCATCATCCCTTGTTGGAGGGTCTACAATGAGTTCTACAACCGGGTTTGAAGCTGTTTCAGTGACTGCTACGGTCACTGTATAAGGATTAACATCTGTGACCGCGATGATATCGATTTTTGGATTAACTCTAATAGGATCATCAAAGATAATTTCGCCTCTTTCTATATTAAATTCTCTTTTATAAATGAACTTTCCACTGTTTATATCCATCCTACCAAGCAGTATTTGTTTTAGTTCGCTACCTTCCAAGCGTAAGTCAGATGACAAGGTAGCTTGAATATTATTGTTATGTATCAATATTGATTTATCCGCAAGAATGTTAACATTAAGCTTCAGAAAAGGGTCTGCAAGGGTTGCTGCAGATTCATCCACTAAACTTTCTTGTCTAATAACATTAACAACTTCTTTGATGATATCAACCTTGCGGGTTGATCTGGCTTTTTCAATTCTTAAATCACCGGCAAGTAAATAAGGTGTACTTGCTCCAGATAATTGAATGTCGCCACTTAGAACAGTGTCAAAGCTTTTAATATAAGGAACCGGATAAACAACTCGAATCTGATCAAATGAAATATTTAAGTTACTTTCTTTTTTACTGCTAGAGTCAAGCACAATATACCCACTTGCGCTCATGCTTCCTAGGCCTTTATTAGCTTTTAGGCGGTCAATAAAAAGAGAGTTGTTTTTATAAGTGCATTGGAAGTCAATGTTTTTGAATTCAGGACGAATTGCTGGAAATCCGATAGAGAATTGTTCGTTGTCCTCTGATTTTTTTGAAAAAATCTTTGCTGACAAATTGAGGTTATTAACAGGGCCATTTAATCGACCGTTTACAGATACCGCTCCGGTTGCACTTTCAATATGTCTGGATAGTACCTCAAACACCTTTCCTTGGATTGTGCTTTTAAAAGACAGATCAAGGTAGTTTGGAGGGTGAGAATTGTTTAGATAAAAAGCCGTTTCAATATCATTGCCACCAAGTTTTAACGGAGTTTTATTTTCGTAGCTCCAACCTGATCGACGAAACAGGATTTTAGCAGGATTTAGATTGGCCAGTGCAATACTTTCTGTTTTTCCCTCAATATCATGATTAAATTTAGTGCGCAGCTCATCGATATACAGCTCCCCTTCAGACTGCCACCAATTTTTAAAGTTTCCGGTAAGGGACCAGGAGCCAGTCAAGTATGCATAATTCCGAGGATCTTGGTAAAAATATTTTGTAGTCAGAGCTCTGATATCGGTTCTGCGAAATTGTAAGTACCATTCATAGGGAAATAAATTGTCGGAGAGGTCTGTGGTAATACGACCCTCTAAAGCGTTTCCAGAGTGGTTAAAATTTAATTGAAGTTTACTTCCATCAACAACTCCTTGAAACATCATTGGAGCTAAGGGTGATTTAAAAATTCTAAGCTGTTCTAGATTTCCTTCAAAACTTCCTTGGACTTTTTCCATGGTGCCTTCTAACTTTGCACTAAGATTAATTAAGCCCTCTAGCTCGATAGTTCTGAGCTCATTTGCAAAGAAAGGCGTTTTTTGAAGGTCTAACAAACCTCGATCTTTATTTTTTAGGGTTTCAATTTCGAGTTTGACTTTGTCTTTTTTAGAAAATCCTAAAGGGGACCAAAAAAAGGAACTGTCCTGACTCAATTCGTTTCTTTCATTAGTTTTTATGATCTCTAAAAAAGATCCAAATCTGGTATCTCCTATTTGCAAGACAGCTTTTTCCAGTTTCAAATATTTAGAATTCACTATTAACTTAGTTTGTAGTTGATCTGCTAGTGGCTCATTTTCGTACTCGACATCAGCAAGGTCAAAGGCCATATCAATATTGGCAAGTGCTGGTTGAGATAGCGGACCTTGCCACCGACCCTTTAAACTTTTTATATTAAAGTCTACTGGAGTATTAGGTTCGATAACTTGAATGAACGGATCAACAACTTGCTTATTAATATCGATAGCACGAATTTTGCTTGGCAACAAACTCAAGCTTTTAATGTCTATGCCCCCTGATGGAAGTAATATTTGGCCTCCTGACTTGGGACTGGCAGCTAGTTGAGTCCAAGTGACGATATCATCTTGAACTACTACCTTACCCGAGACCTTTCCAAGAGGAATGTTTAGAATATCCACCTGAGAGCCTTCGAGGATGTTTGTAATTACGATTTTATCGTATGGACCATGAATTTTGGTTTCAAGCTGAGTTCGGCCGCTCATAGGAATTTGTCCAAAATAACTAGCCAAGTCTAAGGATAGGTCTTCGCTAGCAATCTTTAGGTTCATTCCTTTTTGCTCATCGAAATAGAAAACACCCCCTAATTCAATTGAATTTTTAGGAGGTAATTCTTCAGCTAATTCGCTAGAATCCACAAATATGGTTTTTGAGTTAGGGTAGCAGCGCCCTATATTTTTTTTTGCTCGCATACCCTTTGCTGAGATCCGTAAATTGAGATCCAAAATGCAGGCAGGTGATTTTGGTCTAAATTTTCTGTTTTTAGGTAAAGTCTCTGCATCGAAACGGTCAATTTGGGTTTTTGCATCAACACTCATCGAGAATGGGAGCCCCTTACCATTTATCTTTATAAGATCGCTGCTCAGGTCAAAGTTAAAACTTTCAAATGGAACGTCAAATACTGACATAAGTTTGTCTAGAGGAAGCTTTTTTAAAGAGCCATCGAAGCTAAAGGGCATTGAGCCTCCAAAACCTAGGTAGCCTTTTGTTTTCCCATAAGTCTTTCCTGCGACAACTATTTCAACCTGGTCAAAATTGATTCTATCCTTTTCAACAGTAAATTTAGTTCTGGTTTCAAAGAGATTAAATCCGTCTATAACGCTGTTCTTAGACTTGGCTTCACCGGATATGTTCGTGCTGCTGCCTTGCTCTGGAGAAAATGCGATCACAGAGTCAAATCTAATATTTCCTGCGACTTTTCCATGAGTTTTAGGAATCTCCAAAATCTTTCCTAAGATTTCAAGATCTGCTTCCCCGTGCCAATAATTGGCTAATTCAATAGTTTGGATTTTTTGATCGATTCTATTGGGATTTATTCTGCCTTTTAACTTCCCTTTGAGATCTAAATTGTTTGATTGAATACTCATGAAGTCTGAAGATAGCTCGTTGTCTCTGAGAGTAATCATCGCAGAAATTCGAGCATTTTGGGTTATTTGCTCTGTGCCATAAAAGATCTTTGATTTAGCACTGATAAGATCGATGTCTACTCTTTTCCATTGATCCGATTTTACCCTCAAATCTAGGCCTTCAAGTGTGGTGGATATAAACTCTAGTTTGTGGGGGACTTCTTCTTTTATTGGGAAATAGCCGATAAATCTTGCATTCAAGAGAACTAGTTCGTCGATTGGAATGGGAGCAGGTGGCCATGTCAATTCGGACTCTTCTGTGCTTTTATCTTTTAAAACCCCTTTAAAATCCCAAGGCGGAGGCCAGTTAAGTTTTAGATCCTGTGCGGTTATTTTAGAGATGTTTTTTTTGCCAATAAAAACATCCCACCAAGATAGGTGTATTTCTAGCATAGATACCTGAAGTAAGGATTCTGCCTTAAATTTGCTTTTCGAATCGACTTGAACGCCGTAAATAGTCAGATCTAGTGGAACAATCGAAATTGATAAGGCTTCGAACTCTAAATTAAGTTCGCTGTATTCCGCAAACTTCTCATATATGATTGCCCTTAAAAGCCGATGGGTA
The DNA here is from genome assembly GCA_045105515.1 of Oligoflexales bacterium. Lineage (GTDB taxonomy): Bacteria > Bdellovibrionota_B > Oligoflexia > Oligoflexales > Bog-1112 > JABSRF01. The sequence goes on from JBGCDR010000177.1 coordinate 8,361, forward strand.
TAAAGGTTATTGACTAGAAGGTTTAATACGAAAACCAAAATAGATAACGTGATGCCAATGATAACGATTTTCTTAGAAAAATTCGCCATTGCAAGAAGATTTATCCTTTATCATTGATTTCGTGCCATTCACCATACGCGAATCTAAAGTTTAACTTATTTCTTTGTTTAAGACTCTTCGAATAAAGAGTATTTGGTACTGCTAAGATTTTCTTGTTCCTCCTCATTGGCTTGAGGTTGCTCTATTTGAAGGCCATGGCTCTGAGCTTTAGACAGTTCATGGGAGTACATTCTTGCCGCTTCTAATCCAGATTCAATACCCATTAGTTTTGCTATATTTTCAACCACTTGAGGCTGCACTACCTGCTTGTTTACCAAGGAAGACTCAATCAGGCAGCTTTCGGCTAAACTATTGACATTCGAAGCAGTTCCTTGGCTATAATGAAACAGCCTATCCAGCGATTTGTCGGTAAATGGATTATCTGTCATTTTAGCTTCTTTGAGATACCATTGTATATAAGCTTCCAATTCCACCCTACCCAGAGCAGGGACCTCCCAGCGAAAAGAAATTTTTTGCTTGATGGCCGCAATAGAGGCACAGAGTTCCCAGGTTTTTGTACTTCCTATTAGAAGCGCTGTAAAGCCTCCTCCTGCCATTTTACTGAGATTGTAAAGAAACAACAGATCTTCCATCGCGTTCTCATGGATAATATGATCAGCAACATCGATTATTAATATTAGCTTGCGATTTTCTTCACGCAGTTGTTCGAAGCCTTTTGCTGCTCCCTTCCAAATACTGTCTTTGAAAGATGTCTGGCCAATGAGGTATTCATTCAGACGTGGCAATAGCCAGCCTGCTTCCTTTTCTGGTTTTGCCATAGAATGAATGAAACTTTCATGTGAAAGCGGGTTGAGGTAATGGTAAACCCACCTAGCTAAGACTGTTTTACCTCTCCCGTGCTCTCCAGTTATAAGTTGCAGAGTATGAGGCTGCTGGCAGAGAATTAAAAGATGTTGCCAAAAACGCATGTATTTTGGTGGAAGGTATACCTGCCCTGGATTCAAAGCGCGGTTAAAAACCGGTTGCCTAATATTCCAAAACTTTAGGTATTCATCGATCATATACTTTACCGTTAAAAACCATGAATTTTTTTATGCTATTTCGGACCAACTACGTTCAATTTTGTGAAAAATACCCTTTTTTTCGCCCATAAAATCTTCAGCGTCCTGCTTCCTTCCTAATGCAAAGGCGACTCTTGCCATGAATGGTTGTACCTTATCTAACATATATTTTCTGTTTGCCATCTGTTCTAATACCTCAAGAGCCGACTCTAGATTGCAGAGCATGATTTCTGCCTGGACGATGTCTGGTAAAAGGCAACAGCTACCTTCAAATTGCTTATGAGTATTTAGAAATAGTCTTTTGGCCACATGAGGCATTGAATGTTGAAGATATAGGTTTCCCAAAGTGAGAACTGAACGCAGATTTTTAGGGTTTGTTTTGATTTTTTCTAGTAAGATCCTTTCAGCTTCTTGAAGTTTGCCAGCTTGCATTAATAATGTAGCAATTATGGGACTAACAATTGGTGCTGTGCTTTCCACATTTATAAGCTTTCCCAATAGATCTCTAAGTTTGGTTTCATTGTTATCATCAAAATATCGATAAAAAATACCTCTCAAAGCCATCATTGGCTTAGATTCCCAGCGTTTTAGCAATGCTTTGAAGTTTGGAATAAACTTAGAAGGTGTTAAGGGTTTGGCAACCATTTCCTTGAACCCCATATATGCAAGTGGAGCACCTTCGAATTTATGATCTTCTAAAAGGAAAGTGAAAATGGGAGTTCCAAAAATAATAGGATCGAGCATCAGATACCGAATCATGTTTGCTGAAGGTTCTTCTAAGTTGTCATCTATAATTAAAACGTACGCTTCCTTAGATTTTATGATCTTAACGGCTTCCATTGGTGAAGGAGTAGATTTCACTACTAACCAACCCATTGACCGAAGGATCTCCCTTAGGAACATATAGGTATTCGGTGACTGAGTAAGAATAGCCACGTTCTTTTGTGGCCAGGAGCTGATGGGTTTCACCATTGTAAAAAACTCACCAATTTCCGGTTTCTAAAATTGCTAACATGTTTCAATTTCTTGTCTAAATTTCTTAGTCTTTAATATTAATGTGCTATTTACTCATCGTAGCATGATTTGACCTTCCCCTCCATGAACATTGCCGATATAACTAGGCAAGGAGTGCATCTTTAATGATTATTTCTTATTTTCAAAGACCTTTTTCAACCATGTTGGTTCGGATATTTTTTAGTACAATAGAAGAGGTACACAATGCAGATTTTACTGATTGGAACCGGGGCAAGAGAGGATGCTCTTGCGTGGAAGATTCAAAATTCTCCCCTTTTTCATCAGGGTTCAGTTGGAAAACTCTACACCTGGCCAAAAGAGTTTTCTCTTGTAGAAGATACTCAACAACTAGATTTAACAGCAGATGCAAGTTGGGAGCAACTTGCAGATAAAGTCCTAGAATTAAAAATTGATTTAGCCATTTGTGGACCTGAGACTCCTTTAGCAGAAGGAATTAAACAAGTTTTTGAGGCCAGAGGATTAAGGATTTTTGGCCCGTCAAAAGAAGCAGCAATGCTCGAATCTTCTAAGGTATTTGCTAAAAATCTCATGAAAGAAGCAAAGATACCAACCGCAGATTTCCTGGTAGCCCACAGTAGGGAAGAGTGTTTAGCCTATGCGAAGGATTTTCTTAAACAGGATGGAAAGGTTGTTTTAAAGGCTGATGGACTAGCTTCCGGCAAAGGCGTTTTTGTCTGTCAAGATTTGACAGACTTGGAAGCTGGGCTTTGTTCGCTCTATTCTTTACCGCTTAATCAATCTAGTGCCAAAGTTTTGGTAGAGCGTTGTCTTGTAGGGAGGGAATGTTCTCACTTTACCATCATTAATAAGCACACCGAGAGTTTCTTAGGTTTTGCTGTGGATTTTAAAAGAGCGTTTGATGGAGATCAGGGGCCTAATACAGGTGGAATGGGCTGCTATACCCCCGTACCCTGGTTGCCTGAAAATGCACATAGCTTAGTCATGCAAAAAGTGATTAACCCTCTTAAAAATACTCTAAATAAAAGGGGATTATCTTATGAAGGGTTCCTTTATGTGGGACTAATGTGGACTGAATTGGGCCCGATGGTCATCGAATTTAATGTAAGGTTAGGTGATCCTGAAGCTCAGGTTCTAGCTGTGCATGATTCTAAAGATTGGCTAGAGTTGATTTTGAAAGAACGTGCGGAGAGTATTGAGTTAATAGATAGTAATAGAGAAAAAACTGTTGCCATAGTGATGGCCTCTGATAATTATCCTTTCCCAAAAAAACCAAGTTTGCAAAATGAGTCGGTCCCTTTAACTGTATTACGAGACATTCCAGGGGTTCGGCTTTTTGGGGCTTCGATTGCTGCAAGTACGGAAGGCCATGTGCTACCTCGGGCAGGGAGGGTGTTTACTGTGGTAGCTAAAGAAGCATCTTTTTCCAAAGCTAGACAACTGACACTCGACCACTGCAAAAATATTTCAAGATTTTGGACTGCATGCCAGTGGAGGGAAGATATTGCCAAGCTAGCAGCTAGTGAAGAATCTTGAGATAATCTGAGAGAACGATTTCTAGTTCCTGAGTTCGTTTGAACCAACTCTCTAGATTGCTAAATGCGGAGGTTTGTCAATGTCCTGGATACAAATGAAATACCTTTCATTGACAAGACTCGTTGAGCAAAAAAAGGCTTACCTATTTTTGAGATCTCTCATGCAAGATCTCGTACTTCTTGGTTTATTTAAACAAGCTGCGGCTATGGCTTATATGACTTTGCTTTCTATCGTTCCATCTTTGGCAGTATCATTTACTATGTTATCTGCATTCACTCCTTTAGCACATCAAAAGGAGTTTTCAGTAAATCTCAAACAGTGGGTCCTTTCAAAATTAACAGAGGGGGCTGGAGTTGAAGTAGCGTCTTTATTAGACCAATATATGGTGAGCTTAGACTTGACTCAGCTGGGATTGAGTGGATTTTTGGGTTTAGTTCTTAGTTTAGTTTTACTTTTGAGGCAGATTGAAATTACCTTCAATCTAATTTGGAAAGTACAGAAGAACCGGAATGCTTTTGCCCGCTTTTTTTATTTTTTGTCCCTATTATTCCTTTTTGTTTTTGTTGCTTCATTTGCCTTACTTTTACTCAGAAATTTAGGGTTTCAGTCATTTTTGCAAATAGGCTCGAGGCAGTCGATTAGTTCTTGGCTTCCAGCTTCTATGTTGAGTTATGCCGTTAGTTTTGTTTTCTTTTTTATAATTTTACAGCTCGTTCCTTACTGCAAGGTAGAGCAAAAGCCGGCATTTATAGGAGCTATGATAACGACTATACTTTTCCATTATTCCAAATGGGGATTTTTCTATTATGTGAGATATATTGTTAATTATCAGGCAATTTACGGTGCTTTAGCAGCATTGCCTCTGTTTCTGCTATGGCTATACCTGTGTTGGGTTATTCTCTTGCTTGGTGCGGCTTTAACATGTCGATACCAACAGGAAGTATCAACTACCAAATAGGAAGAAAATTACCCTCTTATTCAGCTAAAAACGTTATAAGAAAATGCTATGATTATATTGAGGGACTCGCTACTCTTAGGAATACGATATGTATGAATATTATAAATTGGTAGGAATCAGTCTTCTATTTTTCTTATTTAGTTGTGCTGGGGACAGTGGAGGTAGTGGTATATATGGCCTCAAAGAAGGCTCCAAACCAATTAATGATGCAGAAGAACTTCAGTATAAGAAAGCACTAATAAGATGCCACAAGACTGGAGGCAGTCGAATCGTAAAGATTAAAGGGAAATTAAGGTGTTTTTAAGACTCTTCTATGCAGGTGCCACTTAAATCAGCTTCATCTAAAATTGCTCTACTGACATCGGTACCCTCAAAATTTGCCCGTTTTAGATTTGCCCCTCTAAAAACGGTATCAATTAATTTGGCATCTCTGAAGTCGCAGCTAGCAAGATCACTGTACGAAAAAGAAGTTCCTTCGAGATTAGCATTTGAAAAATCAGCACACTTTAGGGTTTGACCGCTCAAATCGAATCCACTCAAATCAGCACCTTTAAAATTAGCCCTTCCTGCATGGGTGTCTTCCTTTGGATCAAGGACTTTCTCCATCCAAGCTCTATGCCCTTTTAGCACTTTTTCAAGTTCTTCACGGGTCTTAACTGATACTGGCTCTGATACAGTAAAAGTTTGATCTGGTGGTTTCTGTTCATGTGTTTCTGCTTGCCCTGGCTCTGGGCTTGTAGTTTTTATTGTTTCTTGCTTTCCATCAGAGTTGCTGATGTCCATGTTTGCTCCTCGCAAGCACACTTTGTCTGGCGCTATTGATAGGGTCGATAATTGTTTAAACGGAATTAGAGCAGCTCTTAATTTTGCTGATGCTATTAGGCTAACTTTGAGCCCTGGGTTTGTGCGAGCATTTTTTTTCTAGCTTTTCCAATCTTAAATTTTTTGTGATAAGTGTCTTCGTGAGAGTCTGAGCGTCGTTTAAATACCTCTCTAAGACTGAGGTTGAGAGCAAAAGCTAGAGCTAGACCAAAATACTTTAGATTGAAAATGGTGAAAGCTATAAAAGCTGAGGCCAAGGCAGCTATTGCCGCACCCATTAGCCAACTGGTCACAACCCAAATTGCACGGCCCATTTTGAGGTCTGATCTACCGCGTGCAAACACTCGGTCTCCCCAGCCAGTAGCGATCACTGCAGCAAAACATACGTAAGTGGTTGAGACGGGTAAGCCGAGCCCCGAAGCAAATGCAATCACACAGGCACTTACAGCTAAAATGACGGAGGCTCTGAGGGGATCATAGTGAAGTTTCTTGCCATCTTCACTGCGGCCGGATGCAGGAGCAACATCTGGTAACTTGTCTTCCTCTAGCTCTGGATTTTTAGATTTCATTGAGAATTGCGCAAGGCGTACGCACCAAGCGGGAGCATAGAGCTTGACCTTGCTTTGTTGAGATGCGGTATTTATTTCTGCTCTAGTGACCCTCTGTGCTCTTTTGGTTTTCATACCTAAATACATGAGGAATCCACATGAAAAAAGCGTCCATAAAGGGATTGACATTTTTGACCCTGTATCCAAGCCTTGTTCCCAGATCATCCAGTTGGCTAAACCTGGTGAAGCACAATTGGCTAGGTCATTTTGACCGAATGCGAAAGCCATACAAATCATACCTATGACAGAAGTTGCATGGAAAAGATACTGGGTCCCTTTCCTGCCCAGGATTGTAAGAAATAAGTGAGTGAGCAAGGTGAACAAAGCCCACAGAATTATTAATAGTCCTCCGGTGCCGAGCATACCAAGGTAGCGTTCTTTCCACTCGGCAATTGCGGGAATTTCACTCATTCCAGTTACTATCATGAACCAAGATAGTGAAACCATCATTAAGCCTGTAATCCAAGGGCCATGAAGTAAGACTAAATCATGTCTTTGCGAGTCTTTGCGTATGGCACCTCGAAACATTCTTTGGACTAGAAAGGCGATGACTCCACTGAATAAAATTGAAATGAATATTGCACCGACAACTTTACCAAGGGTGTCCCATTGCACCGCGCCAAAATCTCTGCTGACTCCGATCGCTCCCCCTGCTAAGGAAAAAACTAGAGTAGCTGTTGTGCTGACTGGTAAGCCATAACCGGAATAAGTGTAAAGCAGCACTGTATTAACGAGGTAAGAAGCGACAAAAACGCAGACGGCACCTTCGGCATCTAAGAATGCTGTGTCAAAAATTCCTTTTCGCACCGTGTCCATCACAGGGCTGGCGAATATGGCGCCAAGAATAACGAAAATACCAGCAATGGTAACTGCAGTCCTACGCTGGAGAATACGGGCTCCAAAAACTGCATTAACAAGGTTGGTGGCGTCATTGCTCCCTACTTCAATGCAGGCCCAAACAAGCATTCCTAAGGAGACAAAGGTTACCACGGACACGAAATTGATTGAGATTTCCAAGGGGCATCCCTCCGGGAAAGGTTTCCTTATCTAACATCTACATTTGCTGTATCAGAAAATCGCGCTATCTACAAAGTATATCTTTGCCTGTGTTTTTAACCTTAAAAACTCGATTTATTATGAATTTGCCTTAGCTTTCTAGTTTATGCTTTGGTTTTATGCACTTTTTTTTGCAAAGTAGGGATCTTAAAAGATAGGGAGTGGTCTTGACAAAAGACTATAACATTATAATATAACGGTCGTTATGACAAAAGAGGTATTATGCCAAAGATTGTTGATCACGAACAAATGCGTAAGGAGCTGCTTTCACATAGTTTTCATTATTTCGCCTATCAGGGGTACAAAGGTGTAACAATGAGAAGTTTAGCTAAAGCATTGGATATCTCTACTGGCACTCTCTACCACTACTTTGCTAATAAGTCTGACCTATTTACACAGATGTTGTATCTTCTTGCGCAAGATGACCTAGATGAGGTTGTTTCTCGCCTTGGCGATGGAGCTGAATCTGCGCACAGACTTTCAGTGCTTTTTGATTTTATATCTGAAAAAGAGGAATATTTTCGCAAGCTCATTTTTATCTTCTGTGACCTTTATCGATCCGATACCGATGGGACTAACAACTGTGATTCTGACTATATAGTAAGTGAAGCTAGCTCTTATTTTTTAAAAGTTACTAGCATTTACGCTGATGCAATTGATAAACACCTTGGCCTTTCTCAAAAGATGGGTCAGATGGTGATTAGTTTTGTAATTGGGCAGCTTCTACTGAAGTTGATAGACCGGAATCAAGAAGGGTCTGTTCAATTTTTACAGTGGTTTACAAACTTAGTTAGCGTGGACCATAAAGCAATGCTCCAGTAGAGCATGCCCTCCAGTAATTAAGAGGAGGATTATTTTGGATTATGCAAAGTTTTATCTTAGCTTATGTGTTGTTTCTGTTACTATCGCTGGATTTTGGCATGGAGGTGTTTGGAGCTGTCTTGGCTTGGGCATTATCTTACTGTTGATGATAGTTGGAGACTTTCTCTTAGGTCTTGACCTCTCCCAACCTCAATTTAGAAAAACATGGCTTTTAAAGCTCCCCCTATATTTTTGCCTTCCCGCAATGGTTTTGTTGCATATTAGCATTGCAAGCTCGGCTAAAACTATGTTTTTGAGCTCTCAAACAATAATAGTAGATGTGTTGGCACTGATTGGCGGGTGTTTTACTATGATGGGCTATGGGATTGTAGTAGGACATGAGCTCGTGCACATGACTCGTTCTAAAATCTCTGTTCTAATGGGCAGGCTTCTCTATTCTATGATCGGCAATCCAGATTTTTCTATAGAACATGTTTATATTCACCACGCATACTTAGGAACTAGCAAAGATCCAGCAACTGCTAAAAAGGGTGAAAGCGTTTATCGTTTTTTTTTAAGATCTAGTTTGCAAGGGCATCTTGCATCTTGGAAGTTTGAGCTGGACCGATTAGAGAGAGCTAAAATTTCCGCCTATTCTATAAAAAATAGAATGATAAGTGGGTACTTCATGTGTCTAATATGGCCGATATTATATTTTTCCTTTAGTGGTTTGACGGGATTGATTGTTTGTCTAAGCTTAATGATGACAGGGAAGTTTATTTTTGAAGCAATAAATTATGTTGAGCATTATGGTTTAGAGCGCGCTTTGAATGAACCCATTGCTCCTCATCATTCATGGAATTGTAATACGAGGGTGAGTTATATCGTATTGCTTGGTCTAGCTAGACATTCAGCTCACCATGAAAGTGGGCAAACACCTTATTGGCAGCTCTCAGCATATCCCAATGCACCGCAGATGCCATTTGGTTACCTAATCAGCTTACTAGCATCTTTAATTCCTTCATTATGGTTTAGAATTATGCAACCCAAGCTTCAGCGTTGGCATGAGCAGTATCAAAACTAGGTGGCTTATTGGGTGATGAAACTAGCATCGGTAGAACTTTTAATCATCATTTTTAGGATTTATTTCAACGTATTAGAGCAATGATAATAATTATAACCGATCTTATTTCCAGGTGGATACCGCGTTTGCTTGTTCAGGGATTGGTTATGATTTAGTGCAAAAATTTTATGATTACTTTAACTTGTGTGCTTGTCAGCTTGCGGTAAAGAATCCTTTAATATCGTAGAGGTAGAAACTCAAGATATTGGCGAGTCTTCGATAGATAGTGCGTGTTCTACAAGTGATGCAGAAGCTGCAAATAAAGAGGCAAATTCGAAGCCTCAGATAATTATACGGAAGGAACAGCAAATTCGATAGAAGCCGCTAAAGCTGATGCCGAAGCCGCAAAAGCAGCTGCTGAAACAGCGCAAGCAGAAGCAGAGTCTGCAAATGCGGCAGTAGAGCTGGCAAAGTCAGAATCTGAGGCAGCTAAAGCAGAAACGGTCGTTGCGCAAGCAGAGGCAGAGGCAGCCCAAGCTGCAAAAGCAGAATTAGATGCAGCAATAGCAGGTACCACAAAGTATGTTTATAATGGACAAATTTATAACAGGCGTTCTTTAGATGATACGGATGACTGTGATAGTAGTTTAGAATGCTCTGAATAAGAATTATGTTTAAATTCTGTTGCCGAATAAGAAAACCAGCTTAGCAACGACGCTTTATTTCCTCACAACGGTGACCCAACCTACCCCAGCCAATCTCAATCTGGCAATGAGCAATGTCGGTAGAATATCTCTTCATTTAGATTTAATTGAGCTTGGTTCGTAACTTAGGTGTTTTCGTCCTTTGTTGGATTATCTAAGTCTTTTTTTAGCTGATCAATAGCCTTTGCAGTAGAGGGAGAAATGCTGGTGCTCTGAATACTTGAATGTTTATTTAACGACTGGTGCTTCCAAGGTATGAGAGATAATAAGTCATCCCTAATCATATATAAACAAGGCACAAAGAATAAGATAAGCACGGTACCAAAAATGAGACCGTAGCTCATTGCAAGTGCAGCTGGTTCTAGGAAAAGGTCTCGTCCACCGATTCCATAGACTAAGGGCAACAAACCTACAACAGTAGTAATAGTTGTCATCCATACCGCCCGAAATCGTCTACCACCAGCGTAGATGCATGCTTCTTTACTGCTCATCCCACGCTTTCTAGCATTGTTGATGAAATCCACTAAGACAATTGAGTCGTTAATAACCACACCGCTAAGGCCAATCATACCAATCATGCCTAAAAAACTCAGAGGCAACTGATGAACATAAAAAGCTAAAATTACGCCAATAATTCCAAAGGGAATAGCTGCCATGATAACAAATGGTTGGCTTAAGGTTTTAAATTGAGTGACCAATATGAAGTAGATGATAAGGAGAGCAACCATGAATGAGCTTTGCAAATTTTCAACGCTTTCGTTGGTATCTTCATATTCCCCACCTGCTAAGATTTCAGTATGTGGAAATTTTTTTTCCAAGTCATCAAGCTTTGGTACTAGTGATTGATTTATTTCTAGACTTGTAGCTCCTCCGTGGAGGTTCGCACTAATTGTTGCAGTACGAAGTCCATCTTTATGACCTATATAGTTTAAGCCTGGAAGTTGCGTTACTTTGGCTACTTTATTGAATGCTACCGATTTACCTAGTTTATTGGTTAAATATGAACTTTTGAGTGATTTTAGTAGGTCCTGATTTTTATCATTAAACTTTACTCTCAAAGATCTTCTTTCACCATTAAGGTCGATTTTACTAGGGATGATCCCATCGACTATGGCTCTTACATGGTAAGACAGCTGCTGGTTATCTAGAAAGGATTTCGCTAGCTCATCTTCTTTTGGTTTGATTCTGAGCTCATCTTTACCAGATACAAGACTGCTTCTGACATCGGTGACACCGGTCGTTTTTTCTAGAAGTTGCTTCACATTATTACTGGCAGCTTGCAACTGTTCTAAGTCTTCTCCTGACAGTGAAATTGCTATAGGCTTTCCAACCGGAGGGCCTAGGTTGATTTTATCAAAGCTTACATGAGTAAAACCTTCGACCTTTTTTAGGGTTTCAATTTTTGGACGTAACAACTCGATGATAGCATCTGCCGAGATATTTTGTTTAGATTTGTCAGTCAATGTTAATAAAACCTGCCCCATAAATGGTCCAAATTTTGAGAGAAGATCATTTGGATTATCTTGGATTAATCCTATGCTAGTAATGTAATGCTCATAATTTTCTTTGGGTAGTGATTCAACCACCTTTTCAATTGCTTTAAAACTTTCTGAAGTTTTATCGAGGCTTGTATCGTAGGGCAACTCTGCTTGGATAATAACACTTTTCGCATCATCAGTAGGGAACAATATAATGTCCATATGAAACTTTGCCAAATATAGACAAAATATGAGCAAACAGATAATGGATGCAACAAATACGTAACGAAAATTTAGCATAGCCGAAAGTAGCTTAGTGTAGAGAGTTTTTATAAGTGGTTCTTTATTTTTTCGCTTATTGCCAGAGTTATCTTGGTTAAGATTATGTTCTTTTTTGTGGATAAATCTGAGTACATCAAAGGCATGCGACGGTAAAATTATCATTGATTCTAGTAAACTCATTAGCAGGGTTATTATAATGACAAGTGGTAGAGCATAGATAAATTTGCCAATAAGTCCTGACATGTTCATAAGTGGAGAAAATGCAGCTATCGTTGTTAGTATTGTAACAGTAACAGGAAAAAAAACTTCCTTGGTTCCTTTTACAGTTGCTGCCCAAGGCGATTCACCTTTTTCATAGTGTTGCCAGATGTTTTCAGCGACAATGATAGAATCATCCACTACCATGCCTATCACCATGACTAAGCCAAACATTGTGATCAAATTAATAGTCATTCCCTGAAAGTACATAACTATTATTGTTGAGAAAAAAGCTATGGGCATTCCAATTGCGGTAACAAAAGCGATGCCCTTGGCTAAAAATAATAAAAGAAACAGTAAGACTAAGAGGAATCCGAATCCACCATTGTTGAATAATATACCAAGTCGGCTGTTGACCATAGAACTAAGATCATTCGTGAAGTTAACTTCCAGTCCTGGTACTTTAGTCTTCGATAGAAAATTATCTGTAATATCTTTAATATCTTCCACTAAATCAACGATATCTCCTTTGAGCTTTTTTTGTACCAAAATATTTACTGAAGATTTACCATTAGTTCTAAATTTTAAGCTACCCTTTTTTAATGATCGCTTGACAGTAGCAATATCCTTGAGTCTAATAATCTGTGAAGGGCTTGCTCTTAAAGGAATATTTTTGAGTTCTTCAATACTACTTGCTTCACCCACTGTTCTAACCAAAAAATGATTGCTATCTACTTCTAAGCTACCTGCTGGTAAGTTAATGTTTTTATTTTTTATGGCATTTATGATTTCGCCAATGCTTAAATGATTTTTTCTTGTTGCCTCTGGGTTGATCTCTACCCAAATTTCTTCATCTCGGTAACCTCTTAGAATGGTTTTTTTACTGTCCTCAAGGTCGTTGATTCTTTCACTCAGATCCTTTGCAAGCTCCTGGATTTTACGATAAGAAACTTCTGCACTGACTGAGATTTCTAAAATAAATATTTCTGATGAATCAGATACTAAAACATAGGGAAGGTCTTCAACTTCATCCGGTAAATCCTGAATATTTTGAGCTTCACGTCTGATATCATCAATGAGTTGATCGCGCTCTCTTTGGCCTAAATCTGGGTCAAGCTCTAGAGTAATGCGGCTTTGGCTTTCGACACTAGAGCTACTCATTTTTTTTATACCAGATAAGCCTTTTAGTTGATCTTCAATGTTGTTTGTCACATAAGCTTCTACCTGTCTTGGGCTTGCTCCAGGGTAGTTTGTAAAGATATCAACAATGTCTAAATCCACTGGTGGGTATGCTTCCCTACGGATATTAAAAGAGCAATAAATCCCAACTCCAATAATAAGGACGGTTAAAAGATTGATGACAAGAGAATTATTTAAGATGGGCTTTAAAAGACTCACCGATGTACCTTTGGTATTGAAAAAAGTGTAACTATTAAACGGTATGACACCACCCTCTGTTTCGGATGGATGTTTCTAGAGATTAGATACCCACTTTGGATGAATAGGAATTAGAAGATTATATTTTAATAATATTAAGCGTTTATAAATTAGCTAAGTTTATCTTTCAGGTCTATTGCATTGCATGATCATCCTAAGTAGGTCATCTTGCCGGTGTTCGTTTGATTCTTCTAGATGTCCAGAGGTTGCGTGTTCCATATGGCCTGCGATATTGTGATGAACTGGCTTAGCTGGAAAAAGTCCAAAAAAGCGGTGTTTTGTAATTTTTTTAACGAATTTTTTTGCATCATTTTTTAGATGATTCATAGATATGAGTCTTCGACTTCTACGTTCAAGAGTATCTAGCTGATTGATGCGCTTGTCTGCATATACATTCCCCAGCACTCTTCTTTGATGTTCACTTTCAAGCTTCTGTCTTTCATTAGCTATGTCATCTATAAGCTGATTGATAATGTGCCATCTATTAGTGATTTCTTTTCTTGGGTCAGTTAGGTTTATTTGACGTTTGTATCGTTCTGCCAATAGAGTGTATCGCTGGTTAATATCTCTCTTTTTTTCTGGAATTGCTCGGTAAATCTTGAGTATCGCATCATCGGGAAACTCTTGTTTTTCCAGATCAATTAGGTCTAGAAGACGGTTTTTTGCAGCTAAAAGCTTACTCCTTAGGTTTATCTTCTTCTCCCTTAAATTAGTATCTCCAAAAGTTAGGAGGTCGTCGGCTCCTTCGAAAAGAGGATCTTCGTCAAGATCAATCAGCGCAGCGTCAATATCATAAATTGCTGACCTAATATTTTTGTATACGTCATTAATATGTGCATCCCGTGAATTATATCCTATATCTAGATAGCGAATACCTCGCTCGTCAGCCTTTGAATTTGTGTATAAAGCTTCAAGCCTGTTAGCATACTCTAGAGGGTCTATATAAGCGTTACTTTCAGTCCTTATAATTAGATTTCGACAACTTCCATCAAGCATAAGATGAACAGCAGATACTCCATGAAGACCATGTTTGCCGACAAATTTAATCAAAATATTTGCCATTTCGTTATGACCTTTATCCTCTAACTCAGAAATAAGATTTGTCAGTACGGGTTTGCCAATTCCTGAAGCTCGTGCAGCCGTCTCAATGGTCATTTGTTTAATCTCGGAAAACATGTCCAAATCTCGGGATGTAAGCTCTCTTTCTAGTAGGATATCTCGTGACTGTTTGTGTCCTTTACTCTGCTTAGGGAAGTGTGAAACATTTGCATGAAACATTGAATTTATTTGGTCGATAATCTGATTATGTTGTTTGCCTGTTATTTTGTCGTCAGAAATTCTGGCTCTTAGGATAACTCCCTTAAACCTCCAAATATAACCATCGTCATTTGGATATTCATCTCCATCGACCATATTTTGGTCTTCTTTTGATGATTTAATAAAAATTCGTTTGACTGTTGCATAGGCACCATTAGTTCTAGTTCCGTTTCGTCCTTGACTAATTTCTGTTTGTACATGCTTGGTTTCCCTTGAAACAGCAATATCAGCGTTAGTTGATATTACTTTTGCTTGGCCATGTAGGTACTCATAAGAAAGTCCTGCCCAATGTTTTGAATCGATGCAGGGGACTTTAGCTACCCCAGCATAGAATTTTTTTGCTGGAACATCTATTTTCTCCAAATAAGTTAGCAAGATTCCTTTTTTTCCTAAGGCTTCACGTTGAATAATTGCAATATCAAGAAGATTCTCGGCCTCTCTTCGTCCTACTATATTTGCAGTTATCGAGAAATCTAAAGGAAGGACTCCTCCGTTCATAAATAGCATATAGGTATCAACAGCTTTTTGATTGTCGAGATCGAAAACAAAAGTTTGTCGCATTGCAAGTGCGATTGTGGAGGCTTGGGAAAGTTGTGGGCCAACTGCATTGATGGTCGAAATGAATGCTCCTAGTTCCGTGATTTCCTCGGGCCTTAAGGTGACTTCAAGTTTGTTCGCTGGCAGCTTACGTATGCCTACTTCGAAAGAGCCAGAAACTGTTCCACTAATCCCTACTTTGGCATCCAATCCAGGAATTGAGTGGACACCCATTACTATACTTCCATTAAAGGTCTTTTCAACGGTTGTGATGACTTCTTCCCCCATGTGCCATTTGTGAGGTTTAAGGATGTCAGGAAACTTTTTGGTGTCAAATTTTTCAGGTACTCTTAAAAGAGCGATTTTATCTCCACTACCGTCCTTGAGTAATTCTTTCGCTCTATCAAGATGGGTATAAAATCTATGGATACTCTTGGACCCCTTGCTTACCCCTGCTCTAAATCCCATACCAACTCCGCTAGCAAAAGCGCCACCCTGCAGGCGAAAACCTTTGCTGTCGGTATCTATTACTTCAATGAAATGCTTGTTGCGGAAGTAGTTTTTCTCTGCCAAGAATTTTTCAATCGTATAATCGACTGACTTGATTTCATGCTCCAGACGATTTACTTCATCATCCATGTATTTGACTCGTTCGCCGTTGTTGGCAAGTTTAAGTAATTCCAGAAGCCTTCTGGTCACCTTTAGCTCGTTTTTAAAAAAGTTTCTTTGCAGAGAATACTGGGCGACAAAATCATCAACCAGGCCATCAAAATTGCCTTCATATTTATGGAGATAGGATGTAATACGATCTTTTGAAAGTGTGATGACTCCACCTGTGCCGACTTGGTTCCCATTAGCAAAAACGGCGTTCAGAGACGCGCCAAACTGGACATAACTTTTCCAACCAGCAACAAAAGTGCCTACTCCCAAGGCAGATAAACCTAGCTGCTGCTCTTCCATATTGTAAAGGCTTGTATAACCAAGACCTGTCCAGCCATTTAAAATATTAAACCATAGAGAATGACTGGCTTGGC
This sequence comes from Oligoflexales bacterium, assembly GCA_045105515.1. Classification (GTDB taxonomy): domain Bacteria; phylum Bdellovibrionota_B; class Oligoflexia; order Oligoflexales; family Bog-1112; genus JABSRF01. The sequence goes on from JBGCDR010000177.1 coordinate 24,306, forward strand.
CATCTGTAATTCCTGCAGAAGCACCAGTTCCTCTGCCACTTGTATTGAGGCCTCCAGATAAACTTCTCTGATGTTCTTCACTAAAGTAGTTGGCACTTATGCCTGCAGCCATTGAAGATAGGGAGAATGAATAGCCATAAGCATTTGTAGGATTTACAGCTGGCCCACTTCCTGAGGCTAAAGGATTGATCCAAGTAAGGTGTCCCATTAATTCTAGCCATTTGGTGAGAGGTGCTAGAGATGGATCGTTCGGATGGAAAGCCTCATTTCCGTATGGTCTAGCAATAAGGGAGGCTGGATATCGACCAATGACAATATCTTCGCCTCGGCGTAGGCCAAACTTCATTTGAATAGTAGAGGATTCCCCATCTTTGAAAGATTTAACTCTGTATAATATAGCACCAGCGCCACTTGGAGATAACAGTCCTCGATCCATGGCTTCGTCTAAGGTGAGTAATCTCTCTTGACCCTTGATCCCAACCACATAGTTTTTCATATCCTCTATGCACTGACCTTTTGCACTATATAGATTATGAAGAATTTCATTTCTCACATTTTCATTAGGTTCATCGAGAGGTATGTAAACATCGGGATCTGAAAGAGTGATGTTTGGTAGTCTATTTTCAGTATTTGGTCCAAATACAGGCACATGGATTGAGTCTTCTTCAGAATCATCACTGTCACTGCCTCTTTGGATGGAATGATAATCATGCTTCTCCTCCTCCAAGGGACTATCATCAAAAACATCCTGTATATCTTCTCCTTCTTCATTAAATGAAATATCTGAAAGAGACCGTTCTGATTCAGAATCAAACAGTTCGTCTTCTTCTTCTTGTTCGAGAATCAAATCGGTTAGTATTTTGTTTTTTGGGATACTGTAACAGAAAGTAGAATCAAGAATAAAAAACAATATTAAAAAATTTCTGCTGTGCTCAAATTTTTTAATTTTCATAAGCATCCCTAATAAAAAATAAGCAGTTTGTTTTTTAGCTAACTGATAGAGCTAAGCTATTTTAGCGCCTATTATTGGCCATTTTTAGCCTAGATAGGCCAATTCGTAAAGTGATGGTTTATAGTTTGATCAGAGTATTAACTTTACATTCATTTAATACTCACTGTTTAACCATGAAAAAATATTGGTATCTTAAAAGAAAATAGGAAGGTTTTTAAATAACTAAAAATCGTATAATAGGTTTAAATTTTATCTGATAAAAACTGGAATAAAAAAATTTATTAACTTATTTGGGTAACAGTGGATAATAACTTTTATCTTTGAATATTAGAAGAAATGCTTATAAAGCATAAATGATTATAAGTATATTGACAGTAGAATATTTAGTAACTACCTTGGTCAATCGATGCTTTGCTTGTCGGTTGTTTATTACTATTGTTTACATAGACTCAGATGCATACCACCTTAATAGATTGGACGAGATCCACAAATATGAAAAAGTCACAACCTATATACGTTTTACTAAGCACTTGTTGGCTGATGGCAACTGTAATGCTCTTAACTTTAAGTTCATCTATATCAGGGTTTTTTACAAGGAAGCAAGAGTTTAATTTCTATTTGAATGCATTAGAGAGATTAAATGCGGCTGTAACCTCGCTAGAGACGCGAAATTTACAAGTTTTTTTAGCTGAAATAATTAAAAATACTGTGGTTTTAGATTCATCAATCGTAATCATGATGATTTTTTTTAATGTCCTTGTATTAATTGGTTTAAGTTATGTTATATATAATTTCTTCTATCATAAACAATATCAGTTAGAGATAGCGATCCCTAATATTGATGAAATGCTTCAAAGCAAAGAAATTGGTATTAATAACGAAGATTATAGTAAGCAAAAACAATTTACAACAGCTATCAATGACTTAAAAAATGCAACGGATGCTTTAGCGAAAATGGTCGGAAAAGGATCAATTGCTGAAATTGAAGGAGATCTAGCTAGGTTTGAATTGCACTATAATCGAATTATACAGATTGCAGCTTCAGGCAATCTCATTTGCAATGAAATTAAGGGAATTCATAAATCCCTATCAAAAGTGAGTCAACGCTTACAACGCTTGGCACATCAGTGTAGAGGCAGTGCTAATTTTTCTGCGACAACACAACTAGAGTGGAAGCGAAATATCATGATTAATAATTTAAGGCAGGTCAAAGAAAGTCATGATAAAGTGCAGGATACTGCTAATCATATTTGCTCTATTCACAAGGCTAGCCAGAGGTTGATTAGGGAAATATTTGAGGTAGAAAAAATTTATAATGAGAGAAACCAGAAGGTCTCAGTTCATCTTGCGACAATTCAAGAAGGATCAAAATCAGGCTTTAAAGAAGTTGACCATATGGTTACTTCAGTAAGTAATATGAAAGATCTTGCTACCGGTGCAAGCAATCTGGTAAGCGGGTTAACGCAAAGATCTGAGGCAATAATGAGTCTTGTCCATATCATTGGAGATTTAGCAGAACAGATTAATTTACAAGCTTTAAATGCATCAGTAGAAGCTGCAAAGCTTGGAAATCAAGGTATTGGCTTTGCTGAAATTGCAGAAAGATTATGTAAGCTTACTTCCAGATCTAGTGTTAATTGTCAATCCATCACTGAGCTTCTGTCCACTATTCAAGATGAAACCAATAAAGCAGGGTCACAGCTAGGACTGGTTTGCGAGGCGATTGAGCAAGCTTTTGCATCTGTGAGTCAATGTGGCAATACTTATAGAAAGGCTGTATCGGAGACAAAATACGCGGCATCTGAGTTGCACTTGCTTGAAAATGAGTTTACAATTCATTTAAATAAGCTTCAGGAAGTCAATAAAATGGGCGATCATTCAACAAAATTTTTTGAAAAGCTGACTCACTTACTCGCTAGTGATGATAAAATGAGCAATCGTATCAATGAAGAAACCAACAAGCTTACAGCACATTCTGATCGTCTATCCACACTGTTGGCTAAACAATTCCATGAGCTTAACCATTGTGAAAAGATGTTGCTAGATGGAATGCACTTGATGCATGAGCTTGAAAATCAAGCTGCGGAAAATAAGCATGCAACATTAAGTCTGAGAGCAGCATTGGAGGAGATTGATACTAGTGAAAGTGCAATTCCACTTGATGATAAAAGCCAAAGAATTGCTAGTAGACATCTTACCTTACTGAAAAATTCTACAGAAACTCTAGAACACTTGCGTCTTCCTCCGCAAGTTTTGAATTGATGGGGAGCTTTTATGAGTAGATTTATATCCTCAACAAAAGAGCCTTTAGTTGGATTAGATGAGCCCGTAAACAGTGAAAAAGATCTAAATACACATCCTTATGCTAGGGTCGGGACTACAAACTTGGGTTGGAGGGTGTTTGGTTTTGGTTCTTTACTTTGCTTACTAATTTTAGGAATGTTTTCTCTAGGATTTATTGTAGGACAAGGGTGGGAGCATAGAAGAGCAGACTTATTTTGGATGAAAATCAATCAGAATCTTGGGGAGCAGGTGCAAAAAATAGCTCAAAAGGAAGCTGCCGAACTTCAGGTTTCTCACCAAGAAAACCCTCATAAGGTGCTAAGGGAGCTGAAAGCTGGCTTAGTGCAAATGCATGAGTTGGGAGAGGAACTTAAATTGAAAATAATCGACACACATAGTTTATATGCTGGTATGGTAGGTCTGCCTGAACAGTTAAAAGGCTTAGAAGAGTTGATTAAGCAGTGGGAAGCTAGCAAGATTAGTTTAGTAGAAGATCTTTGCCCTGCATCAGAAAACCTTCCAAGAATGCTTCCTGCAAACGTGAAAACCGCTACAAAATAGGTCCTTTATGGCTACAATGGATCACCCACCTTTACGAGGTGTCACCATTAAAAAGAAGGTGCTAATAACTCAGCAGATGGTGTCTAGTAAATATTTTATCCTTGAAAATTTCAGCGGAATTCTCAGGCGAGGCAAAGAGTCTGTACTCCTTTTGTTATCAGCTTGTTTAGTTGCTAATGTTTGCTTGGCAAGAGGAAATAGACTTTTTGTTGGCAAAGAAACCCAAAAAAAAGTCTGGTTTTGGGAGCAGATATTTGGTTCTTATAGCAGCGATTATGCTTTGATACATGACCTCAATAAACCTCATTTAATAATAGATGTTATTCATTACAATGTGCGTACGGCTCATGATAGAGATGCTCAAAACCAAAAAATTAAACAATATCTAGAAAGATATAAGCTTGGTATCGAACGATTCAAGAATCTTCAAAAAAAAGCTATTTTGAAAGGTAGTATAGAGAAAAGGCTGTATGAAGTATATGGGCAGGATCGAGAAAGACTATCAAATCTTTTTGCTGGTAAGGTTAAAGTCCGCTCACAAATTGGACTGTCTGATCGTTTTTCTGAAGCTACTAAAATTGCGGAGAATTATCTTCCGTACATGGAAAAGATTTTTGTCTCTGAAGGACTGCCTAAGGAATTGACCCGGATTGCCTTTGTTGAATCAATGTTCCAAGTGAATGCGCTTTCTAAAGTAGGGGCTAGAGGAGTTTGGCAATTGATGCCAGGTACTGCTCGTAAATATATTACTGTGAATAGGTTTATAGATGAACGTAGTTCACCTATTAAAGCAACTGTTGCGGCAGCTAAATTCTTGCGTAGCAATTATGAGAAGCTAAAAAGCTTGCCTCTGGCGGTTGCTTCATACAATCATGGTGTTTACGGAATTCTGAGGGCTGTAAAAGCAACAGGTAGCAAAAACCTAGATGTAATAGTTAGAAATTACGAGTCTCCAAGCTTTAAATTTGCGAGTAAAAATTTTTATGCAGAATTTATTGCAGCAAAAAACATTTATGCAAGTAAATTTCTGAGCGGACCTCATTTTCAAGATAATCCTCTTGAGATTGTTGAGGTGGATTTGCCAAACAAGCTAGCTGTTTCGCAGTTGATTCGTTATACGCCTCTCACAGAAACCTTAATAAAACGTTTGAATCCATGTCTTCAGCCATTAGCCTTTCGAAAAAAATATAGAACATCTCCGTTACTCAATGGTTACTCTATTTTTGTACCTTCTAGAATAGCAATTCAGGTTAAATCGAAGCTAAAACATATTAAACTATAGGCTTGAAATGTCTATTAAATACTAATTATTCTATGAATTTAAGAGTTCACGAATACAATCTATATAAGCTTGCTGGAGTAGCTGTATGTCCCTTAAAGAGAATAGTTTCTCAGATTTTTCCTGGGTATTGTTATAATATTTAATGCGTGTATTCAAATTTTCAAGGGAGTGATATACTTCGAATGCATTGCTTAGTCCAATGTTTTCAAAACGAGCAATTATCTTCTCTTTTGTTTGTGGTTTTTTCCAACCCTTCAGTAGCATGAACTTGCTTACAAAGCGCTCGAAGCCTAAATTTACCGAGTATTTATCTCGGTCTAAGTAAAGATCAATATGATCTATGCCTTCGTGATCATTGAAATTGATAATTTCTATTTTTAAATCAGATTTAGATTCTTGTTGCTTTCCTTTCTTTTGGCGTTTATTTCTATCTCGGGCATTTTGATGTACGATTTTTTCAGCATAAAAATAGAGTTCACTTTTTCCAGCATTTCGAAAAGCCTCTACGAGTTGAGCTCTTTGATCTTTGGTGAAATCATCATTTAAATAGACCGACTTAACAGTTGCTTCATCAATTTTTCTTAGGATATTGAAAACAGATGGTTCCGCGTGACTGAGATGTTGTAGCAACCATTTGTAGTAATTAGGGTCATTTTGAAGTTGCTCAGGGTCCCTTATTTCATTGGTGTATAGAGATTCTTTAAATATTTTCCACATTTTGACAGTGTGGGCCCAATCGCAGAGGAGTTTTCTGAATCTATCGAGGACTTTATGTTTTTTGAAGACAAATTCTCTATGTTTTGTGAAGCTGAGGTCCAGATTAGGGTTTTTTACGAAATTATAAACACCTTCATAAAATTCGTTGTTTGCTTGTTTGATGGATTCTCGTTGTTCACCAGTGAAGTAGGGAGCGTACTCTAATCCCATGATTGGCAAAATAGAACGGTCGCTATTTGAGTAGAATCGCCTTTCTCCCCACCATTCAGAATAAACCGATGCTCGTGCAAGTTTGTCGATTAGCCCAAGCTCTTTGGTTGATAAAAATTTTCCTTTAACTTCTGCATAGGCACTTACATAGCTTGATAGAGGTTTTGTTTGATTGAAAAATAGTATTTGATGATCGTAAAACCCTTGTAAGCTGTTAGGGTTTTCGATACCTGCAATAATTAGGTTAACCGTTTCTTTTATGGCATCTACATCATATAAATGGCCCCTAATTTCAATATCATACTGTGATCCATCGCCTCTATAAGTTTCATCATCGACCAAATCGTCTGTTGTTAATCTAACGGCTCCTCTAAGTGATGTGTAATGAGGAGGGTTGCGAACTTGGGTTCTTTTCTTGAGGGCTGTGAATCGTGAGGTTTTTTCAAATCTCCAACCCACAACTAAATCTGTCAATCTTGAGACCCAAGCAGTAAATTCTCTGTGAGACAGAGCAATTTTACTCTTATCAAAACGAAAGTGTAAATGAACACTTGCTACTTTACTTCCTTTGGTTCTCCACTCGTGTTTTTCTAAACCATTATTATCAGCGTGTATTCCATCTATGGTTTCATGCATCTGACTGATGACTTTGTTAAGGTCACCTCTTGTAACATAAGAGTGAATCTCAATATTTCCGGATTGTTCGATGCTGCCATAAGGACGGAGAAAAGGGTAATTTTCTACATTGACTTCCGGTTTTGTAAGTTCCTCGAAATTATATTTAGTTTGCTTGCGATTAGCAAAAGTTACAACTTGATTTTTCCTAATATCTTTCCCAGCAGAAAATTCTAACTCCCAACCAAAAGTATAATCATTTAGCTCAGCGAGGCAATTGGTGCCAAAAAATAAGATTAAATAGCAAAGTAATATACTTATTTTCATGTTCTTATCCTGCCTTTCTAATACATTAATATTCGTTATTTAGATGGTAATTTGCCTCCACATAAATAACAAAGAGGTTTATACTTCTCAAGTTATTTAAATTTATTAAAAGCCTTACTAGTAATGACCTGGATCCTCAATTATTGGATAATAAATGATAGGATTTATTTGTACCTTAGATTCTATAAGCTCTTAAAGGATAGCTAGAAGACTATCTTTGACTTTGTGTAAATGTCTCCTTCTCCAGTAAAATGCTTCGTTTCCTTGGGTAGTAGGAGAGTGTTTTCACTGTAAATTTCAATTTGAAATTTTTTTATAATTGCTTGTGGATGCCAGCTAGGTTTTGCATGAGTTATCAATAGTACATTTTGCTCACTTTGTTTCAAAATGGAACAGTCAAAATCTTCATAAAAATTAGGGTTTACTGTTTCTTGTTTTAGAGAGCCGATCCAATTTCTATTCAAAATAACTTGGAACAATCCGGATTTAATGAAAATGCCAGAGATTTTTAGACTACATTTAGGTAGTCGCGTTCCAGGGGCGAAATGAAGAGATTGTTCTGAAAATAAATCATTACTAGCTTTTTCTGCAATATAACTGTCAACTTTTTTTATAAAGGTTGGTATCCCATTGATATATATAGTGCCTTTGCGGCTTAAGATTTTATTATCTTCTGGTAAATAGAAAAGGTGGCGCTTTTTGTACATGGAATGTATTTTATGCGAGTCTAGCCCATACCATTGCGCAGCCTTTTTACTATAACAGCTAAAAATTGCGATTGATTGAGTTGTTTGTTCTCTTCCTGTAAACAAGGATTTTGGAAATGGATTTAGATCATAGTCATATAATATTCCTTGTTCATTACCATGAGCAATTACTATGAGATTCCTTATCTTGGGGTCTTTTAAGATTGATTTTAATTCCTCAATATCAATGCCATACAGTATATTCCATTCCAATTTTAGCTCTTTTAAAGAATTTTTGAGCCTTTTTTCTACATTTTTCCCTTCTTTATTTAGGATTGCTAAACGAAAATTTCTAAGTTCTTGATTGAGGTGCCAATCCTTGAATTGGTAGTAGCTCATTTTAGTTCCATAGTTTTCTGAGCTAATAAATGGTTTTTTATAATTTAGGAGAGATACCTTGATTTTGTTTCTGATAATTTGATTTGCAATTTTTTTACTAGATAATTTTTGTTTATTTAGTTCTTCCCTGCTTGAAAAATGACGTTGCCCAAGACTAATAATTAGGTTGTAAGTATTTGGTCTGATGATCTTGCTTTTTATAGATGGCTTAGAATCATACTCTTCCCCAATCGGTGTGCTTAATTTTTTTGCATGAATAACAAACGTAATTGGTTCAAGCCATTCTTTAAGTGAAAATACTGGTGAAGAGGAATATGCTTGGGTATTAGGACCTAGAAAGATCATTATTACTAGAATTAGACTTCTTGGTGATTTTAGCAATTATACCCACCTTCACCTATCCCTTTAAAAGGGAAGAATAAGTAAGTTCTCGCATGTAGAGAAGTGAGAAGCCAACCTCCCCAGAGGGCTGTAAGCTTCAGCAGCCAAAAAGTTATTAGAAACCGATTATTTACAGAGCGCCTTGAAAGCAATATCCTTTTCAGAGTCAGAGTAGTCTCCTTGGTTAAGAACTTTCTCGACAAAGTCACGAGAAAGTGCAATCTGACCGTTTACTTTCTCTTTCGGGTCCGTATTTGCATCATTATCTATAATTTCTACTCTATTTAGAAGATCTTCTTTACTTATTATTTCTCCCTCGGATCCAATTTTTTTGAATTGTTTTGTTCGTATCTGTAAAGTACCATCGATCACTTTTACACTATTCCCTATTTTGTACAATTCACTTTTAAGCAGCATTCCTTCATGAGTCTGAGCTAAGAAGGGTAATTGCTCATCAAAGTTATCTATAAGGGATCCTGAGTTTAAGATTAGCCCTAAAGGAGGAATAAAAAACAGGCAGATTAGACCAGCAATACAACAATCATGTCTGGTATGGTCATCGTGAGAAAAAGCAGCAATAATCAAGGCATCTGCTCTCTGTGTAGGCATCAAAACTTGACTACTTGCTAATATAGTACATGTTAGGGTAAACGACCCAATCATCTTCTTAAGCATGCGATACTCCTTTAATATCGGATTTCCAATTTGTGAAATAAAACTATAACGCGAATTATATAATAATAGTTAAGAACCCATGTCAATTAATAAGCCTTCTAAAAAAAAAGATTAATAACTACCTATGGTGGAAGAACTAATATAATAGATAAAGTATTTGTGAAAAGATTTTTACATGTTGTTTGCAGCTATTGTATTGGTACTTGAAGTGGATTTTCTTCAATTGATCCTCTGTTCAAATAGCAAAAATTATATGGTAATCAAAATTTTAAACTCACTAGTTGAAGTAAATTTCGAATGGAAAAATGGAGTGTATTTGGTGTTATTAAAGAAACGTTTTTGCAATTAAGTTCTCAATGGATACCTAAAAGTAATTCCAAATCCGAAATTAAAGATCCTGAGCATGCCGTCAGTTTTGGGATTTAGGATGACTTTGTAAGTGCCTTGTTTTGAGGCAAAGTGCTTTGCTTTTCTTGGCCTATTTTAGGAAAGATTGACCGCTGAAATGATGTTGATCTATATCAGTAGTGAGCAGGCGTTGATGCTGTGGTAAAAATTTACATATTTAGGAAGTAGTTATGCCTTACACAACCTACAAGTTTCTTCACATTCTCGGAATCCTGGCTGTTTTTATGGCTTGGGGGGCCCTAGCAATTTATCGGTTCAGTGGCGAAAGCAAATTAGGTCCTTCAAAAGCGACCTTTCGACTTATCATGCTAACCCACGGTTTAGGCTTGATCTTAGCGCTGGTCGCTGGTTTTGGACTGGTAGCGCGTTTGGGAATTAACGGTCAGTGGCCCTGGTGGATAAGTATAAAACTACTAATCTGGCTGATGCTTGGGGCAGGTGTGGTCATGCTTAAGCGATTTCCGCAGCTACTGAGGGTATGGTGGTTTGCTCTTATTGGCCTGGCATCACTGGCATTGTATCTAGTGGTTTACAAGCCTTTTTGAAAACGAGCCATTTCAATTGGTCTTGGCTGCTCGGTTTAAATCTATAAGTTTCTGAAAATATTTATAATTTCTTTGGGGTCCCTAGGGCGAAGAATTTACTGCCCTTAGGTTTTGCGGTTAACATCCTAAAATTATATGTGTTATTGGAGTCATGCTAAAAGTATTAGCCAAGTTTTGTTCATGTTTCTATGCTCTTTATTAAACGAGCTTGATTTTCAAGTGCGTTGATAAACCAAGAGCTTGCCAAACAGGAGCAAAATATAGATGAGGACGTTACTCCTTAATGATTACTAAAGACCATTCTTACGAAAGATCATCTTAATTGATGAGGCTTGGTGAGTCTAATTTTCCTTTAAGCTCACTGCTCCTGTATGCCCTCCCAATATGGCGAGAAATCGCTACTCACCTGCCTATATTGGCTCACAAGTGTAAGAATGCAGAGGCTGAAGTTAGGGGGGATCCCCCTCCCACCTTCAGGTTAACGAGTGATGACTCGACATTTGGCATCTATCTCACTTATCTCGTGATTTGGATGACTTAGGAGAACAATACCGCTCCCGGCGGCATATTCTAAGGAATTAATGGCTCCTGGTTTACTGACAAGGGTTCTTATCAGAATTGATGAGTCGAAAAACCCCGAATCGTCGAGGTAGAAACAATTTCCCATAAAATAGCCTCTGTTTCTGCCTTCAGATTCAATAATCGCTTTCATTACCTCTTCTTTTGGAGCTCCAGTAATCGAGCCTCCAGGGGCAAGCTTAGCGAAAAAATCTCGTAAGCTTAATCCGTCTCTTAGATTTGATTTGATGCTAGCTTCAAGATGATAAACTTGCTTGAATGATTTTATTCTCGCTGCCTCATTTACTTGAACAGTTCCTTTAGCTGATATTTTGTTGAGGTCATTGCGCATTAAATCGACAATCATGTGAAGCTCTTGATGATCCTTTCGACTATTTTTTAGCCATTCTAATGCTTCTAAATCTTTTAATTTGTCTTGATCTCTTCCAATGGTTCCCTTGATAGGAAAAGCGATTGCTGAGAGTTTCCCTTGCTGAGGAAGCAGCTGTACAAATCGTTCCGGGCTGAATGAAATCAGGTTTAGATCACTGAGAGAAAAGATTGCTCCAAAAGGTCCCGCTTGATCAAAAAATCGTGGGATGAGATCTGTCCTGTTATGCATGCCCGCTACCATAAAATAGCGCAGCAAATTGATTTGGTAGTATCTTCCATTTCTGATATCTGCAATTGCTTCCTTACATTGATCTAGATAGCTTTCTCTAGATTTATAGGCTTTGAGGTGAAGCTTGGTAATAGCTTGTGAGTAATAGGAATAGAAGCCTTTGCGTTGCAACTGTTGAAATCTTGATAGAAACATTGAGGCATCAACGGATTGTTTAGTCATTTTGGCTAGGTGAGGATCTTTCCTTTCACATAAGAAAAGACGCAAGCTCTTTTGATCAAAAACTAAGGTCTTATTGACTCTAAACACTCTCGATGGTCTTTTTTTACTTTCTGTTTTTAGGTAAGGGCAGAATTCATCATAGCTCACTACGCCCAAATACCCAGAAATAAATGGCAGATCTTGTTCGAATCCTTGTGTATTAAGAGGCAAATCCATAAGTTTTACAAAATCGATTTCGTAAAAACTTATTGGAAGGATAGTAAAATCGCTATCTCCGCCTAAAAAAAGGAGAGCGAATTCAGAGGGCCAAGCATTGATAATTTGCTCAGGAGGAAAGTATTTTAATTCTTTGATAAACGTTTTTTTTTGCATAGAATAAATCGTCCTTTTACGAACATAGCTTTGCTTATTTAAAAAATATTTTGTTTTTTTTAAAGAGCTTTCATTTTAGGCAAGGAGAGCGGTAGATGGCGGTAGCAGGTTTTGGTCGCATAGCAGTTGTTGGTGCTGGTCAAATGGGACGTGGAATAGCGCAGGTTTGTGCCTGTCAAGGAATTGAGGTCTCTTTGATGGACCTTAATGAAAATGTCCTCGAAATCGCAAAAACCAGTATTTTTAAATCAGTAACAAAATTACAATCCAAAGGAATCATAAGTGAAAGTGAGATGAAGGCAACTGAGTCGATTGTCTATGTAAATCGCTTTGAAGAATTAGCTGCTCCAGACCTTGTGATTGAAGCGATTGTGGAAAACGAGTCCATTAAAAAGGAAGTTTTTTTGAAGCTTGATAATCTACTTCCGAGTAAAACTATTTTTGCTTCAAACACTTCGTCGTTGCCTATAACTCGCTTGGCTTCTGCTACGAAAAGGCCAGAAATGTTTGTTGGAATGCACTTTATGAACCCAGTGCCCTTAATGAAGCTAGTAGAGGTGATACCAGGTTTAGCCACAAAGGAAGATATCATACAAAGAATTTCTCATCTTGCTACAGGCCTAGGAAAAGAAGTTTCAATGAGCAAAGATTACCCTGGTTTTGTTGTTAATCGGATTCTTATGCCTATGATTAATGAGGCTTTTACCGCATTGATGGAAGGGGTGGCTACTGCTGATGATATCGATAAAGGTATGAAGCTGGGAACCAATCAGCCAATGGGTCCACTGACTCTCGCTGATTTTATTGGCTTAGATACCTGCCTTGCTATCATGGAAGTTCTATACAAAGGTTTTGGTGATTCTCGGTATCGGCCATCTGCACTTCTAAAGCAATATGTGGATGCAGGTTGGCTTGGTCGTAAAACCGGTAGAGGAGTCTATCAGTACTAACCTTGAGCCCATTGTGTACTTGACCTTTTTGTTGATGGGACTTAGAAAGGGTTGTGGGTGTCACAAGCGAACTGTTATTTGAGGGCGTGTTTCTAATTCTAGAAGCACAACTATTTCTTCATTATAGGTGGGCTTCGGTATGCGGAAAATTATTGCAAGATTTCAAAAGGATCTAGGTAAGCTACAGGCAACTTTGCAAAAAGAAAGTAACGACCTTTTGGAGAAAGTAAAACATTTGGAGCTAATTGATAGCCTTGATATAAAAAAACGCGAGCTTGAGAAGCTTTTTCAAAAGAAATTAAAAAAACTTGAGCCAGCCTATCTTCAATTTGTTGGAGAGTTGCGCAAAAACGCAAAGAAGGCTGGGATAGATATCGACAAACTTGAAAAAGATATTAAGGGCAAAGCAAATGTTGCCTCAAAGACCATTAAGAAAACTACTTCGACTCAAAAGAAAAAAGTAAAAGCTGGAACAAAAAAGGCAAAATCAAAGATTTCCAGCACTATAAAAACTGTCAAAAAGAAGGTTGACAAAGCTGCTCAAAAGAAAAAAAGTACCACTAAGAAACCTACCAAAAAAACAGTAACAAAAAAGAAAACGACGGGATCGAAGAAAAAAACCTAGATATGACAATCCAAAAAGAATCGCAAATCAAAAATTTCTTAAAAAATACCGAGAATGAAAACTTTACTCATTTACTTGAAATGTCCCCAGTACTTGTAAAATGGTATCAAGCGAATAAGCGCCCCTTACCTTGGCGGATGATTTGGGAACAGCACCGTGATCCCTATCATATCTGGGTAAGTGAGGTGATGTTACAGCAGACTATCATAAGTGTGGTAATTCCCAAGTATCATAACTTTCTTGAAGCTTTTCCTAGCGTCTATGACTTAGCAAATAGCTGCGATGAAGAGGTAAAAAAAGCTGTGAGAGGCTTAGGTTACTATCGAAGGTTTTCTATGCTTCATCAGGGGGCTAAGCAAGTAGTGGCTAATTCAAAAGGCAGTGATAGCCCAGTTTGGCCTACGGACTTCAAGGCTTGGAAGGAACTTCCAGGTGTCGGAGATTATACAGCCGCTGCAGTAAGTAGCATAGCTTTTGGAGAGGTGCAGGCTGTTGTGGATGGGAATGTCGAGCGGGTTTTTTGCCGTTTGTTTGATATACGTCTTCCTCCTAATCTTCCTCTTTTGAAAAATAGTTTTAAAAGACTTGGTAACTTTTGTATCGATCGCAAACATCCAGGAGATTTTAATCAGGCCATCATGGAGCTCGGACAGTCCATCTGTACTCCTAGTGAACCATCTTGTGATATATGTCCTGTGAAACGATGGTGTCATGCCAGTAACAACGCATCTACAGCTGTTTCACCTGCTCCTAAAATAAAGAAGGAATTTGTAAAACTTGATCTGAACCTGGTCATTTTTCGGAAGAAAGGGCAGATCGGACTTTTAAAGCGGCCACAGAGTGCCAAGTTTCTCAAAGGTACTGATGGCTTCCTTACCTTGCTTAAGCATGGTGAAACTTTCATTCCTGACGGTTTTGAAAATCCTTATAAGAATGCTCTAAAGCTACAAAATCTGGGAGTCGTATCCCATAATATTACTAATCACCGCTTGAAGGTTCAGGTATCTTCTGCTGACCATAAGAAAGTTCCAAAAGGAAGGGAAGTAGAATGGCTTAAAGCGCCACAAGTTGAGGCGCGGTTGCTGGCAAATTTAGATCGTAAGGCTTGGAATCTATTCCTGAAGCAGGAGCGGGAGCTGGTAAACTGAACCGCCACTTTGAGAATCCCCAGAACATTATTTAAGCTCTGCCTTCGGACATGAGCTTTACAATAAGAATTTCGCCGCTATCATATACATAGGAATTATTACGATTTGGTATTGCTTTGCTGCAAACCAAAGTTTGCTCTCTCGAAAAATAGAGGGTCTATCATGTGCTTCTTATTTATTTTATTTTAGTCTTAAAGTTTTGGCGTATTGCTTGGTAATTTGATGGGCAGGGGTTTTTATAGTTTCCCATTGTTCCTATTTTTCTAAATGACAACATGGAAGTGTCAGCAATTGTCAAGTGTAAAAAGTTGTGATACATGAACCTATTTGTTAAGGGAAGCCTTTCGTGAGAGGTTCCAGTGTACCAGCAAAAATAAGATGAGATTTTGCAGTTAAGGATTAAATATGAAGGAGGAGTCACTCAGTGATTGAAGTAAGCAAGTTAACCCGGAAGTATGGCACCTTTACGGCGGTGAAAGGAGTCTCTTTTTCCATACCTAAAGGTCAAATTGTTGGTCTACTAGGGCACAACGGTGCAGGAAAAACAACGACT
The DNA here is from genome assembly GCA_045105515.1 of Oligoflexales bacterium. Taxonomy (GTDB): domain Bacteria; phylum Bdellovibrionota_B; class Oligoflexia; order Oligoflexales; family Bog-1112; genus JABSRF01. Next base: position 39,397 of record JBGCDR010000177.1, read on the forward strand.
CTCAAGGTCTTGACGGGCTATTTAGAAGCCACTTCTGGAGATGTGACCATTGATGGTAAGGATATCAAGGATCATATGCTTGATATTCAAGCAAGGATTGGTTATCTTCCAGAAAACTCCCCTCTTTACCCGGATATGACTGTTGTTCAATACTTAGACTATGTAGCTCAGCTGCGTTCTATGCCCTCAGAATCGATTGGAAGAGGTATTCGTGAAGCAATTGAAGCTACGGATTTGGGGTCAAAATCAGGTGAAAAAATAGGCACCCTTTCTAAAGGCTATAGGCAGCGGGTCGGAGTTGCTCAAGCAATCATTCATCGGCCAGATATTCTAGTTCTTGATGAACCAACCAATGGCTTAGATCCGACTCAGATTTTAGCAATGCGTAAGCTTATAAAGGATTTAAGTCAGTCTGCTACGGTTATTTTGTCGACACATATTATGCAAGAAGTTGAAGCAATTTGTGATCGGGTCATCATTGTTCTGGATGGCAGAATTGTGATTGATTCTCTTCTAGCTGACCTTAGGAAAGGCAATTGTATTCAAGTCGGACTTAAAGAGAGTATGAACGAGGTTAAGCCGGTCCTATCATCAATCACAGGGATTGAGGGAGTAAGCGTCGGCAACAGCTCTATTGAAGGAATCAATCAATACGTTGTGGAAGCTAAAGGCGATGATCCTGCTATCGCGGCAAGTGTGGCTAAAGCTGTGGTCGACAATGGGTGGTCATTGTATGCCCTACATAGGGATCAAAGGGATCTAGAAACCGTCTTTAGAGAAGCAAACAGTGGATCAAAAGGAGCTGCTCATGTCTAAGATTTTTACAGTAGCCAAAAAAGAACTATGGAGTTATTTCTCTTCTCCTACCGCGTTTATTTTTCTCCTTAGTTATTTGCTCGCTAGTCTCTTTACTTTTTTTTGGGTCGAAAAGTTTTTTTCTCGCAATATTGCTGACCTCAGGCCATTGTTTGAATGGATGCCGATCCTACTTATTTTTCTGATTTCCACACTAACCATGAAGATGTGGAGTGAGGAAAGACGGATGGGAACAGTCGAGTTTTTACTGACTTTACCTATTAAAACCCACGAATTAGTTGTAGGTAAGTTTTTAGCCTGCTTAGGACTCGTTGCTATTGCCCTCGTTTTGACGGTAGGAATGCCTATGACGGTTGGTGTTCTCGGACCTGTTGACTGGGGACCAGTTTTTGGAGCGTATCTTGCATCATTACTTCTTGCTTCAGCCTATTTAGCAATTGGATTATTTGTTAGCTCTCGGTGTGAAAATCAAATTGTTAGCTTAATTGTTACAGTCCTCTTGTGTGGGTTTTTTTATATCCTCGGTGCCGATACCATCGTCAGTCTTTTTGGTAACAAAGGAGGGGAAGTCCTTAGACTAATAGGGACTGGCTCACGTTTTGAAGCGGTCAGCAGGGGCTTACTTGATTTCCGGGATATTTACTATTACCTCAGCATCACTGGTGTCTTTTTAGCTCTTAATGTTTATTCTCTCGAACGTCTTAAGTGGTCTACTGAGTCTAAGGGGTCTGGACACGGAGTGGTCAGTGCGGTTTTAGGCCTCCTCTTAGCCAACTTTGTGGCTGCAAATATTTGGTTGTACAAGGTCAATGCTGTTCGCGTTGATATGACTGCAGAAAAAAACTATTCTATTTCTACCTCTAGCAAGGAGATTATCGAACAACTCTCTGAACCACTGCTCATACGTGGGTATTTTAGTGAGAAAACTCACCCTTTACTTGCGCCATTAGTACCTCTCGTGAGAGATTATCTTGGGGAATATCAGCTTGCCAGCAGTGGAAAAATTAGGACTGAGTTTATCGACCCTCGTGAAAATGAGGAGTTGGAAGCTGAGGCTAACAGAAAATATAATATTGAGCCTGTGCCTTTTCAGGTAGCAGATAGGCACTCTGCATCAATGCTTAGCTCTTATTTTAATGTTGTTGTGCAATATGGAGACCAGTTCGAAGTTCTTGGATTTGAAGAACTGATTGAAATTAAGCACGATGGAATGGGTGAAGTGGATGTGCAGCTAAGAAACCTTGAGTATGATATTACCCGCAGTATCAAGAAAGTTATGCATTCATTCAACAATACTGATAATCTGTTTGCTAACCTCAAAAACCCAGTAAAGTTTGTTGGCTATATTTCCGAATCTGGCTTACCCGAGCAGCTGCAAAAATTGCATAGTGATATTAAAAAGTCATTGACTAAGTATAAAGAAAAGTCAGGTGGAAAGTTAGAGCTCGAGTATTTAGACCCTTCAAAGGACAGCGCTCTTGCAGATAAAGTAAAGAATGAATATGGTTTTAGGCCTCAATCTTTAAATATGTTTTCTCAAGAAAGCTTTTATTTTTATCTTACAATTCAAGATGGGGATAAAATTGTTTCCCTAGGGGTACCCGATGACTTAAGCGTTAGCAATTTTGAGAAATCCATGGACTCGGCACTTCAAAGGCTGCTACCTGGATTCCTTAAAACCGTGGGTATTTATACTCCTCCTGCGCCTCAAATGAATCCGATGATGATGCAATATGGTGGTGGTGGACAAGGAAAACAGTTCCAGACCGTGCAGCAAAAGCTCGGGCAAAATTATACCACTGAGGTAGTAGATCTAAAATCAGGAACCATTAGTAGCAATATAGATATTCTTTTATTGATCAGTCCGAAGGAACTTGACGAAAAGCAACTTTTTGCTGTTGATCAATTCTTGATGCAAGGTGGTACCGTCGTTCTAGCTTCTTCTCCAGCTACTGTAGAGATTAGCCGCAGTGGGTTTAATATCAAAGAACAAACAAGTGGTCTTGAAGATTGGTTAGCTCATCATGGCATAGAAGTACCTAAAGAACTGGTTATGGATAAGCAAAATGCCGGTTTTCCAGAAATTAGAAAACGTAGCGTCCAAGGTATTACGATCAATGAGCCTTTCTTAGCACCATACCCACTTTTCATCGATGTGAGGAATACAGGCCTAAACTCTGATATCGCCATGACTTCCGGGCTTGGACAGGTTAACATGGCTTGGGCATCACCTATTGTCGTTGACAAAGAAAAAAATGGTGGTCGTAAAGTTGTTAAGCTCATCGAAAGTTCTAAAGAATCTTGGAAAACTGTAGACCTTAAAGTGGAGGCAAACCGTAACCTTTATCCTGAGTTAGGTTTCGCTGAAGGTGATAAAAAGCAGCCTCATTTGCTTGCAGCAATGGTTGAGGGTAGTTTTAAATCTTATTTTGTAGGTAAGGATTCTCCTCTGCTAGCAAAAGAAGATGATAAGGCTGCTGAGGAAGGTGCGGACGATAAAAAAGAGAAAGATGAAAAGGCTTTTGTAACTGGGGTTATCGAAAAATCTCCAGATATAGGTAGAATCATTCTGTTTGCTAGCAATGAGTTTATTTCAGATGATGTTCTGAAGATCTCTGGTATGGTTGGAGGGACCCAGTATCTAAATTCTGTGCAGCTTGTAGAGAACTCTCTTGATTGGTCAACTCAAGATAGGGTATTGCTTGCTATTCGTAGCAGAGGGCACTTTGCTCGCACTCTCTTGCCATTAAGTGATAGCAGCAAAACCTGGTGGGAAGGGCTGAATTATGCCATTGCTTTTCTAGGGCTATTATCTGTTTTTGGGATTTATGGATTGTTAAAAAGAAACTCAAAACAACATTACAAAGCAATGAACTTGATATAAAAGGAGCTTTTCATGAAAAAGAGCATAAATATTTTAGCTGCTCTGCTTCTGGTACAGATAGTCTTGGCAGTTTTTCTTTTAACTCGCGAAGAACCAACTGCCACATTTACGTCTAATGAACCATTGGTTGCAGTTACAACGGCGCAAGTTGATAAGATTTTAATCGAATCAAAAGAAGACGATAAGCTTAAATCACTTGAAATTGTCAAGAAGGATGGAACTTGGATAGTACCCACTTATTATAATTTTCCGGTTGCTGAAAATAAGTTAAGAGACTTCTTAACCACAATGACTGGATTTAAAAAGTCATGGCCAGTTGGAAAAACCAAGATTTCGGCAAAGCAGTTTAAAGTTGTTGATGATAGTTTTGAAAGAAAGCTTAGCCTTTATGAGGCAGATAAAAAACTTACGACTCTTTACCTTGGTTCATCCCCGAGCTTTAAGAAGGTGCATGCTAGAGTCAACGACGAAGACTACACTTATAGCGTTGGTTTTAATACCTATGAAGCACAGGTGAATAGTAAAGATTGGATCAATAAAAATTACTTAGATCAAGAAAGAGCTAAGGTAAAGTCTATTAGTTTAGCTGGCGTTAAGCTTGAGAATAATAGTGGAGACTTTGTCCTTGAGAAAACCCCTGAGGGTCAGGAAACGGATAGATCTAAGGTTAGTCCAGTCGCATCAAAAGCGATTTCACCTAGTTTTGATGAAGTCTTAGGGCTTAAAGAAAAGGTTCAGTATGGTGATGAAGTATTCAGCTATGAAATCCAAGTGGGCGAGGAAGCTATCGAATATCATTATTATAAATCTATAGCTAAATCAGAAAAGACTCAGGATGATAAAGCCAAAACTGATGCCAAAGAGAAAAAGCCAGAAGAGAAACTTGTTTTACTAGTTTCAAATACACCATTTGCCTTCGAAGTGAGAAAAAACAAGATTGACTCGCTTATGACTGTTAAAGAAGCGCAGCTCCTTAAAGTCAAGAGCGCCGAAAGTTCTAAGGAAGAGAAAGTGGAAGAATCTAGCGAGACAAAAAAAGATGCTTTGAATCAAAACCAGAGTGAACAATCTTCTTATGCAGGAGATGATGAATCAGAGCAAGAAGCATTAGTGTATTCTGAAGATTCAAATGAATAAAGCAAGTGCTAGTCTATGAGGGTCGGAGCTGGGAATGCTCCCCTCAATTTGTGAGGAAATAAGCTTTGCTAGAAGTGGCAAGAGCAGATTTGCTTGATAAAGTTTTTGGCCCAGCTGGCTTTGATGGTGTCTGGTCAAAGCAAAGCCGATCTCTCTTTGCCTCTGATCGATTTAAAAACCAGAAGGTTACTCTAGATCGAAATTGGGTGATTACCCCTCAAGACTATATTTGTTGCATTTGTGATCGTGATAAGTCGCAATTACTAAATCAGGGAGATGGGGAGTTTTTAGCGATCTTGCACTGTGATCATGATCATATTTCCGATGTGATTCATACTAGAGCCAAGGAACTCGAGATCTGCCAGGATATCAGGCCCTTGATTCAATCATATACTTCTTACGAACCAGTGATTGTCTGCAAAACTTGCAATTGGTTGGACTCACAGGTTAAACGAATGTTGCCTAAGGTTCACAAATACTTCAGTTTTGCACCAAAGGAAAAGCGCCTCCTTATCAAAGAGTTTGGACGAAAGCGTCACAGAATAGATAAGAATTTGGCCCTACAAAAATGGCGTTATTATGCTAAGAGTTTTGAAGCTAAACTAGCTGCGATTGATTGTGATTTGCACGACTATGTGAACTGTGGCGGGCGCTTTATAGGATATAACCCTAAAAAGAAACTATTTCATAGCGCTTTTGAAAGATTTTGCAATGTCAGTGGTTCCCAAGATTTTAGCTTAGATTTCCAAGAGTTTCTGCGAATTAGTATGGGATGTTCTGGTAAGCCTTAATTTTCTAAGATGTTTGGGATTTAGGGTCAATCGGAACCTGAATCTCAAAGGAAGTGTGAGTGGCATCTTGAAGAAGTTTAATGTTTCCGCCAATGGATTCAAAAATATTTTTAGCAGTAAATAAACCTAAGCCAACTCCACTACCAACTGGTTTTCCGGTTACAAATGGGTTGAACAATGTTTCTTTTAGCTTCTCTGGAACTCCCGTACCATTGTCAGCAACGATAAAATGGATAAATTCTTCTTTTTCGGCTACTGTGATCTTAATCCATTTGGTATCAACTTTGTCTAATGCGTCTTTAGCGTTGTAAATTAGGGCAAGCATCGCTTCGATAAATGAACTTTTTATGCAATTTATGAAGACTTCTTTGGGAGGAGTTATGAAGCTTAACTCAATGTTTTCGTAAACCAATTGTGAATTGCAAAAATACAATAAGTCATTTAGTAACGATTCTACTGAGTATGACTTCATCTCTGATGTCGAGCTCTTCAAGGTGAAGGACTGCATTTTGGTAACAATATTGCTAATCCTAGACGTAGCTTTTTTGAGTTTCTCTGAATAATTTAAGATTCTTTCACGATCTACCTCTTCCTGTTTGACGAAATGACATATGTGAGAGTTTAGTCCATCAATTATTGCTAGGGGGTTGTTGATCTCGTGGGCGATTCCATTGGCCATGTCAATGAGCGCTTGCCATTTGACAATTTCGGCTATTTGAGTTTGTGTTTGTCGCATATGGGTAATATCTTTTACAATTATCATTAGTTTGCTGATTTTTTGGGTTTCTGAATCGATGATTGGCTGCCAGTTAATTTCAAAAGTTTTCGACTCTTCTTGTGATTTAGAACGATTAATTTCCTTTACTAAGTTTTTTTCTTCATATACAAAGGCTTCATAGTTTTCACCGATAATTTTATTGAGTGTATCTCGGGTTTTTTTGACTTCGAATGAACCTGCATCAGAATATGAAAATAAAAGATTAGTAGGGCTCATTAATGTAATATCATCAATTTCAAAAATTTTTTTACAGTATTCAGAATATTCGTGATGAATAACCCCACCTTCCATAATAGTTAAAATTCCTTGGTTTATATTGGAAAGTAGCGTATTTAGATCATTGGTTTTTATTGATAAACTGGTAGCTTTTTCAGCAAGCTCTTTCTTTTGCTGCTCAACCATTTTTAACATTTTGGCCATTTTTTCCCAATAAAACGATTTGTATGCAAACGTAACTATTGAGAGGCTCGTGAAGCCTATGATAGACCAAAACCAGGGAATTATGAGATCCATATATGCAAAGCTAGCTAGCCCGGAAAGAACAATACTGCCTACTATTAATATTGTTGCTAACCAGTAGAAAAAAGAAGATAAATTAAGAGCTAATATAAAGCCTATAGCTGTCCAAGTAGTGATGTAAAGCCATTCATAAGCAGCAGAATTAATCCAAGAATTTGTAATTATACTATTCACAATTGAGGTGATGAATATACCGCCAGGGATGTAACCGTAAGGAGAGTCATGAAAATCTGTACCACCCGTGTACATTTCTGGAAGTATGATAATAGTATCACCTTTGTTGATCGTATTTAGTTTAGCTCTAACGCTGGATAAATGCCCAACATTTCGATAAAAACTCTTAGGATCTAGTAAATTAATTAATGTATTTCCCCTACTGTCGATCGGAAGTGCAGTCTGATTAATATAAATTTGGTTTTTGCGCTGACTTACAGAATCAGCAACAAGCATTGCAGCGTGTGGTACAAAGTAATTATCCTTGAATAAGACAAATGGAGAAAAGGTCAGTTGACCGTTGTAATTAAGTGTACCAATGTTTGAAAATGCTTCAGAAAAAATAGCATTAGGCCCATAGAAGAAACCTGTTTCCTGCCTTTTCATATTGGCTATAGGGCTGAGAATTCTAAATTTATCATGTAAAAACGAGTCCATTAGAGAGTATTTATCTAGGTCAATTTCTCTACGGTAGTTGATTTTATTTTTAGATAAAAAGGCACCTACTACGATCGGAGATTCAATATTCTCAATAAGTTCGATAGACTCTTTAATTTTTTTATTCGGATCAGTTAAAAAACTAAATATCTTATCAATAAAAATGAGTTTTGGTTCTCTAGTGGCAAGCATTTCAAGCAAGTTTGCCCATTCATGGATGAAGAGATTTGACCTTTTTAAGGTAGCAAGATCCTTGTCAGAAAACGCGAAAATTTTTATCTTTTTACTTAGCTTTGGGGATTTTTTGAGATATCTTTTTACATAGTATTCTGAGGATGTTGAAATTTTAAACCTTAATAATCTACCAAAATTTGTTTCTGCAACAAAATCGATACAGGTCGCATACGTGAGTACAACCATAACCGCCCAAAGGTATTTCTTCTTTAGTGATATTTTTATCTTTTCTATATTCATCTAAAATTTTTTTTCTAATGGTTCTGTATGCCTCTCGGATAATTTCAGACTTTTCTTTATTAATGTTGTGTTAGTGATTAAAAGAGTTTTGATGCTAGGTGTAGGAATTGAAAAAGTGGGTTAAAGATTGGCAGGGCTTAAAATGAATATATATGAGGAATTTTTTTGCTAGTTTTGTTCCTCTTGGTTCGGAATTTCAGTAAATTGTTTGATCGCTGCAATATTTTCTAGCGTGCTTGTATCTCCAGATATTCTCCTTCCTGAGGCAATATCTCTTAAGAGCCTTCGCATGATTTTTCCCGATCTGGTTTTTGGAAGGGTATCGGTGAAAATAATACTATCTGGCCTGGCAAGAGCACCAATATGCTCACAAACATGTTGCTTTAGCAGTCCTGCGAGCTTTTGCGAGTCTATTCCATTTTTTAGGGTCACAAAGCAGCATATAGCCTCTCCTTTAAGTTCGTCTGGCTTGCCAACAACAGCTGCTTCAGCTACAGATTTATGACTAACCAACGATGACTCTATTTCCATAGTGCTTAGGCGGTGTCCTGAAACATTCAAAACATCATCTATTCGTCCCATGATCCAAATGTCACCATCTTCATCAATGCGGGCTCCATCACCTGTGAAGTATTTCCCTGGGACTTTCTCCCAGTACTGGCTTTTAAATCGGTCATGGTCTCCGTATATAGTGCGCATCATGCTGGGCCATGGTTTACTAATTACTAGGTATCCTCCCTGGTTGGTATCGACTTGTTTGCCTTGTTCATCCACTACTTGTGGAGCGATGCCAAAAAAGGGCCTGGTTGCGGAACCAGGTTTGGCGTTAGTAGCTCCCGGAAGGCCCGCAATCATGATGCTTCCTGTTTCTGTTTGCCACCAACTATCGACGATTGGACATTGTCCTTTTCCTATTGTTTTTTGATACCACATCCAAGCTTCTGGGTTTATTGGTTCACCTACGGTTCCGAGTAATTTAAGTGAACTTAGATCATATTGCTTGGGAATTTCGGGACCATATTTAATAAAGGAACGGATTGCTGTTGGAGCAGTGTAAAATTTGGAAACTTTATACTTTTCAATAAGTTGCCAGAATCGTCCCCAGTCTGGAGTATTTGGAGCCCCTTCATACATTAGAGTGCTAACACCAAGTGCAAAGGGCCCATAGATACAGTAGCTGTGCCCGGTAATCCATCCAATATCGGCGGTGCACCAATAAATATCATCATCTTTCAAATCAAAGATGTATTTGCTTGTTACTGCGGCCCCAAGTAGATAGCCAGCAGTTGTATGAAGGATTCCTTTTGGTTTTCCAGTGCTTCCTGAAGTGTAAAGTAAAAATAGGGGGTGTTCACTATCGAATCCTGGAGCCTCACAGAGTTCTGAAGAATCTTTAATAAAATCTTGCCAGGTCAAATCATTTGCACTGTTGAAGGAGTACTTCTGTCCTGTCCGCTCCAAAACAATCACTTTCTCTAACCAGGGACAGGCTTTATGACATGCATCTACGGTGTCTTTTAGAGGGAGTTTTTTTCCTTTCCGGAATACCCCATCAGCAGTCACCACAAAACGTGACTTAGCATCGGTGAGACGAGAGATTAGTGAGTCGGAGCTGAAACCCGCAAAAACTACATTATGCATAACTCCGATCCGAGCGCATGCTAAAATCCCAATTGTAAGCTCAGGTACCATCGGCATATAAAAAGTTACAACATCCCCAACCTTAACACCTAGGCGTTTGAAGCTATTTGCAACTTTGCAGACTTCTTTATGAAGTTCTCGGTATGTGATTTCCTTTGTGTCCCCTGGCTCTCCTTCCCAGTAAATCGCCACTTTGTCAGCTTTGCTAGGTAGATGGCGGTCTACGCAGTTGTAGCATGCGTTGATGACACCTCCTAAGAACCACTTAAAATGATAGTCTTGTTCTTGCTTAAAGACCTCTGTAAATGGTGAATACCAGTGGAGGTTTTCAGCTTGCTGTTGCCAATAACTTTCTGAGTTTTGATGGGCGCTTTGCCAAATATCTTCATACTTTGAAAGGCTGTCAACGTAAGCATTGCTTGCAAACTCTTTGGGAGGAATAAAATACCTATGTTCCTTAAGTATATTACTAATATTTTCAGACTTATTTTCCATGGACAGGCTCCTTTTCTGATTGCCATAGGACTGAGCCAAAAATTTCAGTCTAGAAGTCAATCAAGGTTCAGTCCAGAGAAAGTAGAGAATAGACATTGTATTTATATTGTAAGCAAGGTATCGATGCATTTGTCTAAAGAGAAAAAATTCTTGTAGGTTTGTATCGCATTTTTACTTAAAGCTTCTCTAGCTTGTGGACTTATAATTAAGTCTTCTGTAATCCTTAAAAATAAGTCATTTTTTTGTACTGGAACCAGTTTTACGCAAGAGCTTTTTTCCCAAATCATTTCTGTATTGGGCCCCAAAGTGGTTATGATAGGTTTGCCGTGGGACAAGCCGACCATCGCACTTGTTCGGCTGGTATCGACGCCTCGTGGATAGGGTTGAACCATAAGATCGCATGCCTGTAGGTGTGCTGAAAGGGCTGCCATATCAAGCTCTCCAGCTTTTTCTAGTTGAGCTTCCAATTGAGGAAAGTCTTTTTTCAATTGAACCACAAACTCATCGCTGCCACGTCCTAAAAATAACCAAACTCTGTCTGGGTGACTCAGAAGGCCGGGAATCAATTTTCTAATTTTCTTGTTAATACCCTTGTCATAGAAGCTTCCAAAAGTTCCAATTACAGCTTTCGCATGAGGAGCAAAGGCTTTTCTCAAGTTTATAGCTCTTTGCCTGTTTTCCATCCAGAGCACATTACTAGGTACAGGTAGCCAAATGATTTGTTTTATTTTAGGCTTACTCAGCCCTTGGAGAAGTGGTATCCAATTAGGAGTAGATACAAAAATTTCTTGGCTAAGACCGATGGTTTTTTTTAGCTTGGCTCTCTCTTTTGTTCTTTTCCAGTAGCGACCAAGAGCGAGTAATTTCCTCTCAGCTTTTGATGTGGTTCGATGGACAACCAAGCCAATACGATCGCCTCTGTTGTAGCTTTTTTCCATCCAGCTTTGAAGAGGCAGGTTCAAGGCATCTCCAAATGCATCAGGAGTATACTGGATCAAGATGCGTTTTCGGCCACCAATGGTCGCGAATTCCCGCTCTAAATGGTCAAAACATTGTTCATCCCATCCCCCTGGAAGGGCATGAACGATTACGCCCTTTGCCAAGTTTGAGGCTATTCCAGCACCAGATGCATGGCCAAACCAGACATGCACATCCTGCTGTGACCGCTGAAGTCCTAGACTTATATTGATCGTGTGAGCCCCAATACTACTTTTAAAGCTCGGTTCGAATGCTGATAGTAAATGCCAGCTGCAGGGAACATCGTCCGATTCGTTTACAAGATCATTACCCAAGGTTTTCACTTTCTGTTTAAGCTGTGAATGGCAAAGTCAACAAAGCTTTATCTATCAAGCTTTATCTGTTTAAGTCCATCTTGAACCCAATGATGGATCAAATTTCTTTCTGCCTTGGATAGGCCTGCTTGCCAAAAGATGATGGTCCACCACGGAGGAGGCATGGAACCTTGGCAGATGCTTTGGTCAAGATCAAGCAATGATTTGAGAATGGATTTTGTACCGATGAAAGGAAAGCCAACGCTAAGATCAAGAGCCTTGAGAGCTCTTTTAAAATTTCTATTTATTAGCTTATTAATGACAGGCATCTTAAAATACCATTTTATTTTATGATTAGGTGTGTGGCAGCCAAAGCATTTGCGTGAAAATATCGGCTCTATTTCATGGATATAATCCTTTTCAAGTGAGCTTATGACTGAATAGGATGGAACATTGTGTATACCTTCAACGAATGCCGATGCAGGTTTTTTAGGTAATGAACTATGCCCAACTGAGAAAGCTAGGGTAGGAGCAACAATGAATAATGCTTGGATAATGTGAATTACGAGCTTTTGTAGATTGTGAGAATAAGTATTGTTGAGTCTAAGTAGTTTTTCCATTGACCATCAGTTTCAGGAAGCTTGGCTGCCATCATCATCTTTGGGCTCAGGGCTGCTGCCTTGTTTACCTGCTAAAGTGTCGGATAGATCATTTAAATCTTGAGCAAGCTCTTCGAAAGCATCACCTTTGCGTAGGATTGTTTTTGCAAAAAACTCACCTTTTCCTAAAGCTTTTACATGCCTACGAAAAGCATAAGTAGGGCCTATCATCTTGTGGGTATACCATACGGAAATAGTCAAATTAATAGCAATGTAGAGAGAAATAGTAAGGAGAATCCACCAGGACATGTCCTGGACGTAATTAAGCAGGACTTCTTCAACTTCATCTTCAACATCTGTTAGCTGTACGATCAACGAGACTATCTCGCCCATCTTAACATAAACAATACTAACCAATGAGGTTAGAAGCAGGATTGCTAGTAGGACCATGTAAGCACCTAGCCTAATCTGAATATTGGGCATCAAAAGGAAGTTTTTTATCCTGCGCGCTGACCTGCCTTGTTCTCCACTTCGGGTTTCGGTGTTTTCGCCCATATCAAGTGTTCCTATATAGTTTATTAAAAAGCATTGAAATCAAAAGTTAGTTTGCCGACCATGTTGCGACCAATTGAAAATTGCATCCCTTTCAGTTCCTGATGAATACAGTTTACTAGCTGAGAGTCATTAAGTGTTCCGCCGATATGACGAATTTTGCTCATCGTTCCTGTACTTTTTACTAGAATGAATCCATATACGATTTTACCACGTAGATTTCCTGTGTCATCTAGGCGGTTTTTGTAGCACTTACGAAAATATGGGTCATGGGAAACTATAATTTGATTCACAGCTCTTGCTTTATTATTGTCCTTAAGCAAGTCCAGAGTCCATTTCAATGAAATTGTTCTGATCATCCGTGTTTGAACTCTTAATTCGTCCTTTTTTTCATAGTTATTTTTAGCTTTTTCGATGAGTTGCTTACCCGCTAAGACCTTTTGGACTGCACCTGTAAAACCGTTGAAAACAGCAGCTGCAGAATCTTCTGCACGATTTCCGTTTGACTTATAGGTGTTTTTACCCATACGGAACTTGACATCTAAACTATTTTTGTTTTTCAGGCTGACTTTCCATTTACCAAAATTAGAAATGCTTAATCTTTTTACAAGCAGACTTCTGCGGTTTTTACGACTTGACTTCCAAATCAACCTAGCAGATCCCGTGGTGACTTCTATTGCAACAATGAAATATTTTCCTGATGGCACTTTCCAAACAGAAGGAGAAGTTCCTGGCTCAAATTTATCAAAACTCTCAGTGAGCTTGAACTTTTTCTTGCTTAGAGGATTATAAAAAATCAATGAAACCTTAGTATTGACATTTAGTTTTGATCCTAGGCCTTGTGGCTCAAGATAAACATAGAAAGCACCTTCCTTTTTGCTAAAATATTCACCTTGCCATGAGAAAATATTTGCCAATGCAGCAAAAGATTGCTGTTGTGAAAGTAAAAGCAAGTTGATGCTTATTACAATTTTTGATGCTTTTAGGAAGAAAGACATAAGTGTGATTAGAGTTGTTGAGTTGTTTAATACTGAGGATTTTATTCTACCACACTTTGTACAACTTTGGTTTTTTTTAATGTAAGGTAATTAAATACCCACCTTTTGATTGTGATCCCATCAGGATCGCTCATGTAAAAAGTTGTCGCAAACGCTATAAAGATACTTGCAGGAATGATGCCTAAGCCAAACCGATATGATGAATCCAAGTATACTTCGAAGCCATCAAGTACCCCGGTCCCTTCGTCTGATGAGATCATGATACCAATTAGGGTCTGCAAAATAGGTGCAGCCAACATCATTATCATATTTGTGGCTCCGATTGCAGCTCCTCCAATCCTATTGGGAATGGATTTAGCAATCAAAGTAAAGCTTAGCTGATAAGCTGCTGAGCAAAAACCCATTAAAAAAGCAAGAAGGTACAGTGAAGAAATGGAAAGGTTTAGGTAAAGAAAAAAAATTGAGAAAGTGAAGCTTAACCCACTTCCTAAACTCATGATTGAAGCAACACTAAATTTTTTTGCTAACCATCCTATTACTAGGCTACAAATAGCAATGCCGATATAAATTGTTGAACTAATTGAAGTTGCTTTTACTATATCAAGCTTATAAGCGCTACTCAGGAAAGGAATCGACCATAGAGCCACGAAAACTGAAACAATGGTGAATACTCCAGCACTATACATGCCTGCAAGCCAAACTTCGCGACGTCTTAGAACTTCTTGCAAGTCTCCTAAAACTCTGTTTGCTGTTCGTACTGAGCTTTTACCCTTCTGGTCAATATCTTCTAAGTGCATTACCATAACGAGTAGCTGACCGATTGCAAGTAGGGCACAAAAGCCTAAGGCAACCCTCCATCCAAACCGTAATGTGATAATAGAGAGAATATTGTTGCTTGTTGCCACCCCAACCATGCAAAGACATTCGGCAATTGCCGCGATTGCTGCAAATTGCCTCAGAGGAAACCACATTTTAATGCCAAACATTAAACCTACAAAACCAAAAGATGCTCCGAATCCTATTACGACCCGACTCAATATCGCAGTTTCTAGGTTGGGAGAAAATGCTAGGCCCAAACACCCTAGTACAAGTATTGAGTTTGCAATAATGGCTACGCGCCTAATCCCAAAACGGTCATAAATCATTCCAGCAGGTATCTGCATAAGAATATAGGAAATAAAAAAACTCGATGAGAGTAGGCTGACACCAGTAGCATCAGTATTGAAACTATCTTTGATACCCTCTGCAATTACTCCTACCGAACCTTGCAGGAGAAGTTGGAGTACGCTGTAAAAACTCATGATTGACCAGGCCACCCATGATGCAGGGTTTCTCAGCATCTCTTCTTTGACTCTCAATCTACCAATTATTACCTTCATCTTTGTCCCCCATAAAAAACTGTTTATGGACAAAAAATTTTAAAATAATGGCCGAAAAAATAGGTTCAAAGAAAGTCGTATTTTACCGAATTATTGTAAATTTGATAATTCGTAAACTATCGAATAATTTGGTGATTATGCTTGTATTTAAAAAAAGCCTAAACGGGAGAAGGCAAACTTAATAAAGCTGTGCAATCACATAGATGAGTTGTAACTACTTTTCTTTTTCTCACTACTCTAAGACCGATATCAGTCTCAGCAATAAGAGAAATTCTTCAAATAATCAATCCTTTTTTTTTCAAAATAGCTAAAAAAAAATGAACCGTATAAGTACCTATATTTAAGAATATAAATTGGGGGGAGGCATATGAAAACAGTCATAGGTATATGGAAGCTAAATCCGAACTTGGGCAAAACTTTTATGGAAGCTAGAGCACTACCTCTTATTTTGTCCAGCTGGCCAAGGCCCTATGAGGGCTCTCTATCTGAGATCATTAGCTTGATGATTAAACTTGGGTAATCCTGCGATCTGATCAACAGCAAGAATATTGATAGACTGATCTTCTTGGTGGAAAAAAATTTTTGCTGTCCCGTTTTGCAGTTCCTTCGTTACAGCAGAAACCTTTTCATCAAGAGAAAACTCGAGCATTCCATAGTCGGTGCCTTCGCGACTACAGTACTCTTCTACAAGGCCAACAATAGCCTCTTCACTAAGCTTGTGCATGGGGACTTCAACGTACATATGTCATATCTCACTTAGAATATCTTGATATCTATGATAAAAATTTATTAAATTGAACTATAAATAATAAAATAGACTAAATAAATTCATTTTATTTAAAATGCATTGATATATAAAGTAAAAATATCATCATTTATATTAAAATAATAAAAAATCAATATATTTTATTATACAATCTATTCTTATTTAAAAAAATTAATGGTAATTTCAATTTATAAATTTTACTCCCTTAAATCATATATTTTATATTTATCTCAATCTTGAACTGCAATCTAAGCTAAACCTTCAGCCCCCCTAGTCGATGATTCTGGTGTGATTATTATTACATGCCCAGTCAAATCACAAGATGTGGTTTTAAAGGACAGACAGGAGGTTTAAGATGGGTTTGCGCATAAATACTAATGTTAGTTCAATTAACTCCCAAAGACAATTAGGGAAAACCACCCGAAAGCTGCAGGCCTCGATGGCAAAACTGTCTTCTGGTGAGCGAATCAATCGCTCTGCAGATGATGCAGCTGGACTAGCTGTATCAGAAAATTTGAAAGCGGATATACGTTCTTTGAATATGGCAAAGCGTAATTCAAACGATGGTATTTCACTCGTTCAAACTGCTGAAGGTGGTCTGATGGAAGTAAGTTCCATGCTAGTTAGACTAAGAGAACTAGCGATTCAAGCTGCTTCTGATACAATTGGCAATCGTGAAAGAGAGTTTGTTGATAAAGAATTCTTACAGTTAAAAGATGAGATTGATCGAATTGCAGCTTCCACCGAATTTAACGGAACGCGCTTATTAGTAGGCCAAAAAGAGCTGGCAGAGGATATGGGTAACAATGACAATCCGTTTCCTCTTGAAATTCAGGTTAGTAAAGACTACTACCCAGAAACTGACGCCATTGATGCGCGTAACCCAGTGAACATTATCAAGATTGATTTTGGTAATATAAATGCCTTTACTTCTGGAGAAGGTTCTCTGGGTCTTGGAGAGCATGAAGAGGGAACTAGGGTTAACAATAAACAAAATGCTCAACAGAGTATTGCAACTATTGATCAAGCGATCTTCAAGGTAAACGACTATCGTTCTTATTTAGGATCAGTTCAAAACCGTCTTACCTCTTCGGTAAGAAACTTAGAGGTGCAGTCTGAAAACCTAAGCGAAGCACGAAGCCGCATCAGAGACACAGATTTTGCTTCTGAAACTGCGAAGTTAACGCAACAAAACATCTTGCAGCAGGCAGGAACATCGGTTTTGTCGAATGCCAATAGTCAGCCTCAAATTGCATTAAGTCTTCTAGGCTAAGCGGGATTTAGGAATGGGCATAATTTAATGCCCATTCTTATTCCTAGCTCATCATGAAAAGTGGATTCTCAAGGTAAGAGATTAAAGTCTCGAGGAATTTAGCCCCTACCATCCCATCAACTACCCGATGATCGCAAGATAGGGTCATTTTCATACGAGTTTGCACCACCAGCTCACCGCTTTTGTTCACATGAGGAGTGGGTTTACTGGTGCCAATTGCTAAAATACATGCCTGAGGGGGGTTGATAATTGCAGTAAACGATTCAACTGCGGTCATTCCAAGGTTAGAAATAGTAAAGGTTCCACCACTATACTCTTCTGGCTGGAGCTTTCCATCTTTTGCTTTGCCTGCCAGTTCCTTAGTCATTTTTGCGATGGTACGTGCACCTAAGGTTTCAGTGTATGGAATTACTGGAGTGATAAGTCCTGTAGGCAGCGCAACTGCCATGGCGATGTGAATATTCCCATGTTCAAGGATGTAATCGTCATACCATGAAGCATTTACTTCTGGGTGCTTTTTCAATGCTTTTGCAGTTGCCATAATGATAAGATCGTTGAGGCTCACTTTAGGAAGCTCTTTGTTAACAACTTTGGGGTCTTGGTTAAGCCTTGCCCGCCATTCTGCCATCGCAGTCATGTCAGCCGAAACCGTCAAGTAAAAATGAGGTGCCTCGTTCTTACCGGCCAATAGTCTTTTTGCTATGGTTTTTCGCATCATTGAATGTGGTTTTTTAACATCAGCAGCCGCATCTTTTAGCGCGCTAAGCTGACCTTGGCTTGTTCCTTGACTAGATTGTGAACCTAGATCTCTTTGAATAATTCTTCCGTTAGGGCCAGAACCTTCGATGCTCCCCAGATCAATTCCCTTATCAGCAGCTATTTTCTTTGCTAAAGGAGATGCTTTGATACGACTGGAATTTGTTTCTGGTGATCCTGAATTGGTCTGGGTTTGGCTTCTAGTTTCTGCGGATTTTGGCTTTTGTTCATGCTCGGAAGTCGTTTCTAACTTTTCCTGAGGAGTCTCTTGGCTTTCGCTGGCTAGCTCATTTAAGTTGAAAGCTTCCCCCTGGGTACCCATCACTGCAATGGGCTTGCGTAGTGGTACGGTTGACCCTTCCTTTACCAATATTTTTAGCAAAGTCCCCTCTTCAGGGCTTGCATATTCCATGGTGGCTTTATCAGTTTCAATAGCTAAAAGAAGTTCACCTTCTTCGACAAAGTCCCCTTCTTTTTTGAACCATTCTGAAACTCCGCCTTCCTCCATCGTGTCACTCAATTTTGGCATATCAATTAATATCGCCATTTTGATACTTCTCCCCTATGTTAATAGCTTAGTTGCGGTAACATACTTTCTTTACGGCTTTGATTAGGTCCTCTTTGCTCGGCAGAGCTTCCTCTTCAAGATTTTCTGCATAGGGGACGGGAACCGGTTTTTGGGAAACTCTCTCTATGGGGGCATCAAGCTCATCAAAACAAGCAGATTGGATTCTGTCAGAAATCTGCGAACCTACGGAAGAAAAAGGCCAGTTTTCTTCGAAAATTACAACTCTATGGGTCTTGCGCACTGAGGTAAATATGATCTCTTCATCTAGAGGTACCAAGGTGCGAGGATCCACAAGCTCAACAGAAATTCCATCTGATTCAAGCTCTTTCACTGCTTCTAAAGCTTTATGTAAGATTTTCCCCCAGCTTATCAAAGTTATATCGTTGCCTTGGTGTTTCACTTCTCCTTTGCCAAGGGGTATCAGATGCTCGCCATCTGGAACATCGCCTTTAAAGCCGTACATCATTTCACTTTCAAGGAAAATAACAGGACTGTCATCCCGGATGGCAGATTTTAGTAAACCTTTGGCATCGCTAGGGGTTGCTATGGAGATGACTTTGAGTCCAGGTACATTGCATAGCATTGGATCAACATTTTGGGAGTGTTGAGCTGAAAGCATATGCGCAGCTCCATTTGGTCCCCTAAAAACAATTGGAATAGGAAACTGCCCACCGGACATATAGTTCATTTTAGCAGCATGGTTGATAATCTGATCGAAGGCTTGAATTCCAAAGTTCCAGGTCATCATTTCTATGATAGGCCTTAGACCAGCCATTGCTGCGCCTACACCAAGTCCTGCAAAACCCCCTTCGGAGATTGGTGAGTCTATGACACGTCGAGAGCCAAACTTTTCCAGCATACCTTTAGAAACCTTGTATGCACCATTGTACTCCGCAACCTCCTCGCCCATCAAAAAAATGTTAGCATCCCGTTGCATTTCTTCGATCATCGCTTCGTTAAGAGCTTCGCGTATGGTTTTAATTGCCATGGTTAAGCCTTTATGTAGAGAAAATCTGTTAATAAATTTTTTCTTGTTGAAGTTTACCCAAAAACATGTAGCCAAACCTCATCAGGGGATGGTGCAGGAGCTTTATCTGCGATCTGCTCTGCAGACTTAACTTGCTCTTTCGCTTCTTTGTCCCAAGTTTTTAAATCTTCATTGCTCGCAAGTGATTGTTCAACCAGCAAAGCTCCCAGCTGGGTAATTGGATCTTGTTTTTGATACTCTTGTACTTCTTCCTTAGTCCGGTAGGTTGCAGGGTCGGAAACGGAGTGGCCTTTGTAGCGATAGGTTAGGACCTCAGCCAAATGCGGTTTGCGGTCTTGGCGCATTTGGTCGATGATAGGTTTCATGTGCCCGTAAACAGTCATACAGTTCATGCCGTCAACCTGCGAATGATCCATATCAAAAGCTAATGCACGTTTATATAGATGGTCAACACTGGTAGTACGATGAATTTCAGTACCCATGCCATATTGATTATTTTCAATGACAAATAAAACCGGAAGGGACCAAGTAGCAGCCATATTCATAGCTTCAAATACTTGTCCTTGATTCATAGCTGCATCGCCTAAATAACAAACCATTACTGCAGACTCTTCTTTGTACTTGATCGCAAATGCAGTCCCTACAGCGATAGGAGCCTGAGCTCCTACAATTCCATGCCCACCAAAGAAACGCTTTTCTTTGCTAAACATATGCATTGAGCCACCTTTTCCGCGCGAGCAGCCAGTGGCCTTGCCAAAAAGTTCGGAAAAGACTTGTTCTGCTGGGATACCCTTCGCAATTGCCTGGGTGTGTGAACGGTAGGCTGATATGCAGTAGTCTTGATCATTCATAGCATGCTGAACTCCCACGCATACTGCTTCTTGGCCGATATGGAGGTGGAGAAAACCTGAAAACTTTTGTTTCGTATAGGCTATATTTGCTCTCTCTTCGAAACGACGATAAAAAAGCATTTCTTTGTACATGGTAAGCATATCAGGAGCGGTGACCTTACTTTTACTATCTGTTTTTGGCATCATAATCCAAACCTCGCTGCATGTGTATGATGAGGACAAAAAATCGTCTGAAAATAGGATGGTACCGCATGCAAGTTCAAGCATCCAATATTTAGAACGAAATTCCTTCGTACCTGATTTTTGTCAAAAAATATTAGAATAATCTATAGAGAAACCGCAGGATGTTTAAACATAATGAGTGAACAACTGAAACCTCAGTTGTTCACTAGATTTTTGCAAAAACAATACTGCCGTTTGTACCGCCAAAGCCAAATGAATTTGAAATACCTACGTCTATCTTTAAATCTCGAGCTGATCCGGGAATGTAGTCCAATGGACATTCGGGATCAACTTCCTGGAGGTTTGCTGTCGGAGGGGCCTTTTGTTCATGGATCGATTTTGCTAGAAATACGGCTTCGATGCCACCTGCTGCTCCAAGGCAGTGACCGGTGACCCCTTTCGTTGAAGAGACAGCTAGGTTTTTTGTGTGCTCCGAAAAAACGCGACTAATAGCTTGGGACTCATAAATATCATTGAAGTAAGTAGATGTACCATGGGCGTTTATATAGTCTACCCTTTCTGGCAGTGTCTTCGCAGTTTTTAAAGCTGCTCTTAGGCATCTTTGAGCCCCTTCACCTTCGGGTGCTGGAGCAGTAATATGGTGAGCATCTCCAGACATTCCATACCCACTCATTTCACAGTATATCTTAGCATTACGAGCACGGGCATGCTCGTAGTCCTCCAGAATTAAAATTCCAGCACCTTCCCCCATAACAAAACCATCTCGGTTTACATCGAAGGGACGTGAAGCCTGTTGAGGGCTTTCATTACGCCTGCTTAAGGCTTTCATATTTTGGAATCCAGCAATGGCAAGCTCACAAAGAGACGCCTCTGCACCTCCGCATATCATTACATCTGCCATACCCGCTTTTATATGAAGCCATGCTTCACCTATTCCGTGGGTACCACTGGTACAGGCTGTAGTGGTACATAAATTAGGGCCCTTCAGTTTGAAGGTATTGGCAACAATACCAGCTGCCATATTAGTGATGACATAAGGTATAAAAAAAGGGCTGACTCTTTTGGGACCCTTCTCTTTGCAGGTGAGAGCCGTTGCATCTATATTCTGGATTGCCCCTATGCCGACCCCTATTGAGCACCCAAACGAAGTGGTATCACCTTCTAAGTTTAAACCAGCATGGTTGATGGCTTCTTTAGCTGCAGTAACAGCAAATTGTACAAAACGAGTAGATTTTTTAGCCTCTTTTGCCTCCATACTAAGGCTAGGGTCGAAGCCTTTAACCTCAGCAGCAATCTGCACACTTAAGCGTGAAGCATCGAAGGATTTGATAAGATCAACCCCAGAATGCCCAGCAAGTGCGTTGTGCCAGGACTCCTCAAGAGTAAGGCCAATCGGAGAGACCATACCTAAACCAGTAACAACTACCCGCCTCATTTACTACCTCAATTATCAAAAGTGAAGCTCTATCATTGAATTAAGAGCAAAGAAACCCATGGGGTATAGATTTTTCATGGGCTATTTCTAGTGTCTTTTTACCCAAAGCTAAAGGAATGGAGAAGTTAAAAGCAAATATTTTTTCATTTATCTGTTTTTTTTGTGAAATTTAGCGAAATTCGGGGAAAGTTTTTTAGGCCCAGAATGGGCTCTGAAGGGGGAAGGCGGCTTTTTTGGTAAATACAAAATCCCCCGAAGAATAATATTAGTAGTTGGGGCAGCCAGCTAGCTATCAGTGGGGCAATGAAGGCATTCTCTGCCATCCACCTAGAAGCAACCATGATGACGAAACAGGCGATAATAACAAAAATAGAGCCTAAGTATCCTCGATTTTTTCCATGTCGTTGCTCTTGAATCCCCATAATAATACCAAAAAAAGTGAATGCAAAAACGATGAAGGGGTTTGCAAACCTGGAGTAATATAGGTAGCTAGCTCTGAGAAAATCGGGGTGTTCATCTGGGCTATTTTCCATCTTCTTTACATATGTGCGCAATTCGGAGGCTCTGTAGCTTCGATAGTCGTCGCGGGCAGTATCTTCACCGATGATCTTTTCCTGGAATACCCGCAAAAGGTCTATTTCAGCTCTTTTGAATGTTAGGCTTGAGGTGTGATCTGAACGAGTTTCAAGAGAATAAGAAACTCCGTCAAACAAAACCATACGTAAATTTCCTTCAGCAACCGATCCGGTGATTTGGGCATTCGGAGAGAGAATCATAAAGTTGTCTTTACTTTTATTTCTTGGAGCAAGAAGGACATTTTTGTAGTGAGTTCTGTTTTCTGAAATTTCTTCGGTATAGAAAACATAATCCAAGAAGTCGTTTAAGAATACTCCCGCCTGAATCTTGAATCGGACCATATTGTCAATTTCGGTTTGAGTTTTTCGGTATATAAACTGGACGAATTCCCGCCTTCCCCAAGCCTCCAAGTGAATCGCACACAAGGCTCCTGTAAGATAGAGTGCGAATGAAATTGCAAGCGCTGGGAGCATTGCCCGTTTGATGCTGTAACCTGCAGCTAATAATGCTGTTATTTCTCCATCAGAACTTAAACGAGAAAATGAGATCATGATTCCAAATAGGTAGGAGATAGATATAATAATAGGTAAAAAAGGAACAATAATATAAAGAAATGGCAGCAAAATGTTTTCAGCAGTTAAGCCGAAGGTTACTAATACATTAGAAAGCCGCACTAGCTGTGAAACTACGATGACTGCACAGAATACGATCAGCGTCGAAACAAATTGTGGGAAGATTTCTTTGAGGATATAGCGAGTGACAATAATTGTTTTGTTCCTCCGTGAAAATGTCCTATACCATCCTGATAATCTTAGCTGAATTACCAGATTTTAGGTATTCCTGAAAAACAATAGATTTTTTAGTGAGTTAAAATAGTTGTGAGTCCAGTCTTTAAATTCCCCATTGCCAGTTTTAGGAGCTGTATGTTCACTATAAAAGGAATCTTACTTTCCTTCGTCTTTATTTTTTGGATTGTATCACCTTTTTCTAATTCACATGCAATTACAACGACATCTCAAGGAAAGCCAGCGCTGCCTCTATCTGTTCCCAAAGCTGATCCACTTGGAGTCATCAGTCTGGAGGTCGGTGAAAAGAAAAGGCCAACCACTATTGTTCCATCCATCCAATTATCTCTGAAAACCTATATTAGAAGGCATGGAAACCCTATTGCAGCAATTGTTATGGTCGATGTTGCTACAGGCCATATTATCGCAATGGCACAGGGCCGTGCTCCTGAAAAATGGGGTGGACAATCCCACACTGCACTTTACGAGGGTTTCCCTGCGGCATCACTTTTTAAGGTGGTTCCGACTATAGCAGCAATGGACGTTGCACAGCTTGAGCCCAGTACCGTTCTTGGGCTGACAGGAGGTTGTGCGAAGGTACATGCAAGGGGTTGGTGGTTACGTGATGTAAAACCTACTCGCTATCACAAAATGAGTTTAAGTAGGGCTTTTGCAAATTCGTGTAATAGTTTTTTTGCCAAATTAACTCTTCAGTACCTTGGAGTGGGAGTTTTGAATAGTTATGCTAAGAAGCTAGGTTGGAACGAAGGAGGCATTGGTGCTGACTTTCATTTGAACACTAGCCCGATGAATCCTCCAAAGCCAGCTAGATCTGCCATTCATACGGTTGGAAGGTTTGCTGCAGGGTTTGGCATGGTTGGTCTCAGTCCTATTCATGCAGCTTGGATTAATTTGGTGATTGCCCGTGATGGAGTTCCCATGGCACTTAGGATATTTGCAGATGATAGCAGCAATGAATCTGTGATCTCAAAACAAAGAATCAAGCCGGTTTTTCATCAGGAGAATGCTATAAACCTCAGACGCATGATGCAAAAAACTGTGCGTTCAGGCACAGCTTCATCGGCCTTTCGTTCTTGGAAATACCGCAAAATTAAAAGGTCTGCTGGAGGCAAGACTGGGACCCTAAACAGCCAGGCTCCAAAGGGTCTGGCAACTTGGTTTGCGGGCTTAATGCCAGTTGAAAACCCTAAAGTTGTTGTGAGCGCGGTGGTCGTTAATGGTGGTCGCTGGATTATAAAGGGGTCTCATTTAGCAGCAGAAGGACTGCGTTTATGGGAAGAGTTTCAGAGAAAAAATCGTGATATTATGGTCCTAGGACATTCCACTAATGGTACTCCTTCCAAAGGTTGAAAACATTCCTGTTCATGAAACCCCCTTGCTATATTTATTCGCCCATTGATATGTTTAAAAAGTTTAGTTCGCAATAAGATTCATTAAGGCTTGCTGGCTCTACATGTCTTCTTGCAAACATTATTGCTAGAAAGGAAATTGATGGTTCAAGAGAATAATTTTAGAAGTGTGATCGATCAAGGTCAACCACTAGTCATGGATGGAGCTTTAGGAACTGAGCTTTATAATCGGGGCGTTTTTATAAATCGTTGTTTTGAAGACGCTAATTTGACTACCCCTGAGCTGGTCAAAAAACTTCACGAAGACTACCTTGCGGCTGGAGCCGGAGTGATTACAACCAATAGCTGGGGAGCCAATTCTGTCAAGCTCAGCAAACATAACCTTCATGACAAAGTGCAAGCTATAAATTTAAAGGCTGTTGAACTGGCGAAGTCTGCAGCTAATGGGGAAGCCTGGATCTTTGGAAGTATGGGGCCTTTGGGGGTTAGGATTGAGCCATTTGGTCCAACATCATTTAACGAAGCAAAGTCTTTTTTCCGCGAACAAGCGAAGGCTTTACTTACTGGGGGAGTGGATGCCATTTGTTTGGAATCCTTTTCTGATTTGTCCGAGATGCAGCAAGCAATTTCTGCAGTTAGAGATTTAAGTTCGGAAATTCCCATCATTGGCCATACTGTGATTACAGAAGATGCCCAGTCTCCCTATGGAAGCACAGTTGAGTGGATTATCAAAAAGCTTGATGAATGGCCTCTCGATGTAATTGGCTTAAATTGTTCGGTAGGTCCACAGCCGATGATGAGCTGCATCCCTACGATTAAAAAGCTAACTAATAAACCCTTGAGTATGAGGCCTAATGCTGGGCTACCGAAACATGTAGAGGGTCGTTACATCTATATGAGCACACCCGAATATATGGCCCATTTTGCTCAAGAATTCTTTAGTGCAGGTGTCCAGTTTGTCGGTGGCTGTTGTGGAACTTCGCCCGAACATATCAAAGCAATGGCAAACACCTTAAGCTATGCTAAGGCAACAAAGCATGCAGATGTTCAGATTTCTAATATGAATGCCGAGGCAAAGAACACAAATAGCGAACATGAGGTAAAGGAGAAAGAGCGCGTTCCTTTAGCTAACAAGTCAGCCTGGTCTAAGGCAATTGCCCAAGGGGAACCAGTCTTTTCAATAGAACTACTTCCCCCAGCAGGAGTGGATCCCTCTAAGATTATCAGTCGGTCAAAGCAAGTTAAGGAAGCTGGGGTTCATGCAATAAACATCCCAGATGGACCAAGAGCAAGTTCACGCATGAGTGCAATGCTAACTGCAGTGATGATTGAGCAGCATGCTGGTATTGAAACAGTCTTGCATTATACCTGCCGTGATCGAAACCTTCTAGGCATGCAATCTGATATGCTGGGAGCTCACGCGATCGGCTTGCGCAATATGTTGCTGGTAACTGGAGATCCCCCAAAATTAGGAAACTATCCTGACGCAACAGGTGTTTTCGATGTGGATGCCATTGGCCTGACTAATATGGTGCACCGTTTGAATGGAGGCTTAGATTTAGGAGCACGATCAATTGGCGAGCCAGCAGCTCTGAGTATTGGTGTTGGCGTTAATCCGGTTCATCGCGACTTCAACTACGAGATGAAGCGATTTTCTTGGAAGGTTGATGCAGGGGCGGAATGGGCAATCACTCAACCTGTTTTTGATGTCAATGCGCTATTTGAGTTTCTGGAATATATTGATAAGCACAAGCTAAAAATTCCAATTATTGCTGGAGTTTGGCCTCTAATAAGCTATCGCAATGCCATCTTTATGAATAATGAAGTTCCAGGAGTAGTCATTCCTGATGATATTATCAAGCGAATGGAAAAACCTAGTGATCCTGAAGATGCTAAGAAGCTTGGGGTTGAAATTGCCAATGAAATGGTGCAGAAATTGGGTAAGCATGTGCAAGGTATCCAAGTCTCAGCTCCCTTTGGGCGTATTGATCTAGCTTTAAGCGTTATTGATAGATAAATATTGGAACAGATCTATCTCTTCTTTACCGTCTATTCGATCAATATTCTAATCCTTGCTCTAATATATTTGGGTGTAGCTAGTATCCTTGGAGCTATTCTATGGGGACGCTGTACCTGCCATTCTGAGTAGCCAGTCTGCGCTCTTAAACCAAACCAGCATAAATTAAAGGCTTGACATGACTTCCCAAGAGCAATCTTATAATAAATATATACATCAATATAGTGAGCCAGAAACAATACTTGGTAAATGGATTGTTGATCTTACCCATGAAGAAGGGGCTTTTGATCGGCTCTTAGTAGTTCCATTGTGTTCAGAACGAGAAGCTTTCCCATTCATGATGCAATCAGTCGTTGAAGCAGTGTCAAAACATTCATTGAATATTTTGCTTATCTTAGTAGTTAACCACAGAAAAGATTCACCAGACTGGATGCAGGAAAATAATAGAGTCTTTTTAGAGGAGTGGGGACGGAAGCTAGAAGAAAAAAAATTTCATCCTAGTACTGGAGCTTTTTTTGGAAAGTATAAATCTTTGCAAATATTGTTTGTAGATAGAGCAACTATTGGGCGGGAGTTTCCAGAAAAGCAAGGTGTAGGCCTAGCAAGGAAGATTGGTTGCGATATTGCCTTCTTCTTGTGGTTTGCCAATAAATCAATAGCCCCTTTTGCATTTACAAGTGATGGTGATGCCGTTTTACCACAAGATTATTTTGTAGGATTTGATTGGAAAGTTCTTGTGGATGAGCATGTTAGTGCGGTCACTTTTCCTTTTGAGCATTTTGAGCTTGCTTCCATGAATAAAAACGAAATTAGAGCAATGCATGCTTATGATTTTTATCTACGTTATTATCAGCAAGGATTGGAAAACTCAGGGTCCCCATATGCCTACCAAAATATCGGATCAACTATCTGCTTTTCGTTATCCTTTTATGGGAAAGTAAGAGGTTTTCCAAAAAAACAAGCAGGTGAAGATTTCTATTTCTTGAACAAATTAAGAAAAATGGGACCTATAAGAGAAAAAAAAGGAAATACTATTCAACTCCAAGGAAGACCTTCGATTCGTGTTCCTTTTGGAACTGGAAAATCAATAATAAATATTGCAGGGACTCTAGCCAAGGGAGAAGAGTATTTAATTTACCATCCACATGTATTTAAAATACTAAAAATACTTCTTGAAGAGGTAGATCACTTCTGTGAATTTAAAAATTATCACAGATTCTTAGTTGCTTGTGAAAAAAGATTCTTGCTTAATAAATTATATTATTGCGAAAAAAATTTTTTTAATATCAATGACCTCAATGAAATAATGGTAAATTTAGGTTTAAAAGACTTTTTACAAAATAAAATTAATCAGGTCATGAGCCAAAATGTTTACCAATTCATGGTATGGTTTGATTCATTTAAAACTCTGAAATTTGTGCATGAGTTACGCGATAAATTTTTCCCATCTATCGCTATTCTTTCAGCTCATTTGAGTACTAGTGATTGGAAAGTTATACACGCAAAAAAAGGTATATCTATCAATGGAAACAGAATCAACTCTTTACACCATTGAATCTGATTTATTTAATCGCATTTATTTACCCCATTAATTTAAAATAAAGTATAAATCATTGCTCTTTAATGCGTAGCTGGTTTATAAAGACAAGTAATATAACCATTTTTAAAAATCGTGGTGATATAATGTCTTGTAAACTATCGCTTTTAAGTGTACTTAATATGTTAGTATTATTGGGTTTTTATGTTCCGAAATCAAAAGCGGAAAAAATTTTTGTTACTGGAAAAGATCATGGAGAATTAAGTCCTGGTCATGTACAGGCTGCAGAGGACTTTTTTTCCTCTAAGCTAAAACAAAACGGAAATTTTGATGCTGAAAAGATAATGGAATTTCTTCAGTATCTCAAGCATGAAAAAAAGGTTGTTGTTAAAGAAGTTTATGAAACTATCCTTTTTGAAAAACTAGCAATAGATATAAAAAAATACAAGAAATCCAAGAAAAAAGCAGAGGAGAAAAGTGGATCCGAGGGGTCTATTATCAGGGGCTATAATGAGTATTTAATCCCTAAAATAGAACATTTGTATAAGTTAGTTAGTTCTAATATAGACCAGGATCTGTGGCAAGGAATTGTTGATGATTTTGCTCGGGTTTATGTAACCTATTTTATTCCCAATGGGCATCGCAGCCCATGGCCGGAAGATGTGGACATAGTGCATGTTGGAAAAAGGTTATTCAAACCAAATAAATTTCGAAAGAATGATATCGATGGTATTCAAGCCTTCAATCTGCAAACTGATCGTAAAAACATTGTACCTATTCGTGGTTGCTTGGGAAAACATATAAAATTATATCATTATCTGAGTCCGGAAGAACTAAAAAAACTTATAAAATGTGGTTATGATATATCAAAAATAGATCCTGGTGTGAGTATTTTATGGCAAAAGCCCTCCTATACAAATAAAAAAAAAGATCTGGCGGAAGTAGATTACTTTCCTGAAGATGACGATCGAATTGTCTATAAACGAGTCAATTTTAGATCAAGATTATCTGAGAAAATTAAAACCAAATTTAAGAATAAACGTAATGGTAGAACTTATGATCTAAAGGTTAAAATGGGTCAAGAGGTCCATTCTGAACTCTTAGTAAGTAGGTTACTTGCTAAAGCTGGATTAAATCAGGATAGAGTTCAGTACCGGAAAAAGGTTAGGATATATCTCGAAGATGAAAGTCTGGAAGAATTTTTTGCAGCTTTTGCTAGTAAGTATCGGATTGAATCAATTGCAAGATTTATCAAAGCTCATGGGGTTGAAGAAGAAACTGGAGTGGAGTGGATTGAAATTAAGGACGTTCTTTTGGAGGGGCGGCCTGATGATGAAGTTCGGGTAGCACCATTTGACATAGGGAGCTGGGACCTTCAAAATCGCAGAGAGTATCGATCGCTGATCTTACTTCTTGGATGGATGGGAATTCATGATCTACATCCTGGCAATTGCAAATTGGTTTTCAAAGAGAGTGATCAAGGATTAATGCCCATGCATCGACTTCATGATCCTGCGTCTTCCTTGGGAGGGCCAATGTATCTAAAAAAGCCCAAGCAAATCTTTTCATTGGGATCAATTTATAGAGTTAATGCATTTACTGATAGCTTTGTTAAATTGGATAAGAAGGAAAAAAATGTCAAGATTTTTTGGAATGACTTCGCAAATCGTCGACGCAATTTTCAAAATACTACTTGGTTTGATCTTAAATGGATGGCACGAAACATCGCTTCAATAGACAAGCAGCAAATCTGGGATATTTTAGTTCAGACAGGGATGCCTTTTCCTATTGCAAAAATCTACTATCTTAAGCTTCTCTTAAGAAGAAACGAAATACTTAAATCCTTTGATTTGGACAGTGAGTTTGAGTTAGATGATGTTCCGGATCTTAAAGACGTTAACCTTCAAGATGAGGATGGAGATGTCATTAAAAAAGGTAAGGTTGTTAAGACATACTTTAAAGATAAGAATGACCCTGTTCAAATAGCGAGTAATTGGTGGACTGCCTTACCGTCACTGATAACTTTTGATATACCTGTGCAGGAATGGAGAATCGCGCAGAGTAAGGATAATGGGACTAGTGGACTCTCAGGCCTTGAAGGTGTTAAACAAGATTTAAATTTAAGTAACTTTAGCCGTACAAGTACGAAATTTCCCATTGGTTTAGGCATTACCGCGATTGCTACCAGAAGAGTTGAGCCAAATTTTCAGTTGATGGGAGCGAATGGAAAGATTCATCTCTATAAAATAACTGATTCGATTCAATTACAGGTTGGTGTAGATTCTCCATTATTACGCAAACTAATTAAGAAGGTGCCAATATTAGAGGCTGACTTTAAGCTAAGTTTGTATGTTAAAGAATTTAGGCATATTCATTATGAAGATGAAGTTGGGAAAGCATATTTCTCAAAGTATGATTTGATCAAGATAATTTGTAATATAAATCATTATGCAGCTTTTAAATTGAAACCTCTCGAGGTTATTCACTCATTTGATAAAATAGGTTTTGAAATGGAAAGTGGAATAGGTGCTTATTCTACTGATCCGATATTCTCTAATGAACTTAGTTTTTTAGGGGGCATCCGTAAGATTACTTCTAATTATATTGTTAGAGACCAATATGGAGAGCTTCATTATTACAAGGATAGGGATTTTGGAAATTATGGTGGCTTATCTCTTGATCTTGGGTCTGTCAATTTGTTTGCTTTGAATTTGCCCCTTTTTAATATGAGACTAGGATCTTCCAGATTCACTTATCATATGAAAGATTATGTGATGAGGTTGCCAGAACAGGATCGTGACAAGGCAGAAGAACTGGTGACCGAGAGTCGTAAGCTAAAAGAATATCTAGCATTAAAGGACTTGTCGAAGTCTCAAGTTTCTTCTGATGCTGTTGATCTAAATTATTCGGTGGATGCAAAAGGTTCTGCTTCCACGAAAGGCTTAGGTTTACTTTTCTTATTTAATAAGCTGTCTGCAAAGTCAAAGGTAAGCTCTGAAGTTACCCTGAAAAATGGTGAACATAAGTATTTTTATAGAATTTCTCGGGTAGATAATAAGCATGTTGGAGTTGAACAGTTAGAATTAGAGATCAGCTCATTTGATTTGCTAGTTAAAAATAGGAAGAGAACCCAAATTGAGTTAGAAATGGATGAGGATGAAGGAGAGAATTTTGTATTGGTGCTTAGAACAGAGGGCTTTTATCGCTCGAGAACCTTAGAGAAAGTCAATGCACTAATTCATGATTTGAATAGGCGATATTCGGTAGATAATACGAATCAATTCTATGATAATTTTATCTTACCAACTGAGGACCAAATCAAAAAATATCCTAAAGTTTATGCCTTGACTCATACATTTTTATTTGGAAAGGAATTAAAAAAAATATTTTCCAAATATAGTGATAATGAGATAAAAGCGATCACTCGATCACACTTCACTAACTCTTGGTACTTTACACCAGGAGAACCTGCTAAAATTAAGGATTTTCGAAAAAAATATGCTTTAAAAGTCAGAGTCAATAAAGTCTTAGCATTGTATAAGAAAATAAAAAATGATTATGGACGGGAGCCAAACCGTGAAATTAATCGATCAATAGCAAAAAATCTTGTTAAATTAGTCAGACTGCTTAAAACTGACGTATTTGGCTTACACTTTTTTAAAGAGGTTTGTGGAAAAGATGGGATGTTCGTTATTGGTGAAATAACGGGATTACTTCGAAGTTATTCAGCATTAAATGACTTGATGCAGCTGCAGCGAAGAAGGTTTATGGCGAAAAGCTGGGGAACTTATGTTGATCGTCCTCCCTTACAAAAATTCTTAAGAAAAAATCGCCTAATTCCGCCATCATCACATATTGAAAAGTCTAACACTGACAATGATATTTTTGGAAAACTCCAAACTGGTGTGCCTCCTAATTTGGATTCTCTTTATAATCACAATGATCATTTTTAAATCCCGATGGTTACACATTATCTTTAGGATTCTAAGTTTAAACAAGTCTTCGAAAATAGAAGATATGAAGCCTCTTGCTTATTTAATTTTGATGGTTTTAGCGAGCAAAGGCGGGGTTTTTAATTTTTCGATGAGATCATATTCTATAAGATGATCAAAGTATTCTTGTGGGGAATACCTCTTTATTTTTCTAGCTTTTTTTATAGGGAATTTTAAATATGGTGAGGGCAATTCACCTTTGTACCTGTAATTCTGCCATTCCATAGCGATCTTTTGGTTTAATAGCTCAATACATTGTAGCAGTGCTTTAGCTATGAATTCTGAACAGGTAACTTTTCCTGTATGAGAAAAGTAGATTTGATCTTCTTGCCTAGTTTTAGTTATGCTATAGTCTAGTGCAAAAATTGACTTGATTCTTCTAACTTCGGGATTGTACAATCGAGAAAAATTTTGGTTTTTATTGTCAATAAAGTATTTCTTCATGATTTCCTCAAATCTTTCCTCTATCGATTCTAACCATGTTTCTCCATAGAGATCTTTAAATTGCTTTGTCATTAATGATGGTACAGGAATCAACTTCTCCAGTTTTAAGTAGTAAGTATCATAAACATATGAGACTAAAGGCATTGTACCCACCTTGTACTTGGATGGTTTACCCCACATGTGGCTTTCATATTTTATATCGTTCCAGCTGAATGCAAGAGAAAAATGACTAACCCTAAGGTTGAGTATATATGCCAGAGCTTCCAAGGTTAGAATATGACCAGCCCCGGCATTTCTATATGCAAAATCATTTCTAAAATCATAGGCAACTAGATAGACGCCTTTCTTTGGCTGAAATTCGTGAGCATGAGCAAGCAGTTTTCTGTGAAGGTCATAGGCAGCTTCGGCTTTGTTTTTAAGGTTTGCAATCTTGGGGTCAGTAGATAAAATTTTAAGAAAACCCCATTTTTCGAAGTCTTGAAATAGTATGTGGAGATGTACCATGCTTATTAGTTTTCTCAACTCTCGAACTTTCATTTGTTCGACAGGATGAATGGGGCTGTTAGTTACTAACTTTTCAGAAATATTTTTAATTTTTATGCTGATTTCGTCATAGCTTTTTTGAGTCTTGTATGTGTATGTAATTAAGTGAGATATCACCTGTGGATCGAGCTTTGATGAGTTGATATTTGCTTTAAAATTCTGGCTAGATCTCAACTTCTTGTTGACTTTTTTGTTTCCCCATAAAGTCTTAAAGAATTTTAGGATAAAGTCTTGATCAAGTCGCTGTTGTGTGAATGTCGGGCTATTTATAGCGAGCTCTTTATATTTTGACAATAAGTGAAGTGCTTGTTGCAGCTCAAGATTCCTCAACGAAGTGTCAGGTTTAGCTAGAAAAAGAGATAAACCTGAAGTTTTTTGGCATAAAATATTTTGGCTACTCGCTGCGATGAAAAATAAGATTATTGATTTTAAAATTCCGCTCTTCATATACAAATCTCCCTTAAATTGCATTGTTTTTATATCTTTTTATACAGATCGATCCAACATAATTATCACAAGCTTGCTCAGAGTCGCATTTGTTTAGCATTGAAATTATTGGTGATTTAGATAATTCTAGTTTGTGCAAAGAGATAGTGGTTGATTTTTGTAGGGCTTATCAGCAAAACAACTGATAGAATGTGCTCCCGTCGAGGGTTTAAGATAGAAACGATGTTCGTAAGGAGACAGAATGAGAGGTAGTTCTCGTCATTCAGAGGATCAACCATCAGGCACTGATAAGATATTTAACAAGAGTATAGTACTTCGTTCAACTCAGACTTATGGGGTAATGATCGGAATTGGTTTACTCGTTTGCTTTTACTTGCACAATAACCTCAGTTTGGTATTTCAATTTCCAGATGACGGCCAAGTTCTGATAGAGCATGGTATGTTGATAGGCTTAGGGGTTGGGCTTATTGCGGTTTTACATGAGTTATGTAAGTCAATGTTTCCTGAGCAATATCAGTACTACCGCAATTGGATCAGCTCGGTATTAGGTAGGATCACAGTACCTCAGGCGTTGTATTTAGCTTTACTTTCTGCAATTGGAGAAGAGGTCTTATTTCGAGCGGCAGTTCAGCCATATCTTGGGGTCTTGTGGACAAGTTTGATTTTGGCCTTTTTGCATGTTACTCCTAGAGGTTTAATTCCAGTTTGGCTCCTAATATCTTTTTTTACCAATTCCATGGTTGGGCTTATTTTTCACTACACCCAGAGTATTTACCCTGGTATGATCATCTTCTTTTTTTACAGCAGCTTCGCTCTTGTTAGGCATGCTCTTAAAAATAAGAGACATCCAGATGCCGAATTAAATTAGCCACAATAAAAGAGCTAGAGAAAGTTTCTATCGATGCGGATGAATTATCCACAAGTTTGTCTATACCAGCCAGAGATTCCTCAAAATACAGGTACTATAGGTAGGCTAATTGCCGCTACGCAAAGCCGTCTCCATTTGGTTCGGCCACTTGGCTTTTCCATGGAAGATAAGAATCTAAGGCGTGCAGGTCTAGACTATTGGCCATATCTCGATCTTGAAATCCATGATTCAATCGAGTCGGTTCTAAGGTTTTTTTCAGCAAAGAAAATAGCGTTCTTCTCAAAGTATGGAAAAAAACCTTATACTCAGATGGGTGGTGAAAAAGACCTTTTAGTTTTTGGTCGAGAGACTTCGGGATTACCGGATAATTTACGGCATGATTATGAGGAGTGTTTTTATCAGATCCCAATGTTTCACACTGAGGTACGCAGCCTAAATTTAGCAAATTCCGTATCGATTGTGCTTTACGATCAACTTCACAGAAGAGGTCTTTTTTAATTATAAGTAAGTATAGTATAGCGAGGTAGCGTCTAAATGATCGTCGTTCCAAAATCTCCAAACTGTAACTGGCTATATTCTTTCTGTGAACCCAAATTAATCCATGGTAAGGCATATACTATTGATAAAACTAAGGTTATGTATAAATTGGATCAAAACGAATGCCCTGATGATTGGCCAAGAGAGCTAAAAGAAAAAGTATGTCGCTCATTGTTAGAGCAGGAGTGGAATCGTTACCCTAGTCCATATAGTGAAGAACTTTTCGAATTGCTTGCTGATTATGCGGGGGTTAGCTCTGAACATGTGATTGCGGGTCCAGGTTCAAACCATCTTATCTCTCTATTATTATCTACTTTTACTAAAGGACTGAAAGGAGAGTTGTATATTGGACGCCCTTCTTTTCCCCTTTACGAGCAGCATTGCGTGATGAATGGAATTCCTTATAAAAATTGGAATCTCGATGAAAATTTTAATTTTAAGTTAGAAGATCTTCATAACTTACCTGAGCATTCATTGGTAGTCTTTGCTTCTCCAAATAACCCAGTAGGCAACGTCCTTAGCAGAGAAGATTTGCGTACTCTTCTGCGAGAAAATCCTAAGACCCTTTTTATTGCAGATGAAGCTTACTATGAATTTTCTTCTCAGCCTTATACCGAGCTATTAAATGATCATGATAATCTAATTTTACTTCGGACCCTTTCTAAAGCTATGGGAACCGCAGGATTGCGCCTTGGCTACATACTTGCCAGCAAGGAAGTAATCGAGTTGATGCGCAAGGTTACTCTTCCTTACCTATTAAATCGGTTTACCATTACTGCTGCATGCGAAGTTCTGCGTGATCCCAATTCAAGGAAACGTATGCTTGAATTGGTTGCATTTATCAAGGCAGAAAAAAGTAGGATGTTAGGTGAGCTTGCTCGATATCCATGTCGTAGTGGTTTTAAGGCTCTAAATAGTGAGGCTAATTTTTTACTCATTAAATGGAACGAACAAGACGCTTTTACTAAAGCAAACCAGCGTTTGCTAGAGCAAGGAGTTCAAGCTAGAAACGTAAGTGCTGGGCCAGGACTTGTAGCTTGTATGCGTTTCACGATTGGTAATAAAGCAGAAAACGACTTTGTTCTCAATGTTTTTGAAGAATATTTGTGATGGATTTGCTTGAAGATTTATAAATGAATTTGCTGCTATATTTTATTTAATACAGTGTTTTCTCCATCGCTGTCTTCTATCGTAATTTTATCATCTGCGAACATGAAATTAGCAAAACCTTCGGTTCCATTCTCCCACTTGGGTTCTTCATCGGGGCTAATAGCCTTTCCAGCAATATTTTTAGGAACCGTTGCAACCCAGTCACTATAACCAAACCAATTCTCTTTATTGACAGGATTGATAAATTCCTGCCTCTCTATTGAAAATTCTGCAGATGTCTGTTCGATAGCAAAGGATACTAAATTATCATTAGTAATGACTCCTTCATTGAGTTTAATCTTGAACTCTTCTTCTCTAGACATCATAAGCTGTGAGCAATTAATACCTGCGAAATATTCATCTTTTTGAATATATTTAGAATCAGTAATTTCAATCTTAACTATCATCGATATATCGTCTGACGGACTGCATGAGCTCTTCCAACTGCCTTGTAACTGAGCAGCTATATTTGTCGAAATTGTGGCGCCTTCTACTTGCACACCTTCCTTCTTGTCGTTTTTAACAGCTTTTGGACTTCCACTAGAATTCGTTTTAGTACTAAAATTTTCGCCTGACACTGGCACGAAATCTGATGCTTGACGTTTAGTCCCTTTGCTACCCCCTTGCTGTCCGCAAGCATTTAGGTATACAAAAATAAAACAAAAGATCAATGTGTTTAGATTCATAAACAAAGCCCTAGCCATAAAATAATTCTTGCTTGATTCAATTAACCTAATCGTAGATTGATAGTACTTTTTGATATGGTAAATTGCCTTTTTCTATACACCCTATAACATCGGAAAGTATGGGGGTATTCTATAGGCGTAATTGCGTGCATTTTACAAATTCCTCTTAAAATACTATTATTTTAGATAGTTAAATTATTAATTTATTGTGAAACAAATAACTTATGAAGTTTGAATATAAATTCAATATAATCGGTTGGGTAGATAAAAAATAATATAAAATAACGGGATTTAATAATCTTGACATTGTAATTTCATATCGGTATCAATTGCAATCAGTGGAATTTTCACAAGAAAGTCGATGGCATACATAAATTTCATGGGGGTAAATATGCGGAAATTATTTGGGTTTGCAGCAATATTTTGTTTAGGTCTGAGTGTTCAAAGTCTACAAGGCAGTGATTTTTTGGAACCAATAGAGTTTAAATCGCCTTATGAAGACATGCACGCTGGCACGGGTCTGGAATTAATGGACCAAGTAAATGTCGATTTTTCAGAAGATGGAGTTGCTTACTTAAAATATCTTGAAGAGCAGATCAAAGATGCTAAGGCATCAAGATTATCATCAAGAGGTTTGGGAGCAAGTCTTGCTGGTGTGGGCATAGGTCTTGCTCCAATAACACTGGGCTTATCTCTCCTTTACACGGGTATCGCACCTGTATTTATTGTGCATGGAGAAAGCCTTAAGAAAGACTTGAATGGTTGGAGGCTTATTAAAGCGTCCTATATCCACTGTGGATATAAAAATCCAAGTCAAGAAAAACTTGTGAAACATGATGAACGGATTAAAATCTTTATTAGCAAGTATCTGAAGCTGGAAGCAAATGCTGAGACGGTGGACCGTGTTGCTAAGGCAATTGTAGTTGCAAATGAAAAAGGATGGTTTGGTATAGTGTTTAATGACTCAAGAATTTTTCGCCAAAACAATCATAGACAAGATATTTGTAAGAAATTATTTATAGATAGTGAGCTTAACCCAAGTCTAATGAATGATTCTTCAGTAGCAGAAAAGATCTTGAAATATGCTGAAGCAAGAAATGAATACCAAGAAAAGCAGCAAGAGATCATGGAAAATTTATAACTTTATCACAGTTTTGATATTTGAATTTGTTTCTAGCTATTAGTTTTGAAAAGAATCAAAACTAAAGCTAGAAACAAAAAAATATTTCTCAAAAAATCTATAAGAATTAATAGTTTTTATCTAGCTTCACTACGTTTTAGAGTCCACTTGATCCCAGGAGGGGTGATCATTGTAGTTAGCATGACCATTAATACTATAGCTGAATACAGAGCTGTATCTACCACAGGTTCATTATTAATAGTGAGGCTGGCACCAATAACAGCGAAAATTAGACCAACTTCTCCTCTAGGGACCATTCCTATCCCAATCATTATGCGGTTTATAGCTTGATTGCTTTTACCATATATACCAAGGCCACAGGCTTGCTTACCAAGAATAGCTACAGCTGTTAGAGCGAGCCCGAGAGCAATGACTTGTGGATCCATAAAAGTAGTCAAATCAACCTGCATGCCCATGTGTACGAAAAATATGGGAACAAAAAATTTAGAGATTGGTAGGATTAGATGTTCAATAGATGGCTCATTGCTACCAAAAAATTTTGCAAAACCAGTTCCGTCTATGACGAGGCCAGCAGCAAATGCTCCAACGATGGGAGCAAGGCCGACCAGGTTAGCAAGGTATGCCATCAAGAAGCAAGTCGACAGTGAAAGGCTCAGTAATATTCCATCTGTTTGAAGTTTGGCACCAAACTTAAAAAGGTGAGGTGCAAACTTTCCTCCGAACAGTAAAGCAGCTGCTAAAAAGGCAATTGCTTTGAAGGCAATCATTCCAATTGAAACTAGGGAGACATCGGCATTGCCTGTTTGCGCCACGCTCATAATAACTCCAGAAACCACAGCAAGAATAATAAGACCTAGAACATCATCTATGACTGCAGCACCAAGGATAATTTTTGCTTCTTTGATATGTATCTTGCCCAGGTCCTTGAAGACTCGAGCTGTAATACCGACGCTAGTGGCGCACAATGTTGCACCAACAAAAGTATGAATATAGATAGATTTATCAGGCATGAACATACTACTGGTGGCGTAACCAAGAATAAAAGGCAGTATGACTCCAATAATTGCAACGATAGTTGAAGTGACGCCTACTCCGAGTAATTCTTCTACACTGGATTCGAGGCCGACTTCAAACAGCAGTAAGACCACCCCAATTCCAGCCATGATGGAAAATACTTCATTATGATTAATAAAACTAATGCCGTCATATCCAATGAGTGCTAGGTTTCCCAAAAAAACACCCATGACTAGTTCCCCAAGAACTGCCGGTTGCTTAAGTTTGTCAGCAATGATCCCCCCCAATTTCGCGCCAGCAAATAGGAGTACTAGACCTAGTAATATGGGAGCTACAGGGTCGTCGTGTGAAGCCCCAGATGCTAATGCTGGGGAACTTACCAGAGAAATAAAAAAACATGCTAGGATTTTTTGATGGTACACTTAATCACACTCCTACTGTGGGTACAAGGATCGATAATGTGGACCATTATCCACAGAATCGATATTTTCTGGAATGAAAACTTTGATCGCGAAATAATTAAGCTTTGAAATTGGCTTGTAACGTTCAAAATTCTTTAAAAATCCTTGTCTTTAATCTGGTCTGTTACTAGACTTGGTAGCCCTAAATCCTTGCTTATAGAGGGCTGATTGCAATGGAAACTCGAAAACAACGTGCTTTAAAAAGAACACTTATAATGGCGATTTTTTTGATCATTCCAGTGGGAGTATTGATTTACTTCAAGGTTCAAAACCACAGTCAAGATCGATTATCAAGTCATTACAAGGTCAGGCCTTTTTACCTTCAAACATCTGAAAATATGGGATTTTCTCTCAGTGATCTTAGAAATAAGGTGACCTTGTTAGCCCTTATTCCAGCAAAATGTCTGACACAACAAGAAATTAATGAGGCTTTGTATAGATCCCAAAAGTGGGCCAATGAGCAACTCGGGAGCAATAAAAGTAAGCCTTTTCAGTTAGTAGCATTAACCGAAGGTCAAATAGAAGTTCCGCATCAATGGACTCAGATTAAGGTCGAGGATGGACAAGTCTTTCAAAAAAAACTTGACCCTTTTCTTGAAGGAGAATTTTTGCCTCAAGAGTTAAGCTTGGTCTTTATTGATCAAAATGCTGTGGTTACAGGAGTATTTTCTTATTCTGGGATAGAAGATTGGAAAGAAATAGAAGCTCTATGGTCCAAACTTGTTTTTAATCATTACTTATCAGATTACTTAAGTAAGAGAACCTTTTTTGGTCCAAAACGAGAACATAGTTTTAATTATCATTAAAGTTTTAGTTAGAGCTGTGGGGATCAT
This sequence comes from Oligoflexales bacterium, assembly GCA_045105515.1. Taxonomy (GTDB): domain Bacteria; phylum Bdellovibrionota_B; class Oligoflexia; order Oligoflexales; family Bog-1112; genus JABSRF01. The sequence continues at coordinate 79,602 of JBGCDR010000177.1, forward strand.
AAATAGATAGGGATTCTGTCGGGCTCCAACTATTTGCATCGACGTTGCCCTTGCCAATCTTTAAGACCGGCAAAATAGAAATAAAAGTATGAATCTTTAATTCACCTTTTTGCAAATATCCACTAAGGCCATCCCCCTTGATAAAGTCTGGTTGACTGGTCTCCATTACCCAGACAAGTGGAGGGGTAGGCAGCAATTGACCTAGTTCTTCTATCATCATCTTGTTTGAAGCAACTTCACAGGCGACAGTGTTGCTGAGCTCTCCTAATGCTGATTTCGCTAATTCTACTTGCTCATTAGGTTTGTTTGTGAGGGTCAAGACTTCTTTGAGCACAACTTGGGAAGCCTCTTCCGAAAATCCGAGCATTAGGTGCACCTGTGCAGTTTTATTTCGGAGCCCGATCTGCGCAAGATATTTTGATTTGAATGTAGGAGTCTGCTCAGGTTTAACATGATCAACCAATTCAAATTGTTGGTTAAAGAGAGTTTCGAGCATTTTAGCAGTGATTACATTTAGGTTTTCCAAGTGCTCTCTTTTCATGCTTGCTTTCCCTTTAAGTTCCCGTGATGAAGACTTTAACATAGAGGCCTGTTATACTCTCAACTCCTTGTTCATTATAGCCTTTTTTGTCCACTCTATCCATGTTTTAGTACTAAAGTCACATATCTTATGAGTATGATATAATTGTAAGGAAATAATGGCACAATTAAACATAGGAGAATTTTAAGATGCCAAAGGTGGCCATTGTTGATGATGCTTTGCTTATTAGAATTCAAATGAAGAAATTTTTTGAAGATATTATGAATTTTGAAGTTGTCGGACAAGGGGCTGATGGCAATGATGCTATTAAGATATATCGAGAGAAGCATCCCGACCTCATGACTTTGGACCTTACTATGCCGAATAAAAGTGGGGTTGAAGCAATTCGTGAAATTATGCAAGAAAACCGTAGTGCATGTATTTTGGTCGTCAGTGCAATAAAAGAAGCGAGCATGATAACTGAGGCATTACATCTTGGAGCAAAAGGGTTTGTAAACAAACCCTTACAATTTTCATCTGAAGAGTTTGTCGAATCCTTTAAAGAAGATATAGCAGATGCGATGGCGGATTAATTATGACTTCATTTAACACAGTAGTTATTGGTGGTGGTGCAGCAGGTTTGGTGTCGGCTTATATTAGCGCTGCCGTCAAGGCAAAAGTAGCTTTGGTAGAACGGGACCTTATGGGAGGAGATTGCCTCAATACAGGGTGTGTTCCATCTAAAGCTCTCATCAAGACCGCAAAATTTGTCCATGAGATGAAACGCCATCAAGCTCTTGGCGTTAAGAGTGTTTCGTATGAACTTGACTTGAAAGACATAATGGATCGAGTTCATCAAACCATAGCAAAAATTGCACCTCATGACAGCATTGAAAGATATACAGGCTTGGGGGTTGATTGCTTCCAAGGTCAAGCAAATATATTGAATTCACGTGAGGTCGAGGTTGATGGTAAAGTTTTAAAAACCAAAAACATAATCCTTGCTCATGGTGCAGCCCCTTTCGTTCCTCCTATAAAAGGCTTGGATCAGGTTCCCTACCTCACCTCTGAAAATTTATGGAAAATCGACCAACTGCCCGAAAAATTGATTGTCTTAGGAGGGGGACCTATTGGTTGTGAGCTTGCTCAAGCTTTTGCGCGCTTGGGATCCAATGTGACCCAGGTTGAGATGATGCCAAGTATTCTCATCCGGGAAGATTCAGATGTTTCCGAATTGATACACAGGCAATTGAGCGAAGATGGTGTCAATATATTGGCTGATACTAAGGCGACTGAGGTTGAAAAGCGTTCGGATGGGACTTTTCTTATTTGTGAGGGAAAGGACAAGCAACAACTGAGTATACCTTTTGATAAAATTCTAGTGGCTGTTGGTAGAAAAGCCAGAACTGCTGGAATTGCTTGGGAAAAACTAGGTGTTTCGCTGAGACCAAATGGGACCATTGATGTGGATCCGTACCTGTGTGCAAACGGTAGCAATATTTTTGCAGCGGGTGACGTTACGGGTCCATACCAGTTTACTCATACCGCTTCTCACCAGGCATATTATGCATCCGTCAATGCATTATTTAGACCAATCAAGTTTAAAGCTAACTATCGGGTGATTCCTTGGGTAACTTACACAGACCCTGAAGTAGCACAAGTTGGACTCAATGAAAAAGAAGCTAAAAAACAAGGTGTTCCCTGCCAAGTTGTTAAGTATGGAATTGATGATTTGGATCGGGCGATCACTGAATCAGAGGATCATGGCTTTGTGAAATTGCTAGTCGATCCTTCCAGTAGCAAGGGGCGTATTTTGGGTGCGACGATTGTTTCGCACAATGCTGGCGAGTTGAACACCGAGTTTGTGGCAGCAATGCAGCATGGTTTCGGCTTAAATCAAATATTAGGTACAGTTCACCCTTACCCAACCATGTCCGAAGCTAACAAGTATGCTGCGGGAGTTTGGAAACGGAGCCAAACAAAACCTTGGATCATGAATCTCCTAAGTAAATTTCATGGTATGCGTCGATAAAATTATTTACTCCTCAGTTTTTTGGATTGTTCGGTTGCAGTTACCACTGCACTTATGAGCATTGATCTTAGTCCATGGGCTTCCAATTCATGAATAGCGTGGATTGTGGTGCCTCCAGGAGTAGTTACCCTATCTCTTAAAACTGCTGGATGAAGTCCGGTTTCACGAGCTAGCTTCGCTGATCCAAGAACAGTTTGAATAGATAAATCTAGAGCTAAGGGTCTGGAAAGTCCCATTTTAACTCCTCCATCGGTTAGTGATTCAATAACCATGCATATATAAGCTGGTCCACTGCCTGATAAGCCAGTTGCGGCATCTATCAAAGACTCTTCAGTAAAGTGGCAAACTCCTACGGAACAAAAAATAGATTTAACTAGATTTTCATGAGCTTGACTGCATTTATCGTTTTTACTCAGGACAGTGGATGCACATCCTACAGTTGCAGCAATGTTGGGCATAGCTCTAATTATTGCGCCTTTAAAATTAAGTGCTTTTGATAGGTCTTCGATGCTTGTTCCAGCAAGGATGGATATCACTAAGTTTTTCTCAGATATATGATCTTTTAGAGTTTCAGAAAGGTGTTGTAAGCCCTGAGGTTTGACGCAGATGAGTATTGCCTCTGCTTCTTTTATTGCCTTAATTGGATCGTAGAAAACTTCGATTTCTAGCTGACTAGTTATTGTTTCCTTATTTGAATTTTCTCTGAGCAATGCACTTAGTTGGATGTCGTGTTTGTCTTTATCCTTTTGAATACCTAAGGCCAAAGCACTACCCATGTTACCTAAACCGATAATAAGAGTTCTCATTTCAATATCCTTACATTTTTAAAAAATCAATATCAATAATATGGAATTTTTGTTTTTGCGGGAAGGAAAGGATAGGGTTTAAACCAATCATTGATCTGATTAAATCTTATGATTCAGCTAGTTTTTATTATGTAGGGGTGGGATTTTTGCCTCGTTGCTCAGTATGGGCGACTTTGCTATACTAATCTTATCACTAAATCAAGATGATTATTGTACGGAATCTTGGCATGTCAAATGAAGACAAAACAGTTATAGCTGAAATTAGTCAAATAGACTTAAAACCTCATCGTCAAAAAAAATCTGTTGCCAGTTTAGTTCAGTACAGTGGAAGCGCACTTGGTAAGCGATACATGCTTGCAGGTGAAAAGCTAACCATTGGGCGCTCAGTAGACGCTGATATTACCATAGGTGAGGCAAGTGTTTCTCGGATACATGCCAGAATAATCCAACAGAACGAAAATATAATCATCGAAGATGCTGGAAGTGCTAATGGCACTTATATCAATGACCAAAAAGTTATTGGACGAATGTCTTTGAATGATCAAGATATGCTAAGGCTTGGTACTGTCCTACTTAAATTCTTTTCAAGCGATAATATTGATGGTTTTATTCAAGATAAGATTTACCGAATGGCCACCATCGATGCCGGTACTCAGATTTATAACAAACAATACCTTTTAGACTCTCTTACAAGTGAGTTTCAGTCAAGTATAAGTTCTGGAAGAAAGATGTCTATCATCTATTACGACCTGGATCATTTTAAAAGGGTTAATGATACTTACGGCCATAATGCTGGGGACCAAATTTTAAGAGAAAGCTCCCATTTAGTAAAAAAGCTGATACGCAAAGATGACATATTAGGGCGTTTTGGTGGCGAAGAATTTATCATCATTTTACCAAATACAGACTCAAAAACAGCTTATGAGCTTGGAGAACGCGTTCGATCCGCATGCGCGAACCATATCTATAAGCTTGAAGTGGTTTCGGGTGGAAAAAAGCAGCTTGTTCAGCATCAGCAAACCTTTTCGGTTGGAATCTCACAAATCAGCTCAAAAATGCGCACGCCTAAAGATCTATTGGAATCCGCTGATAAGAAATTATATGCTTCCAAGCAAAGTGGGCGAAACAAAGTGACTGTGTAGACAAGTAATACTTATAATTTAAAGCGTCTTAGTTTATTTAGCCTGCCAACGACATATGAGTTTTCTAAGAAGGTCTAATATAATATCTATAAAAAGTAGTCAACTTACGAAAGTAAGAAAACAACACTTAAGCTTTTTTTGGGTTGCCTTATGATCGCTCGTAGTTTATTAATTTTATTGGTGTTTGTTAATTCTTGCTCACACTCCCCAACAACTAGCGGAAGCAATGTTGCGATTAAGCTTCATCCTTCTCTAAACGATGATTATGCTTACCTGGAAATTTTAGAGAAAGATACTCGCAGTACCGAGGTATATGATAACTTCGAGACGAAGTTTCATATTCATGCCACTTACCTTTCTCCGCAATTCCGGAGGGCGTTTGATAAAAGATTGTCATATTTGATGAAAGAGGCTCCTTTTAGTCTAGGCGAAGCTAGCAGCAATACGGGATTTTTTATTTCCGTTTTTGCGCCTGAAGACAAGCGGGTAAATCTAAACAATCAAAACCTTTGGACAATCTCAATGAAAAACAAAAACAAGAAGTACTTCCCAACAGTTGTAAGAGCATTGTCAGATAAGGAACGTTGGGAGGTATTTTTTTCCCATGTAAATAAATGGTCTAAAGAGTTTATTATCATGTTCGATGTTCCCTCAATTACTCCCCAATCTCCAGATTTAGTTGCCAAAGATCAACTAAAACTACTGCTTTCAAATTCGGATGCTTCGGTAATGATGACCTGGTAATAAGTCAAAAAGTAGATTCTTTCCGAATGTTCAGCATTGCCTCGAAGGCGATTTCTTATCTTAAATGCCTTTTCTAAAAGTGAGAATTCCAAACATTTATATTTCTGTCTTTTTCTTGTTCGTTTCTATTAGCTCCACTCTATTCTCAGGCTCTGTTAAAATATCTATGAAGGTTTTAGAGCATAAATACTTAATAGCTCTAAGGTGGATTGCTATGAATAGAGAAATTTTATTTCAAATATGTGATGTTTGTGAAGAGATACTGAATGAAATAAGTAATCATCTAAGCTATTTAAACATTAGCGTGTACAAGAGTGAGTCTATCAGCAAGATTAATGAGCAGATTGAACAGCTAAGAATGCTGATGGGAAGTATTACTATTGCTACGGCTATTGAACCGTTTCTTGATTTTGAAGCTGAAAAAATCAATAAGGTTCCAGTTCCCGGCGAATGTTCGTTTAGTATGCGGGTTCATAGGTTACTTATAAATATTAGGCTGGTCATAAAAAATATAAGAAAATCTTATGTAGAAAGCGAAGATTATTCCTCAGTTGATGCTTTAGAAAAAGTTAAGAAGCATAAAGCTACTTTACAATCCAGTTGTCCAGTTGGTAGCAAGCGTTGGAAATTTTTACAAAGTATTTAGTAAATCTTAGGAACCAAATGAATTGCGTCTATTCTACATACTGATCGCTGCCTTTTTAATATTATCTATTCTGCCGTTATTTGCTAAAGTAGGTCAAAATCTAGAGTACGAGTACTCCTTGATCTTTAGCTGGCTTGTACTAATTATTATTCCTTTAGGTATACTTTTTCTTCCCAAGCGTTACCTTTACGATGCTCACCATAAACTATTGATTCTAGATAAACCTGAATGGTATGCAGGACTATACATTATTATTTGTCTTGTTATTTCTTTACTCATAGGATGGTCCCAATTTTTATTGGGTTCTTGCAGATGTACTCCTTCTGAATTTTGGTTGTGGTATGGCCTTAACAGTATACCTGCAGTTATTCTAAGTCTACTCTTGTGTTTAGTGCTTATTAATTGGGGAGTGAAGTATTCTCGAAAAAAAATGATTGGTTTGCTTTCAGCATTTTATCTAATGTCATTCCTAGATTTATTTTTTTGGCTATGGTTCTTCCCCCAAAAACGTATCAGTCATTTTGTCTTTGGGTTCTTACATGGTCCTATCTATGATCGTTACATACCTGTTGATATGGGAATTATTTTTATTCGCTCAGCGCATTTGTTCTTAAGCCTTGGACTGTTCTTTGCAATTATTTCCGCTTATTATAGCAAAAAAAAGGTTTTATCTTTGATTCTATTGTCTTGTTATTTTTTGAGCGCTTGGTATTCATCTCAGTACTCAAGTGTCGGCCATGGAGCTAAGCGCTTAAAAATGGTTTTGCCTGAAACTTATGAAGAAGAAGGATTTTTAATCCATTATGTAAAAGGAAAAAATGGCAAATACCTGAATGCAGCTCGGAATCTAGTTTTGGAAAGCAGGTTTCATTTATCAGAATTAAAAGAAAAGTTGAAGCTGTCAAAGTCATCTAAAGTCCACATTTATGCTTACCCATCGTCATTGACTAAAAAGCTTGCATTTGGTGGGGGGGGGACAGATGTGACTGATGTGTTTACTCCTTCAATTCATATTAGCTTAACATCTCAACTATACCCTAGTTTGAGGCATGAGCTGGTTCATGCATTGGGCTCGGATTTTGGATTCTTTGGTCTGGGATTTCATCCTAATATGGCTTTGACTGAAGGTTTGGCAGTTGCATTGGCACCTGAGTTGCGATCTCTTGATATTCACGAAGGGGCATATGAGATTCTTAAGAGAAATTCCTTTGTTTCCATAGAAATACTTTTTTCACCTTTTTTCTGGATGGTTGCTGGTCCGCGTTCTTATACTATTTCGGGTTCTTTGGTGTCCTACCTGCTTGCACAGTTTGGAGCAGAAGGTCTTAAAAGTCTTTACTCTGGCCAAAGTTTTGAACAGGCTTTCCAGATGGACAGCAAGAAGGTATTTAAAAACTGGTTTTTATATATAAAAAAAATATCGGAAAACAAGGAAAATTCCATTCTAGCTGAATCAATTTTTCGTTCACCAGGTGCATTGTACGAAAAGTGCACTCATAGCAAACCTGTTCTCAGAAAAAAAGCTAAGGATGGGAGTTTTCTAAAGTTTAGGCAGCCCGCAGATTGGAAGGTGAAAAGGGATTATGATCCTTGGTTTTTAAGTTTAGACCCTGACTCTAAAGAGGCACGAACGAGAATGTTATTTCGTGAGGCGCAGAGTTTTTCAAAGGTAATTTTCGGTGATTCTGATCGAAATGTTTCCCAAGAGCTAAAGGGATTAGATAAAAAAATTTTTACAGAAATTGATCGACCTTTTAGGTACTTAGAAGACTCAGAGTTACAACTTCTTCAAAGTGACCTTTGGTTTCATTTAAATCGAAAAAATTCAATAAGAATCTTAAGTGAGCTTGCAGATGAGCTTGAAAATAAAAATTTTGGTGAGGTCATATCTAGGAAGGTATTCGCACGGGTCATATTAGAACAAGGGTTAAATTTGGAAAATATAAGAATATGGAGGAGGTACCTAGCCGGTTGGGGTAGATTACCAAAAAGAGCACAACATTACCATACTGCTCTTTCCGAGCCATGGCTTCTTCAGTATTTGAGATTGAGGAATCAAGGTGATGAAGATTGGAAAGCTTTGAATGTCAATCAGAGGGCTTTTGAATCAGAGGTGCCTCATGAATTTCCGAATACATTCAAAGAGCAATGGTTCGCCTATCTAGCAAAGAACTTTTTAAAGCATAAAGACTATAAAAGGGCAGCAAAAGCGTGGAAAAAATGTTCTGAGTATTCAAAAAGTGGAAAAATACATCGCTACCTGGAGCTTTCACGTATGGCTGAATTCTTTAGGAAACATGAAAAGAATATTGTCCTATGAAGCTCTTTCTTATTAATTGTATATGAAAATTCGATTAGTCTTTGTTTTCGATAATATAGTTGGACAAGTATGCTTCTTCGGAATTCGTTAATTTTGCACGTCCAAACCATAGTTTGCCGAGATCTTGTGCGGTAAGAGTCCCATGATTTAAACCAAATTTTAGACCATCAATATCAAGATATAGTGGGAAAGAAGTGTCAGAATTTTCAAATATTATGCCCGAGTCCAAGTTTAATTTGGACTCATAACGATGTTCGCCAATATAAAACTCTCCTTCATCAAGATTAAAATCAAACTTAAATTTTGAAATAGGAGGCAATTTAAGATTATTTTTGTCTAAACGTCGAATGTATTTGATTTCGAATTTATGGTCCAAATTAGCATAGTAGATCGCAGCATCAAACCAGGTACTATTCAAGATTGCTTGCTTTTTACCATCTTCTTGTTCGCTTAAAACCAGTTTTACTTTTTGCTTGGGTAAGTTAGATTTTTCACGGTGCCAGCCTATAAAATGTAATTTTTCTGCAGCTTTCTTTAAAATGATGCGTATATTTTCTGTCCGAAGAGCAAATTTTTTAATATCTATTTGCTTCTCGCTTAAGAAAAAATCTTTTATTTGTAGTTTGTGAAGTTTATAAATTTTCCTGGATTTAAAGGTTAAGTTACTTAAATTCATTTTTTCAATGCGGATATCAGGTAGCGCTTCAAGTTCCTGATTTTGATCTTTATCTTTATCAAAACCCTCGGCTTCAGGAGATTTTCTTTCTATTTTCGGTGACCGCCGATTTTTTCTAGAAGAAGATGGTAAATTAAAAACTCCATCCTCTGCAAGTATTTTACTGAAAGAAATGATGTTTGATTCTTCGTCGTAATCAAACGATATATCTAAATGTTTTAGAGTAAGCCAGTTAGAGCTGGCTTCTTCCACCATGATTCCACTACTAAGTGAACCTTCTAGCTTGGAGTAAGAAATATCCATTGCAGATGCAATTAAGGAGAATGGCAATGAGGTATAAAGAAAAATATAATATATACTTATGGGTATTACAAAAAAAATGAAAAAAACTATACAAACTAATATGATCAAGAAAATCTGCATGAATTAATCTCATTTGATTTTTTTTATACATTGAGATATCGGTCGAAACTCTCATTTAGATAACTTTATAGTTTTTCCAGAATCACAATTTATTAACAAGTAAGCTAACACCATGTATGATTACTTATTAGTGAATAAGTTGACTGGATTTATTTTAGTTCTCGAGATTATTTTTTAACCCACCGTAAAGTAAAGCGGATTTTATGAACAAAGATCATGAAGATTTATACCGGGTTCGGTTTCAAAGCAAAGACGACAAGCAACCCTTAGAAGTAGTAGTTAAATCAGTGGGTTCTAGTGAGTTTTTAGGATTATTATCTTTGGAGGGATTTGTATTCAGCGACCAGACTAAACAGGTCATACTCCCTACTGAAGATGAAGCTCGCAAGAGGTTTAGCAAAATAAACCGCCTTCATATTCCTTATCACAATATTTTGTTTATAGAAGAATTTCACCAAGAGGAACCTGATTTAAAGAACTTACCTTTTATAAAGGAAGTGGAAAATAAGGTGCAGGAGGACCTGAGCTAGACTCTTAGACGATCAATGAAAGGTCTGAAGCCCTAAGGAATGTAAGAGTGTCACCAAAGGTCAACTTGAGTTGACCATGCTGGCCATCAAGCGCCAGGGTGGCATGCTCGCAGAAATTTTCGATTTTTACACTTTCATCCATGGCTGAAAAAAAACCTTTTTGAAGTTTAAAAGGTTCTGATCCAGGGGGAGTGTAAGGCTCGCGTACTACATACTGAAACTCATCAGAATTTCGGTCCACCTGGGCACCACCAGCAGTTCTGATCGCGGCGGTGCTTCCGGCTGCAGTTGCGAGCCAAATCCCACTAGATTTTTGTCTTTCTTTATCTTTTCCAATTTGAAAGATGTAGCGAGTTGTCGCTGCAGGATTTCGGTTAGAAAATAGGAAATCGTTTAGAATTGGGTCGCTTAATATCTCTCGTCCAGTTTCTGCATACTGAATTTTTGCTTGAAGTCTGCACAGTTTGCTTATCTTAAGCTTACCTGTTGCTAATTGTTTAATATATCGCTCTAGTCCATTGATATCGCAGGTACATAAATACCCAACGCTCATCGAAGAAGACCTAATCCCAAGAACCGGGATGTCTTTATTGTGCACATGATGGCTTGCTTCCAAAACAGTCCCATCACCTCCGACGGAGATCACAGCATCAACCTTACTGAGCTCAGGCCAATATCGTCCGCGATGAACTTCTACATAGGAGATTTGATAGTGATCAAGTAAGTCTAAGAGTGCCTTGCGGCATTTGTGATGTTTTTCATGATCAAGAACTAAACGTTCAAGATGGTCTTCGGACAAAAAGCCATGGGCAATTTTACGTTTGATGCTTTCCCCATGAACATCGAGGTTCGTTGTCTTACAGGAAATGAGAACATGCACGATCACGCTCCTCTATTCGGGAAAAGCACCCTTTAACGTTAAGCTAGAATCTCCCATGGCTTCAAATTGGGCTTACTGTTCATGTGTTGCTGCCTGTTGGAGGTCTATAGCTAAGTATTCGTCAGATTTTTTGATATCTTGAGTCTTTTCAAAGTCTTTAACAGCACCACTCTCGAAGCTATTATAGAAGCCATAGCCTAAGGAAAATGCAGCTGAAGCAGTTAACTGTTTGCGACGGCTTTCATCTAGCTTTGATACATCCGCTTCCGCAATATTTGCCAGTCGGAGGATATAGTAGGCATTACCTGATTTTACGGCCTTTGGGTGAAGCTTTTGCTCAGGCGTGAGAGTTAAGATTGCATCCTTTATTTCAGCTTGGGAACCGATTCCCGGAATATAACGAGAAGTCAAAGCTAGGTTTCCTGTTTTCTTCCATTCTAATTTATATTCTTTGAGCAAATTTTTTATTTCTTTACTTTTCTTTAGTTGGTCCAAGACTTCTTGTGCCCGCAGTTCTACCATTTTAGGCCCCTTATCCTGCAGAATCAGGGTTTTGGCTATGGAAGGAGTAGCTTCTTCGAGGCTAGTTTTTTTGGCAGCCTGCTTTTGTTCTACTTTAATAACATGGAAACCAAAAGGGGTTTCAACCACTTCGCCTATCTGTTCAGCTTCTAGATTGAATGCTACTTCACTAAATTCCTTGACCATTGCGTTCTTGGTAAAAAAGCCTAAGTCTCCACCTGTTTTCTTTCCATTTGGCTCATCTGTTTCAGTTTTAGCAAGCTGAGCAAAATCTGTACCAGTTTTGGCCTTAGCTAATATTTCTTCGGCTTTCTTTTTGGCCTCTTCTTTACTTCGCTTTGCGGCCGCTGCAGTAGCATTTCTAGCCCCTTTGAAGCTGATTAGAATGTGCCTTGCTTTTATTTTTTCTTCAATTTGAAATTCGCTTTGGTGGGATTCAAACCAAGCTTTGATTTTAGCGTCACTTCCCTCAGCTTTCACGAAGCTGTCTAGTTCTTTGTCGTCTAGTTCAATATTTAACTTTTCAGGTTCAATTTTTAGATACTCGACATCGACTTTGGTCTCTGAAATCTTGTAGTCCATTTCGACCGCTTTACTGGAAACAAAAGTCGTTCCAGTAATGTTTTGTCTTAACTTTTCGAGTGTTAGAGTTCGACGTAGCTCTTCTTGAAAACTTGATTCTGAGTAGCGATTACCCCTCAGAAACCGGACGAAGAATTCTTGAGAAAATTTTCCATCTTTGTCAGTAAAAGCATCGATGTTGCCAAGGTAGTTGATCACTTCTCCATCAGTAGCTTTCAAGCCAAGGTCGACTGCCTTTAAATAGAGCGCTCTGCCTGAGATCAGTTGATCTAAAACAGTGCTTGCAACCTTGAGTGCTCCAGCGTTGAAGTCATCTCCATACTGTCGCCTCATTTGTTCCGATTGCCGTTCATAAGCGCGCACAAACTCTTGTTGGGTTATTTCTTCATCGCCGACAGAGCCGGCAATCCCAGGTAAGCCACTATTCGGCCCCTGTGGATTACACATCCCAAAAAATGTCATGGCCCCTAAGGCTAATGCTAAGATTACATAGGTTGACTTACTTACGGATTTTCCAGTCGATCCACTTTGTTGACTCATTAATAACCTCGGTTATCCTCTTGTTCAAAATCTGTTCCAGGCAAACAAAAATACCACCTCTTACAAGTAGCACAAATTTTTCGTTCGTGTTAATTGAGTTTAAAGCATTATAATGTAGGGATGAATGTAACGGTTCCTGCTAATCTCCATCAGGAGGCACACCGTAAATCTAAATTACCCTCAGATAACGGCATTTTATAGGAGTAAGCGATGCTTTTTGATTGGCTCGCCGGAATGTTTTCGAATGATCTGGCTATCGACCTGGGAACCGCAAATACCTTGGTATACTTAAAAGGGCAAGGTATTGTAACCAATGAACCTTCTGTGGTCGCCGTTCAATTAGACAATCGTGGTGGGAAAAAAATTCTCGCCGTTGGCAAAGAAGCAAAAGATATGCTTGGCCGTACCCCCGGATCGATCACTGCTATTCGCCCAATGAAGGACGGAGTCATCGCAGACTTTGAAATCACAGAGGCAATGCTCCGCTATTTTATTGAGCGAGCCCATAATCGCCGTACTATGGTGAAGCCTCGGATTATCATCTGTGTTCCCTATGGAATAACCGAAGTAGAAAAAAGAGCGGTTAGGGAGTCCGCCGAATCGGCCGGTGCGCGGCAGGTATTTCTAATAGAAGAACCAATGGCCGCAGCAATAGGTGCAGGTCTGCCTATTACTGAGCCTAGCGGAAATATGATCGTCGATATCGGTGGTGGAACTACTGAAGTTGCTGTTATTTCACTTGCCGGTATCGTCTATTCAAAGTCTGTTAGGGTAGGTGGCGATAAAATGGACGAAGCAATTGTCAATTATCTGAAGCGTAAATACAATCTTCTCATTGGGGAACGCACTGCAGAGCAGATTAAAATTACCATCGGTACAGCCTATCCTGATGACGAAGTAAGAACTATGCATGTTAAGGGTAGAGATTTGGTTGCTGGGATTCCAAAAACCATAGAAATAGCATCTGAAGAAATCCGCGAAGCAATCGCTGAACCAGTAAATACTATTGTAGAAGCGGTTCGCATTGCTTTAGAAAAGACTCCGCCAGAACTTGCTGCTGATATAGTCGACAAGGGCATTGTCCTGGCAGGAGGCGGGGCATTGATTAGGAATCTAGATATCCTGCTACGAGAGGAAACAGGACTTCCTATTATGATAGCTGACGATCCTCTTTGTGCAGTGGTACTTGGAAGTGGCAAAGCACTTGATCAAATAGATATCCTTAGTAGTGTAGCGATGGCTTAAAAGTGAGCAAACGCTCCTGCCTTTTTTTGCCAGCTTATTTGTATCCTATTATAAGCCGGTAGTTAGCCTAGTTAAGAAGACTTGAATTTGCTTGCTTGCCCGGTACTATAGACTAGGTCAATTGTACGCCTTTTTCAGTGGTAATGCTTTGTTAGGATTTAAGAAAAAACACCTGTGGGCTTTTATTGTTTTTAGTGCTTTGATATCGCCTTTCATTTTTTTTTCCTCTTCTATGCGACCCTGGGACCAAGGCAGCCGTCTCTCCCATCTAGTACAAGAGCTTATATTTCCCATCGAGTATGGTTGGTTTCAGGTTCAGAGTTTTGTTAAATACTCTTGGAATACTTATTTTGACTTGAGTGATGCTGCCAAAGAAAATGCTCAACTTAAGCAAAAGCTAGGAGTCCTTGAAACTAGGATTATGGATTATGAGCACCAGGTGCAAGAGGTTAAACGGCTTAGGAAGCTTATTGGCTTTTCTCAACTGTACTCACGAGGCATGATGGTTGCTGAGGTGGTTGGAACATCCACCGATACCCCTTTTCAAGGAATGCGGATTGCGAAAGGGAGCATGGACCGCGTCAAGGTTGGTATGCCGATCGTTGCAGCTCAAGGCATTGTTGGTAGAGTCTTACGAGCCGGCTTTAAGTTTTCAGATGTACAGCTTCTCGTGGATACTAATTTTAACCTTGATGTAATCGTAGAGAGGACCAGGATTCGAGGGGTGCTGCATGGTATGGCCGATAATCGTTGTCGGCTTAAGCTGCACCGACGTGCTGATATCCGGATTGGTGATACTATTGTTACATCTGGGATTACTGGCAGCTTTCCTAAGGGCCTCCCCATCGGAAGGGTGATGCGCATCAGTTATGAGGCTGATAATGTTTCACAGGTGATCACGATTCAACCTTGGGTGGACTATCATGGACTAGAAGAAGTTGTGGTACTAAATCATACAGATGAAGAAGTAGAAACAATCAAAGAAACAGCTGGAAGTGATTGGATTCGATACCCCCCTATGAAGGATGAAGGCTAAGTTGTCCCTTTTTTTAAAAAAGTTGTTTTTAGGTTTGGTGCCTAGGCCTGCATCTGGAAGCTTTGGTCTAGATGTTTTTTACATTGTTTTAGTTATTAGTCTTCAGGTTTCTATCCTTCCCTCTTTACTTTCTTATTCGCGAATTGACCTGCTCACTCCCTGGCTAGTTTTCTCATTTATTGGTCTTGGTACCGGACAAGCAATGGTCTTAGCTTTATTGGCAGCTATTGCTCTGGAAAACCATGGGACTTTTCCTGCTGGTTTGTATTTCTGCTCATACTGGATCATGGGGACTCTTATGAGCCTTTTGAAAAATCATATTTCTTGGCGCAACACCCTTCCTTGGATTGCGACCTTTGGTATTTCCCAGCTATGGATTGTTCTCTTCGAAACATTTGTCTTTCTGGTTAAGACGAGTAACTTGCTTTTCCTTGATCTTAAGTATGGTATTGGTGTTTTTGTTCGCATGTTCACCGCCCTTTTAATTGGGGTTTTCGCTGCAAGGTTTGTACCATTCAAAGTAGCTGAGGAAAAACCAACTTGAGTCGTTCTTACAAGCAAGAAAGTCCTCTCATTGAGTCGAGGTTTTTGTGGTCAAATATTTTTTTGATCGGAATTTTCGCTTTGCTTACAGTACGCCTTTGGTATATCCAGATCTATAAGGGTGAAACATACCGGAGGATTTCAGAGAATAACCGGATTCGTCGTATTGAGGTCCCTGCGCCTAGGGGAATGATCTTTGACCGGTATGGAAGTGTGGTGCTTGGTAATAGGCCTTTTTTTGACTTGGTCTATATCCCTCAGTATGTCAAGGAAACTGAAACCACTCTTCAGATATTATCGCAGCTTTTGCATGAACCAACTGCTAATTTTGAGCGCATGCTCCGTGCAAATAGGGGGCGACCAAAGTTTTTACCGACGACTTTGAAGAGAAATTTATCTATTCACGAAGTTTCGCTAATTGAAGCGAATAAGGTTTTTTTACCTGGTATCGAAATTAACGTAGCTCCCCGAAGAGATTATAAAGATCATACTCCTGCCCATATCGTTGGTTATATGGGAGAAATAAGCAGTAAAGCATTAAGGGTATGGAATGATAAGCAGCCTGAAAACCCATATCTGCCAGGGGACCTCATTGGTAAGCAGGGACTTGAATACCGATGGGAGTCTTTGCTGCGGGGAAAAAGAGGTTATCGTTTAATACAGGTTGATGCTTTTGGGCGTCAAACTAGTTTGTTTGAATTTGAAGGCTGGCATTTACCTATTCGTCCAGCTGTACCTGGCTCTGATCTGATTCTGACATTGGATATGGAATTACAAAAAGCAGCAGAGAAGGCTTTTCAAGGTAAGTATGGTGCAGTTGTAGTTTTAGATCCTCAGACTGGTGAAATTTTAGCTTTGATCAGTTCACCTGGTTATAACCCAGCAATCTACCAAGAAGGCCTTAGTGTAGATAAGTGGCAATCTTTAATATCGGATCCATTCAAACCACTTTTTGATAAGACTACAGGAGGAAGCTTTCCACCGGGGAGCTTGTACAAGCCTGTCGTGGCATTTGCTGCACTTGGAGAAGGGATCATAAAGGCAGGCTCAACTTTTCCATGTGGAGGAGCCTTTGAACTTGGAAGGGATGTTTTCCATTGTCATCATCGGGGTGGACATGGGCAAGTAGACTTACGGAAAGCCTTGGTCAAGTCATGTGATATCTTTTTTTATAATGTTGGAGTTGAGCTAGGGGCAGATAAAATTGCAAAGTATGCCATGGACCTCGGCTTAGGCGAAAAGCTAGGGGTTCGGTTAAATAAAGAGGATCCTGGATTGATTCCTACTAATGCATGGAAAAAAATGACAACGAAGATGGCTTGGGCTTTAGGAGATATTCCCCCTCTCTCTATTGGTCAGGGTGCCAATCTACTAACTCCTGTGCAAATAGCAAGCCTCTATGGAACCATCGCAAATGGTGGAAAAATTTGGCGACCATTTGTTGTGCGCAAGGTGGTTAATCATGTAGGTGAAACCGTACTTGAGCATAAGCCCGAGTTGCTTCATACCTCTAAATTGGTTACCCAGGCTCAGTTTAAATTGATGCGTAGTATGCTTAGGGATGTGGTGATGTCATCTGAGGGTACTGGTAGGAGAGCTAGGGTAGCAGAAGCTGAGGTTGCTGGAAAAACAGGCTCAGTACAGGTGGTGAGCCTCAAAAAAAATCGAAGCCGTAAAACTTCCACGGTGAGCATGAAATGGCAAGAACATGCTATGTTTGCTGCATTTTCTCCAGTGGAAAACGCTAAGATAGCAGTGGCAATTGTCAGTGAAAACGATCGAGTCGGAGGGGGGGGATCTTCTGCCGCTCCCGTCGCAAAAAAAATAATCGAAGCTTTTTGGCGCTTAAGAAAAACGCGAGAAAAGCCTTCGCAACTGAACATTTCTGCTAGACCTAAACCAAACAAGCTTCGCTGAAACGGGATTCCTAATATGGCACAAAGTAAAAGCAGCTTTCACAGCGGCCTCCTGACCCTCATATTCTTGGTTCTTATGACGATTGGTATGGCTAATCTTTATTCTGCTGGAGCCGAAAGCATATACTTTGGAGCACAGCTTAGACACATGTTTGTAGGCCTGTTTTTCTATATTTTATTTGGGTGGTTTATCCCAGTAAAACACGTCAATACTTATGCTTACCTTTTCTTCGCACTAATTTCTATTTCTCTTCTGGTTGTTTTGATTTTGGGTCATACAGCAGGTGGAGCCCAAAGGTGGATTATTATTGGACCGATAAGGTTTCAACCTTCTGAATTTGCAAAGCTCGCAGTTGCCATTGTGGTCTCAAAGTTTTTCTATCACAATCGCAGTCTTCATGCTTATGGCTTGGAGGAAATTTGGCCAATTTTAGCTATGATAGGAATGACCTTTGCCCTTATATTTAAACAGCCTGACTTCGGAACAGCTGGGATTTGCTTACTCATTGGTATGAGTCAATTGGCATTTATTCGAATTCGCATCGGCTACCGAACTGTACTGAGCTTGCTTGTTTCTGCATTAGTCCTGGCCTTCGTGGGTTGGAATTTTTTATTAAGACCTTACCAAAAGTTAAGGATCCTAAACTTGCTTAATCCAAACATGGATCCAAGTGGCTCTGGTTATAATTCGCTGCAATCTTTGGTTGCGATTGGTAGTGGGATGCAGTTTGGTAAGGGATTCTTACAGGGAACACAAACCCAGCTACAATTCCTACCTGCTCGGCACACTGATTTTATCTTTTCTGTGTTTGCTGAAGAGCATGGTTTTTGGGGATCAACCTTGATCTTTTTATTATTTATTTCTATAGCATATATTGCATTGGAGATAGCACGTGATTCTCGCGATTGCTTTAATGGTCTTCTAGCTATAGGAGTTGCTGCCATCATAACTGTGGAGTTTACTCTAAATGTAGCAATGGTCTTAGGTTTATTTCCTGTGGTTGGTATGCCTCTTCCATTTTTTTCATACGGAGGTTCAGCATTGCTGACCGTGTGTATATCGATTGGTGTACTTGTGGCTATTGACCGAGAAAACGCAAAAGGATCAAAGTCGCGTCGCTTGGAAGCCATATAAGCATTGGCTTGTTTGATGAACCTGAGTAGGAAACGCTTATGGAAAACCCAAAGAAACTGATTGAATTGAAAAGTCTGCTTACTAAAGCAAGAGAGAATGGCAATCCTAGAGTTTTTCTTGAATCTTATATTTTTAGAGGCTTGCAAGAACCTTATTTAAGCAAGCTCAAGGAAAGAGGATTTGAGTGTTATCGAGGAAAGGTCAGAGAATGTTTAAGTAAAAAAGATTGCATTTACCTGATTCACACCGATAAGTTGTCGGCATTTGACCGTTTTATTACTCATGTTCCATTTAAAGGTATCCTATTAGCGGCAATTAGCCGTTATTGGTATCAGAGTATTGGAGATGTGATAAATCATGCATTTCTAAATAGCCATCATCCTAGGGTCTTGGAAATGAAGAAGCTTCGCCCAGTCAAAGTGGAAGTGATTGTAAGGGCCTACCTTGCAGGAAGTATGCTCCGATCCTATCAAGCAGGAGCGAGAAGTTTCTGTGGGCAGAAACTCCCTGATGGATTAAGAGCTTTCGACCAACTGCCTACACCGATTGTTACCCCAACTACTAAGGCTGATACTTTTGAACATGATGAAAATTTATCTCCTTCTGAGCTGATTCATGCTGGTCTTGTAGCTAGTGAAGCTGTTTGGAGAGAAATAGAAGAGAAAGCTTTGGAGTTGTTTCGCTTAGGTAGTCAAAGGTATGCTCAGTGTGGGTGGATTCTGGTGGATACTAAGTATGAGTTTGGTACCGATATTGAAGGTCATACTTGCTTGATAGATGAAGTTCATACTCCAGATTCTTCAAGGCTATGGAAACTCGATTCTTATAGAGAGCGTATGGAACAAAGTTTATCTCCCGAAATGTTTGATAAAGAGATTGTCCGGAGGTATTTGCTTGAGCATGGGTTTACTGGAGAGGGGGCCATACCTCCTGTCCCATACTCTTTGATTATAAATTTGCTGGAATCTTATTTGAGCATTTATGAAAGCCTAGTGGGGGAAAATTTGGTTTTTAAAGAAATAGGTTTAGAAGAAGCTATATGCTTTACCTAGTAAGATAAAAGTCAAGAAGAATGAAAGGCTAAGCTTCAGGGTATATCCTCCCTTTTACAAAGTCTCTTATGCAAGTTTGGTGGTTTTCATTGTGGCAAAAGGGAGAGGATCTCAGGAGCTAATGAGTCTTTGAGGTTTTTGGTCTCATACATTTTTTCGCTAATATTTTGCATCTGTTCTGTCCATTGATCTTTCTTAGAGAAAATTTCATAGGCGCGATCTATCAAAAAGTCTCCATTTGCTGGGCCATTGTTTGAAAATTCGCTAAAAAAGTGAGCCAAGTCGTTAGCTCCATCCAATTCACTATAGAGGTATTGAGCAAAATATTTATGAAAATCTGTTTTCCAATGCATTATCTGATAGAAAGGAATCTTTCCATATTGTAGACCTTCGGATAGTGACTGGTCTCCAGTGAGCCCAGAAAATTCATGACTCATCTGCAAAAGGCTAAGCATATTTTCTTTTGCAAGGGGGAAAGGGTTAATAATTCGAACAATTGGTCCTTCTGTCTCTTCTATGCTAAGACCTTTTTCTTTAGGAACTTTATAATACTCAAGCTTTAGATCTGCCAAAATTGGCTTAATTCTGTCGGCTAATCGATGCGAGCTTTGGGCAAGAGAATTCAATAAATTTTTAATCTCATTGAATTGAGCTTCTGAAGCCGGAATAACAATGTTTACTTCAAGCTTTTGACCACGTTCAATGGAGTCGAAAATCCCAATCAAGCTTGATAAAGAGGCGAAGTTTACTAAATTACTCCAGCTGCCTTTCTGCTCATTGTTTGCTTCGCGATTGAAGTAGCCAAAAAACAGGTTTTGCTTGTTCCAGTTAGTGCTATTTAACAGAGCCCGCAAACCACTATCTGAATCACTGATTGAGCTAGTGTCTGTAAACGCAAAAAATTGAGGGCTCTCTATGAAAATTCCTAGTCGGCCTTCTCGAAGTCCAGTTTCAAATAAAGTTAAGTCAGGCCTTACAATTTTTTCTTTTTCCGATTCCTTAAAGTCATACTCAGTACAACGAACATATTCTGCCTCAAAAGAATCGAGAAAATTAACGTCTGAAGGCTCCAAATAGTGAAAGGTAGGAAAGGAAATAAAGACTTTTGCTTTAGAGATTGCGGCAACCACCTTCGGCATTCTTATTGCTTGCCAATCATTGATGATCAAAGTCGGGACATTAGGTGGGATTAAACCATAGGCATTGAATTTAAATCCTTCACTGCGGATTACCCATGAGTAGTCTACAGCCTTGCCATGCTCCACCGCATGCTCGCGAATATTGCTAAGCAATTTGCTTGCTGCGCTCGTATCTCCCAGGGTTGTTCCTGGAGAGTCCGTATAGAAAACAATGTCGGCAGAAGACTTACCTGGAAAATTTATTGGTAAATCATCGTCGAACAAGTTGTAAATCTTTTTAGAAATTGTTCCATCATCTCTTTTTGTAATTAATAATCCAGAATTAGGTCTAGGACTTTGTTCAATACAAGCTGAGAAAAATAGTACAATAGATAAAAAATATGCCGGCTTCATTGGTGACCTTTTTTATTACTTAAAAAGTTGGTTTTAAGTAGACTTTAGGACATATACTATATAACCGGAAGATTTCCAGTAAAAAATTGCATGAATTTAAACTTCTATCTCTCAATGGATTTCTTGGGCTTTGACCGAAATCTTTAGCGCCTATAATACCGATAGTTTGGCTTATATGCTATTTTTTATGAGGCATATTCTCCGACCAACTCAAGATAGTAGATTGGGCTTGGCCTAAAATTTTTAAGTTTAGTTCATTTCACTATAAAATAAGTTCAAATTGAATTCAGTTTTCTCTACTATTGAACTCATTCTTCATCCGCTGGCGAGAGATTTCGAGATGGGATTGAGGATCTAAAGAAGATTTTATAAAGTTCTAGAAATCCCATCCGATAATCCATGCATACCTGTGCGGTTTGCTGCAAATTAAGTGAATCGTTTACTTCAGAGAATTTTGAAAGGACGATATGCTGCCAAAAGCTGTCAACATCCTGAATATACTTGCTATAATTGGTATGCTGGGTGCCTGTAAGATTCCCAAGTCAGAACAATCGGCGGAAAACCAAGGCCCAGAGAAAAAATCCAAAAAGGCTACAGAAACAGAGTTCAAGATAGCTTCCAATGCCAAGGTTGCACCTCCGCTGAGTCCATTTTCCAACTCAGAGCTCGACCTCTACAATATGAGTCAAGGTGAGCTGCAAAGGGTACCTCCCTCAGATTTAATTCGTGAGATTGAAAAACTAGAAGTCCGCAACAATTCTGAAAAGGTCGAGTTATATGAACTCCAGAAATTTAATGCTGTACTTTGTCAACGACTTGCTTTGCTTAAGCGTGAATGTGTTGCTCAACTTTATATTACCAATGACCATGGACTTGATGGCCTAAGTTGCACAGGAAATGCAAAGGAACCAGAAGCAGAAGCTGAGATTCGTATTCAGATAGTTGGAGGCCAAGACAATACCTACATACTCTTGGCGGATTCGGTCTATGTTACAAATGAGTTTAATGCGAGTTCCAAGGCTCCTGTCGAGTTTAAACGACGTGACAACAAGATTGTTAAACCCCCTCGTTTCCGAGATATCGAGAGTCTTGATATAATAGCTGTAAAACCTGGAACAGCTCAAATCGTTGATGGGAGACTTGCTATGAAAAAAGATCGAATGCCTCCCATCGATCAATTGAGCCTAGAGATTTCTGTCAATGGAAGCCCTTTACTTTCTGATTACACCTTGGTAAAGCCTGACGACCCTCACGATGATTGGTATTATCGCTTGAATCCAAATGGGATTCTAACTCTCGGGAGGTCGGATAAATGCCAAGTAACGCTAAAAGAACTTAGAGAATTGCAAGAACAGTCTAAGGGCTAGGACAAGAGGATAAAATGCAGAAGAAGTATATGAAAAAATCATTCTATTGTCCCTGGCTAATTCTATTACAGTCAATTGTTTTCTCTGTAAGTTTGCTGAGTTGTGACAGTAAAGATAATCCAGTTAAAAGAATAAGTGGAATAGGTTCAGAAGAACAAGAACGCGGTACTGGTAGCTTATCAGATCCTACAGCAGGCTCCAATTGGTCAGATGGTCAGGGGGGGGATGGAACTAAATTTGTTGACAGCCCTCTTGTTGAAAAGTTTCTAAAGCTTGTTTCAGATATTACGGCAAGATCCTCAAAGCTCAATCGCGAGCGAGATCGTCGCGGGAAGCTTCGCCTGGTTCTTGGTGCCAATCTTGGAGAGGGATGTATGCAAGATGTTGTTGTTAAGACCCTCGAAGTTATCGTTGATGGAACTAAGCTTGGTGACATTGATGTAAGTAGTAAATTTAAAGGCAAAGATACACCACCTAAAGAAACAGGGCGCACTATTTTTGAATTTAGTTTCGGAGATAGCACGTTTTCTTCAGTTCTAAGCTTTAACAATGATGAGGCCAGCAATAATCTATTTGCTGTCGGTACGAGAAAAGCTTGGATACCTGCAAGAAATGATTTTACTATAGGGGAGATTCAAAGATTGAAAATCAAGAAATTGAATGCATCTTACGAAGTTACAGATCTATGTGAAGGAGGAAGTACCTTTTCTTCATGCACTAATATTAATAAAGTAAGCGAAGTAGGACGTTACCATTTAAGTGGCCTCAAGATAAAAGTTAATGGTGCTTTGATTTATGAAAGAGGCAACATTGGCCATACTTTTGCCAATCACCTGCATGCTAAAGAAAAAGCAAAATCGTTCTCCTTAGGTTTCAGTGATGACCATCTCAATATTAATGAGGCATATGTCAAAATGAAGCAAAGAGACGATTGTACTGCCTTGCAATAGGTGAGGATGATCGTATGAAGTGTAATAAAGTCATTCTTTTTCCAATACTTTTTCTTTTAGTTAATTGCCTCCCTAAAAGAGATAAAGATATTCATGAGCCGCGCGACAACCTATCCCCTGATGAGAAATCTTTGGTTGAGGACCATCAAGTCTATGCACTCAATAATGTTCGCGAACCAGTCGATGCTAATGAGTTGTTGATTTACCGTGCCACCTTAGCTCGCACCGAACTTGGTGAAGTCTTGGTTCCTAAACTTAATTTTGGAGTTGATATAAGGTCTGACTATGTTGAATGGCAGGCTTGTCCATATGCTCTTGAGATCTCATGCCTGCAAGGTACAACAATGCAATCTGAGCTTTATTTAAGTATAGTAGAACCTGATCAATACACCGTCACCTTAAAAGCATGTGTAAATCCAAAAAGGTCTATAAAACCTGAAAAAAATTGTGGTCCTACTTATACACTAAATTGGCAGCAAGATAAGACGTACTCGCCAAAAATAGAGTCTCAGATTGGAGAGTTACTAAGTAAAGAACACGATATCTATGCTTTAGGTGAAAAGCTTCATGAAATATTGAAGCAATTTAGAGCAGAGCTGAAGTTTTGTTTGAAAACTGCTGGTAGAATATCAATTGATGCCGAAAAACTTGTATCTATTATAAATGAGGAAATAGAAAAGCAGTTAGAAAATTTACTTAATATGGGACCAAAATTTATAGCTGAGCACATGAGCTTGGTAGACCCTCAAGCAGAAGACGAAGAACTTGCTGCAATTGCCGAAGCTACTTTAGTTGTTGATGGTGATTCTTATTCTCCAAAAGGTCTTTCATTGAGCCAGGAAAGTATTAGTCATAAGATAGATACCTACTTTGATAAAATTGATACAAGGCTTCTAAAGAACTATCAAATTTTTCCAAATATTAGTGTAACTGAGCTTATAAAGGCAAATAGCGGTATTTTTCTCTTTGCTAATCGTAAGCAAGCAGAAAATGGGACAAAGAAATTCACTCGCAAAGAATTTGCAATGCTTTCATCTCGGGAACGCTCAGCAGCAATTGGGGGCGCATTGCTTCAAAGTGATAAATTAAATTTAACTACCAATTACCAAAGGGAAAGTTATGGTTCAGCTCAGATAATTAAAGCAATGATGTGGCTAAAAAAACCCTCGTCTTATGAATGCCAAGCATTTGATCGCGTTGAAAAAACTCTTGAAAAGACTCGTGAACAACTAAAGCTCCTAAGAAAACGAATCATGGAATTAAAAGCCATCCTATTAAATTCTAAATCACAGTAAATGCATAAATTGATAAATAAAAATCAATCAGTAATAATGCAGGCATTCACTTAGAATACAAAGAATTCATTTAAACCCAGTCTTGTAACATCGATTTAGACTTAATTTCCGATAAGTTTTTTGATCTTCGGATCACGCTTAAAATCTAGTGATATTTATTTATTTCTACAGGAGGCAAAGGTAGATGGGCACTTTAATGTCAAAATTAGTGATATCAGGTTTATTTCTGAGTATTGTAGCATGTGGAACTAAGGAAAAAATTGAGCAAAAAAAGCTAAGTAGCGACTATGGTAATGGTTCTACTGAATCAATGGACGCTACCAGTATTACCCTTGAAACTAGCGAAATCAGTGAAGATTCTTTTCAGGAGAAGGAGCAGGAAGGCGAAAATATCTTTACTGCTGAAATAATGAGTCAGGTAATTGGCCAAGGTTTAGAGGAAAATGGCCAAGCAGATCAAATCTCAAACCAAGTAGTAGAGATAAACGAAAATAACCCAGGTGAAGATGAGGAAAATTTAAATGTAGCCCAAGGAAAAGAAAATAATAATTCAGAAGAAACAGGGAATAATCTGGGCGATCAAGCTTATGAACAAGGTGAAGAAATCGCAGAAGAGACTGCTGAAGAAGCGTTTGATGAGGAAAAATACCTTGAAACAATGGCGCTTGCTCAGTCAGAAATGGGCACAAAGATAGATGCATTGATACCAAATGCACCGAGCTTTTTAAAGAATAAGTTGCAGAGCAATGCTGAACAACTCCTTTATTGTGGCGATAATTGTGAGGATAAAGCACAAGATCTGATGATAACTTCTTATAGTGTTAGTAGGTTTCTTGATTCTCGTGGATATAATTTAGCAGCAACTGATATTAATGCAGCAATAGCAGCTGGGACTAAGCTGCTGAGTGATGTTGCTCTTATCATATTGGAAGCTAGTTCACCAGAACCTGATCCAATGGCTATTGTTATGTTAGTGGATCTATTTATTCAGGACTTACAAGAATTAATTTTATCATTCTTTCAATAAGCTTCTTGCTAAAATTATAGAGGAAAATAGCAAGTGAGATCCCTTTTTTGGGATTTTATTTATAAATTCGGATTATTTTATTAGATGGAAGACTTACTTACGCGAGCGGTCTTTATTGCGAATGGAGGGAGGAATTTTTACCTGGATCTTATCTAACAGGGACTTAGTGGAGTAAAAATTCCATCTTCTATTGGGAATGATAGGAATATCAATAGGACGTTCCCCATTTAATATTTTTATTGCAGTTTTTGCTGCGTATTCGCCTTGCTCGGTTGCAGTCTTTTCTATTGTGAACATGTTCAAATCCTTCATCCAACTCTCAGTAGTAGCAGTGATTTTTTTGATATGTTCCTTAACAAAAATTCTTGCCCGATGGTTATTCCAGTCTTTAATACCTTGATAATTGTGAAATATGACTATATCAGATTTCTCTTGAACATTTTTAAAGTCAGACTTCCAGTCTGTGAAATTCGCGGGGGTGGCCAATCGAACAGATAAGTTATAGGGTTTATTTTCGGCCATTTTCATAATATGCAGACACTGAGAAATATCTGAAGTTCTATTGCTTGTTACGCAAGCCAAGGACTTCGCTTTTCCTGAAATCTTTTTATAGTTGTAGTTAAAAATTTTCAGGCTATTTTCCAACAAAGGTTTCAGTGGCAATACCTCAATCATCCCAGTTGCATTGGTATACGGGTAGCCGTACTCCTTTACGGACCAATTGACTCCGCAAAATACAAACTTTCTTTGGCTATTTCTAAAATATGGTGCTACAACATAGCGACTTGCATTATCGTCTATAGCAATAGTTACATCAGGCTTCCAAGTTTCAATCAACTTTTTTACTTCTTGAGCTTTATTATTGATGTCTTCAAGGTTTTTTTTTCTTATAGAGTCTAAATAGAATTCTTTAATAACACAAACCTGGTCTTTTTCAAGGGATTTTTTTGCTGTATCAACTATAATTTTGTTCCATTCATACTCGTAGTGATACGAAGATAAGAGTAGGCATTTTTTCGATTGCGACCATCCGTTGGTAGGGGTGAATGCTATGTTCAATGTGAAGATAATTTTTATGTACCAGTTTTTAATTCGCATGCTCGATCCAGTTTTTGATTGTGTAAAACAAGAGATTTTGGCAAGTGGATTCGGAAATTGAATCTTCTCTTACCCTCGATTTTATCTCCAATAAATTCCATATCAATACGACCACCAAGTTCCTTAATATTGTTGGCAACGGCATTCATTCCTATGCCTTTCCCGCTGATATTTGATAGCTGTTCTTTGGTTGAAAATCCACTTTGGAATATTGTCAAGGCTACTTCCTTGTCAGTTATTTCTTTAGCGTTTGTTCCTGACGGTTCAATTTTTTTTCTGATTCCATCGATGTTGATTCCATCGCCGTTGTCAGACAAAATAATCTCTATAGCCTGCGAGCTAAACTCAATGTCTATGTTAATAGAACCATTTTCCTTGCTTCCTATTCCATGATCCACAGAGTTGCGAATCATGTGTCCTAGAAATGAAGTCACTGCCAAAAAGTCATTTTCCTTGAAATATACTTTTTCTGAGGCGTTAAAATATAGGGTTGGTACTTGATTTCCAAGTTCTTTTGCTGTCTGTGAAACTATTGTTGAGACATAATCTTTTATTGATTTAGTTGAAGGATAAAGTTGATCGAGAAGGTCGCTTAGAAGAGCTTGGGATTGGTAATAAAGGCCCTTGTTATCATGTGGAAACAAAGAGCAAATTTTAATCAACTGCTTGATCTTTTCATTGCTTAGGGTCGCTTCTGTTCCAGATTCCTTATCCCCAAAGACTCTCATAAAAACATTCTTATAACATTCATACTGCCGCAGATACAAAGAGCATTCTTCAGTGTTTGATATTTTTTCTAGGGTTAATTCATCACTAATTTGATTTGCACTTTCTAAATTGTGTACCGCATGGGATAAGAGGTTGAAGCCAAAGGTCCTGGCATTTCCCTTAATGGTATGGGTGATTCTAAAGAACCTCAATACTGAATCTTTTTCTTTTTCTTTTTCTTTTTCTAGTGAACTTTCTGCAATAATTTCGATTAACGAATTTGTTAAATCAGTTATACTATCGAAATACTTCTTCGCCTTCTTTTTCTCAAGGTTTGTAATTTCTATGATAATATCATTCATCGCCTGATTTTCGCTTAATTTTTTACGCAGCTGTTCTTTTTCTTTAATATCTTCCATAATAATCATGACTTTTTCAATCACCTCATCATCATTAGTCAGAGGAAACCAGTCGAATGAATATAATCTCTCGTTGCCATTTATGTTAAGCTCAGACCTGGAGGGAATCAACCCCTCGTTGATTTCCCAATTGATAATATCCTGGCATCTAGGACCTAATCAGTAGAAAGATCCTCTAAAATTGATTTATGACAGAGTTTCCGATGATTTTAATTATGTAAAAAAAATCACGGCGGTGTCGGTGTCTATATTTACCGCCAACACAATGCCGATCTTTAGATAAAGGGAATTTAATCCGGAAA
>JBGCDR010000178.1:0-66656 GCA_045105515.1 Oligoflexales bacterium
ATTTATAAAGCATCAAGTTGGCCTTGATAGGACAAAAATAAATTAGTACGAAATAGTTGAATTAACTGATGTGTCGGAAAATTTAAACAAGTAGTTATACTGACTCAATTAAGAAATAAAAGCATTTCGGTCAATGCTCCAATGTAACTAGGCTAGGGTAGTCTTAGTCTACATTAGCCTGAACGTCTATTTTGCGTTTGAGATGAAATCTTCTATCTGGTTTGCGACGATTTCGGCTTGTTCACGCCAAATAGCTCCGGCACTTTCGGGGATGACTTTGTAAGTAATCTCGGAGTTGATTTTCCTGAAAACATCAACGGTTTCGGGTTTTTGAAATGCTGGAATAAACTTTGCTGGTCTAAAGACCTTAACACTGTCTCCAACTAGAGCTTGGGTGGGAGTTTTATTGATGTCTAATTTTTTTGTTGCCTTGGCATATGATCGATAAATTAATCCAGAAACGAAAGCATAGGTAATCCATCTTTGACCCAAATTAAGTTGCTGAATTTGCGACTCTTCAACAAGCTTGTCGTCTACCAAAGATACGTCTTTGTATGCGAAAGAGCTATAAAACTTAATGTTTTTTGGAGTGAGAAGTTTGAGATAGGGCTCTACTTCTCCATTTTTGTAACGTTTTTCGAACCTGGTAAATATTCTCTGGAAGAAACTAGGAGCTTTGTTTAATCCTGTGGCCCCAACGGGGGCTAGTGCCGTTAAGCTAGCAAATAGCTCCGGATTTTTACTTGCCACATATAATGCACTGGTTGTTATGGTGCTTGCCGCAACTACATGAGCCGGTTCTTTTATTACTTTTTTAAGGAAGCTTTGAATAAATTTATCTATGACCTTAATATTGTATCTTCGCTTAGGCTTATAACTAGCCCCAACCCCAGGAAGGTCCATGATATAGACTTGGTATCCCTTTGCATCTAACTTGGCAAGCAGTTCTTTATAGCTTCTATGAGAAACACCACCAAAAATTCCGTGAAACAAAACGACAATTTCGCCATTATTTTCATCAAGTGGTTTTCGATAAGCAATCTTACCAAACTCGTCAAGGTTTATAGAACTGTCTAATTGACTTTTTAGTTCAGGGCTTTCTGATAGGGCTTCCTGAGAATTTAGACTAGGGTTATAAAACCTCAAGCTTTTATCTTCAGCAGAGGAATTCCCAGGAAATGAAAATAGTGCGAAAAATAATAATATCTTATACATATAAAACCCTCTTACTTGATTTAACAAGCATATTTACGCTATTCATATTCTTATAGTTGGTAACAAAAATAAAAAAAATCTCAATGAAGATAAGTTGTTTTTAGGAATAAGTTATGGTGATAGTTTAATAGTAATTAATAATCCTGATCATCTTCGATAAGGGATGCATTGGAAAAATAGAAGTCTCGCGTTAGGCTTCCAAATAGAGAACACTTTGCAGTGATTGTTATCTTTGCGTTTTCAGGAATCTCAAATTCTTCAAGCGATAACGTTTCCGTTGGAGTATTTCCATCTTGATTATCTTTGTTAAATTCGAGAGCTTCACCATTAATATTCACTTCATAACGAGAGATTCGATGGCTGTTACCATCAAAAGTTCGGTGTCTTAAACTTACAGTAATAGAATTATTATCTGTATCATAGGTAGCTGTCATATCTGCAGGTGGGTGTCCATATGCTTTGATGTTACATATGAAAAATAAAGCTAGAATTGACACAATCTTTTTCATAATTTCCCCTCGATTTATTGATTATACCGATATGAAAGCTATTACATGAATTGATCTTAGAAAAAAAGTAGGACAAAAATATGAGTTATTAAGATTGTGATATCTTTGTAGGATATCCCTCTTGTCATCACCTCGAACAGAAAGTGAGGGTTTGGTGATCTCTGACGAAGTTTGCCTAACCACGGATCGTTGCACGACTTGCGTGGCAATGATAATGAGAATGGCAACGTAAGAGCTTGTTGGATATGAAATGGTGCATGTCACCCCGAAGCTTGTCGAGGGGTCTTTACCAGGAAAGGAATTTTCAACCGTTTAATTAGCCTTTCTCAGGCTCAGCTTCATGTTCACTGGCTTATCTTTATTTTCCGGCATGCCTTCAACTTTTTCTGCACCCATTTTTTGGTAAAATGCCGTAGCAGCTGTGTTGCTTTCTTTAACACCAATTAAAATCCCAGAGATGTTCTTTTGGATTCCATCGTTAATCACTTGTCTCATCAACTGGGTTCCTACAGATTTACCTCGGTGCTCAGGGTTCACCAAAAGGTGATGTAGGTTAAAAATATTAATGTTTTCATCCCACTTTTTAGGAGCCATGTTGTTCTTTATCTTAGATGTAGTTTCCTGTCCAAGTTGTGCATTCCACAAATCAGGCACATAAGCTCGGGTGATGAAGCCAAGGAGTTTTCCATTCTGAATGGCAATGTATGTCACTTTGCTGTGAGAGGTAACGCTTTGCATGATCTCTTCAATGTTTTCACCATCATGAGTGGCATAGTGCTCTTCCTCATCGGTTTTGATGAGGTCGATGAGTTGGTCTTTATAATCGGCCGCAAGTTGTTCGCCTAGTTTTTGAACAGATAATTCGCTTGCAAGTACAGTGTGCATGTAAAAGCAGGTGATGATAGTTAGTAGGGTTTTCATTTTTTTAATCCTTATTAATGGTTTGTTTTGGAGGAGATCCCTCCATGAGCTTTACTTAGTCGGATGACAGATTACCTGTTATCACCCTGAACAGAATGTGAGGGTTAGGTGATCTTTGAGTGAGATTGCCTGACCGGGTGTCCATTGCTTATTAGTAGGAGACCCTTCGGCTTCGCTCAGGGTGACACTTGTTCTACTCAGGATAATAAGTCACCCCGACTGTAATGGAGGGGTCTACCTCAAGATACAAAAAAAGCCCGGTCGTTAAACCGAGCTTCTTAGTGCTATATTTGGTAGCGGGGGCAGGATTTGAACCTGCGATCTTCGGGTTATGAGCCCGACGAGATACCGTACTTCTCCACCCCGCGTCAGGTAGTTACGGTTATAAGAGCACTGATTTGAAAAGTCAAGGTCAAAGCCAAATAAAATTATAGCGGCTCTGTTCTAAATGATTCGTTCCTTAATAGTACCTAGCATTTCAATACTAGATCATATTTAAGGATGAACCAGCCTTAAACCATTCGATTTGCTCAGCATTGTAAGAGTGCATCGCTTCAATTTTCTCTTCGCTGCCATCAGGATGCTTGATTTTCAGAGTAAGGCTCTTTCCCGGGCTAAATGAATCGAGATTATGTACCGAGAGCTTATCAGTTTCTTGGATTTTTTCGTAATCGCTAGGGTTGGCAAAGGTTAGGGCAAGCACCCCTTGCTTTTTAAGGTTTGTTTCATGAATCCGCGCAAAGCTTTTAACAATAACCGTGCTGGCCCCTAGATAGCGTGGCGACATCGCTGCATGTTCACGGCTCGATCCTTCGCCATAGTTGTCGTCGCCGACAATTACCCAGGGTTTTCCTGATTCTTTGTACTTGCGAGCAATTGCAGAGAGACCCTCGCCTTTTTCCCCTGTGAGCTGGTTTAGTCCCTGCCCAGCCTCACCTCCGGCAAAGTTATTAGCGCCAAGAAGCATGTTGTCGCTAATATTGTTGAGGTGCCCTCTAAACCGAAGCCATTTTCCAGCTGGTGAAATATGATCTGTCGTACATTTACCCTTAACTTTTACTAGCAACAGATGATCTTGAAAGTCCTGGCCATTCCATTTTTTGAACGGAGCAAGTAACTCAAGCCTCTCACTAGATGGTTTGACTACCACTTCCACGCCATCGCCGTTTTCTGCAGGCTCAAGGAAGCCAGAACGATCTTTAACAAAGCCATTTTCTGGAAGTTCAGGCGCATTCGGGGTGGTAAGCAACACTTGTTTACCGTCTGGTGTTTTTACCTGGTCCGTAGCAGGGTTAAAGCCTAGGTCTGCAGTAATTGCATATGCAACCACCATTTCTGGGCTACTGATAAAACCTAAGGTTTCTTTGTTAGCGTCGTTGCGCCCACGGAAATTCCGGTTAAATGAAGTTACAATCGAATTGCTTTCCCCATCCTTAATGTCATCACGTTTCCACTGGCCGATGCAGGGGCCGCAGGCATTGGCGAGAACTGTTCCGCCGAATTCTTCGAGAGTTTGGAGTAGGCCATCACGCTTAATTGTGGCAAAAATTTGCATAGAGCCCGGTGAAATAAAGAAAGGAACTTTAGACTTAATACCGTGCTTCATCGCCTCTTTAGCCACCGATGCTGCCTTGTAAATATCTTCGTAGGAAGAGTTGGTGCAGCTTCCAATAAGACAGGCGCTGATATTTTGTGGGTATGATTTTTCTTTCGCCTCAGGCCCGAGTTTTGAAACTGGTCTAGCCAAGTCTGGGGAGTGAGGCCCCACTATGTATGGTTCAAGTTTATCTAGGTCAATTTCGATTACTTCATCATAGAACTTCTTAGGGTCGGCAAGCACTTCAGGGTCAGGACGAAGGCAATCATTGAATTGATTGGCTAGCTCTGCAATATCGGCGCGTTCAGTTTCTTTAAGATAAGCCGCCATCGCCTTATCGTAGGCAAAAACCGATGTGGTAGCACCCAACTCAGCTCCCATGTTGGTAATGGTGCCTTTACCAGTACAACTAATGCTTTCTGCTCCGTCGCCAATATACTCTACAATCTTATTGGTGCCGCCTTTTACGGTTAGGATTTCGAGTACTTTAAGAATGACATCCTTGGGAGCACTCCAGCCCTTTAGTTTGCCACTTAGTTTGACGGCAACTACCTTTGGATTAAGAAGTTCCCAAGGCTTGCCTGCCATAACATCAACTGCATCCGCTCCACCTACACCGATGGCCAGCATTCCTAAGCCCCCAGCATTAGGGGTATGTGAGTCGGTGCCGATCATAAGTGCACCAGGATAGGCATAGTTTTCTAAAACCACTTGATGAATGATCCCTGAGCCAGGTCCCCAAAAACCTAGGCCGTATTTCTGCGATGAGCTGCGTAGAAATTCAAATACTTCTGCATTCTCATCATTGGCAACCTTCATATCTTTGTCTGAGCCCATGTGTGCCCTGATCAGATGGTCGCAGTGGACAGTGCTTGGCACAGCAACCTGTTTTTTGCCAGATTGGATAAATTGTAAAATTGCCATTTGTGCGGTTGCGTCCTGCATTGCAACACGGTCGGGGTGCAATAGTATAAAACTTTTACCACGTTCGAGACTCTTTAAGTCAGAATCCTCCCGAAGGTGGCTAAATAGGATTTTTTCTGCAAGGGTTAGAGGGCGTCCTAGTTGTTTGCGGTAGTGGGGAAGTTTTTCTTTTAATTGTTCATACTGTTTTTTGACGCTCTCTACTTGTGTCGCTACTCTCGATTTCATAATTACACCTCGGAAGTAAGTTGGTGGTTTAGGGTGCGTGAAGCTTTTGAGCTAGCTGGTTAATTTTTACAGCTAAATCGGAATATAGATCACCTTCTGGCAGATTCAGCTCCTGCACCTTCTTTCCTTCTAATATATTGTCGATACTGTCTATGAGTTTTTGTTTTGAGTTATTGTCTCCTTGTTGAATCTGATTGGCATACTTCTTAGTTAGTAAATTTAGTTTACTTACCAGCTCTTGAAGTTGGTCTGATGATCGCAATTTTATAGAGGAAGGCTCCTTCCCCGCTAGGAGATCATCGAGAAAACGCAAAATTGAAACCATTGGACCATATATTTGATGCGTATATCTTGCAGACATAAACAGGGTTGTTGCAATAAAAAAAATGATAAGTATCAGCCCTATAATGGCTGGTCTGCCAATTTTTGCTAATGTCATCACACTTTGATTTTTATCTAGCTGAAAATAGAAAGATAGTGACTCATAGATATCCCAGAGATAATAGCCAAAAATACCAAATAACAAAGTAGAAAAAACTAGATTAATTACGAGAAACATTAATCCGAATCGTAGTTGTTTGTATGGCTCTATTAAGATTACACCACGTCGCGTTGCTTTTACCTTTACCATACTTAAAACCCTTATCAAAGTTTTGATACGCAAATGCCTCATAGGCATAGATGTCTTTGCTCACCCACCTTCTCTTTCTCTTGGAGGGAAGAGGAATAAATGCCTCTGCCCGAGGCTACGGTAGGTTTACTATCATAAATTGTAACACTACCGAGGGCTCTGATGAGTGAGCCACAAATCTACGATCTCTTTATTCATGGATCTATGGGGCTATGATAGTTTGCAATCTTTATAAGATAAGGGCAAGTTAACCAGGCTTTAAAGTCTAGTGTGTATCAGGTTTAAGAGAGCGGCAACTAAGCAGGCTTGCTGCAGCAATTGTGGCGGTATATGCCCTGAGCACGTGAGACCCAAGCTTCTGGCAGCGCAGCTTGCGAGCACCTAAGAGAGCTAATTCCGCATGGGAAAATCCCTTTTCACCCCCGATGATTGCGCAGATTGATTTGCAAGTTCCAGGGTTTAAATGATTCAAAAACGGTTCCGTTCCTGAAGCGTCTAGCACAATAGACTCTGAGTAGAGCTCATCTAGTTGGTCGACCATAGTTTTCATATTAGGCCAGGTCTTGATTTTAGGCAGATAGTTGCGTTTGCACTGTTTTACAGCAGTTAAAATGATCTTATGCCAACGTTTGACGGCCTTATCAGTGATACGGCTTTTTTCAGTCTGGTCGGTCAAGAAAACGTGAATAGAACTGATCCCAAGTTCTGTAAGGCTGGGTAAGAGTTCGTCGATAAATCCAGGCTTTAATGCACCGAGAGCAATGGCATTCTCATGCTCCTCTCTCTCATAGTGAAGGGGGCTTGCCATAACGACAGCCTTGCTACGGTCAAGGAAGCTAATTTTGCCACTTGCACTATGTCCTTTGCCATCAAAAACTTCAACATTTGTATTTTCGGGAAGTTTTAAGACTTTTCTTAAATGATGGTGCTCGTCTCCGGCAATCTCCCATTCTTGGTTTTTGGAACTGGGGTGATTGCAGCTTCCTAAAAAACGAAAAGTATGTTTCATAGCTTTTCCAAACATAGACAGGACCAATCAGACTGCTCCCATTCTTGAACACAGCTAAGGCCATGTTCTCGAGCATGCTCAAGCATCTGAGCTTTTTGCTCAACTAGAAGACCTGAAAGAATGAGTTTACCTTTTGGAGCTAATTCAGCAGCAAGGTCCG
The DNA here is from genome assembly GCA_045105515.1 of Oligoflexales bacterium. Lineage (GTDB taxonomy): Bacteria > Bdellovibrionota_B > Oligoflexia > Oligoflexales > Bog-1112 > JABSRF01. Next base: position 7,195 of record JBGCDR010000178.1, read on the forward strand.
CAATGATTTTGCTCAAGACTACAAATAGTATATTTGCTACAACTAAATCGTATGCTCCAGTGCCTTCATCGGTTTTGAAATCTCTGCTGGGGATACTTCCTTTCCAGACTGAGAAAGGAACTTGATTTGCCTTAGCATTAGCTTTGCTTGCTAGGACAGAGTTTGGATCAATATCACAAGCATGTACGGTTGAAAATCCAATTTTTTTAGCAGCAATTGCCAATACTCCTGAGCCTGTGCCTACATCGAGAAGTCGTAAGTTTTTATTTGTGTTTGCATATGATTTAAAAGTTTCTAGAGCTTTCAAACACACCTGAGTAGTTGCGTGTTGCCCGGTACCAAATGCCATTCCAGGATCTATGATGAGAGGAATTAGAGAGCTTCCTGGCTGTGGCCCTTGTTCCCATGGAGGGTATAAATAAAAACATTTAGTATGGATCGGTTTAAAACTTTGTTTCCAACCCTCGAGCCAAACACTGGTTTCCATGCTCTTCTCTTGGCTTTTTATGCCTGTGGGAAAATTTTGCATAAGCCGTGCATGGAGGCTTTGGAGATGTTCGATATCATAACTGTAAACACTAATTGGGCTGAGGTCACCGCCTAGCTCTTGATAAAAATTGCGTTCACTATCAACAAATTCATGATCAATATCAAGGTCCTCTAGGGAGCCTTCTACAAAACTTTTCTCACCTTGAGCAAAGAGCCATGATTTTACTTGTTCTTTGAGATGAATGCATTGATGTGGCTCTTTAGGGAAGGGAATATATAATTCGAAAGTATGCTTAGGGGCCATGTTTTTTCCTTAGAATCAGAATCCGTATCTAACTTGATGAAATACCATTGGATGTAAAGGTGCATCTTGATTCCAAAAGTAAAATCCAGTGTAATTTACCTTTTTTAGATCTGCTTTATCTTGGATTGTTCTAGCTTTTTTAACCTCCCCTAGTAGATAATAAGCTGATGCTTTCAATTCCAATACTTCTGGTTGCTCTTGCTGTTTTTCAAAACGTTTCTTTATCATCCTAAGCAGTTCTTTTGGTTTTTTTGCTATGAGCAATAATTCTGCTTTTAGCATGTCTGCCCAAAAATTTTTCTCATTCATTTGCTGGACTCGAAGACGTTTGAGGGCTCTCAAAATCTTTTCAGCTTCTCGGTATTGCTTTAGCTGAATCGAGGCCTTTGCTTTACCATAGAGACTTTGCCAATTCAATTGCTCCTTTGAACTCTTCTCAAAATAGCCTTTGGCTTGTTTTAATTGGACCATATTCTTAGAACCAAGTAGCAGGAGTGCAACCCCGTTTAAGTGCATGTAGACATGGCCTTGAATACTCGTTTCCCAAGATTCTTGCAGGTACTCAGATGCTTTTAAATGCTGTTCTGCTGCGATTAGGGTACGGGACTTAAGAACCTGAAGCTCGTAAAGATATTTAGGGTCTGGTTTAAAGTCCTTGTACTTGCGCAAGGTCCAATCGATAATTGGTAATAACTTTTTTGCAGAGGAATAACGAATGACTAAGGGGGTGAGCATTCGTATTACCCTGTAATCACTTAAGAATATAAGTTTTGAGTCTCTTGAGTTCAATAGTGTATTTAAGGTGGTGCTTTGTTGATTTACATTAGACAAACGCTTAAGTGCTGAGAGTTTATAATACCAATTGTACTCTTCTCCTACCGTAGTCTTCGCTGCTTGATCCACAAGTCCTGGAATTGCATCAAATTGTCGATTGGCAAATAGAGCAAGGGTCCACTCATAAAATAATAGTTTTAAGAGGGCATGTCTATTTTTTTGCAGTGCATTCATTGCCGAATAAAAACGCTGATTTATCACCTCGATTTCGGATATACGTGAAGCTGCGATAGCTCCAGCAAAATGAATAAAAAAACCTAATTGCTGCTGTTTCTTCACATGTTTTTTTGAGCTAGTACTGTGCAATTTACTCAGGTAATTGTATGCCTCATCAGCTGCAACAGCCTTGCTTCCAGTAAAACTTAATAGGACGAGCTTTCCGACACAACTAGCAGAGTAATCCCACTCTTTGCAGTAGTTTTTCGTGATATTATGAGCCATTTTAAACTTTAGTTGGGCCACCAAGCTTAAAATCAGCGTAATAAATGCCTGTCCTTTTTCACCTCCTCCTTTCAACTCATTTAATTCAGCTTCAGAGTATTCACTGAGGCTTTCAAAAAAAGGGCTAAGCATTGAAAATGATTGAAAGTACTGCCCAGTTAATAAAAAACACTCAGACATTTGAACACTTTGTGTCAAACTTAGTTTTTTAGTTACTTGCAAACCCTTCAAACCAATTTGGGTCAGATCTTTGCAGTCCCCAGCTTCTGCAGCTTGCCTGAGGTTTAGACTATTTTGTTTTTTTATGGCAGTGCTGTTGTATTGAGGGATAAGCAGCGTTACAAGCTCTTGGAAGGGAGCCTTTATTAATTCAGGTCTGGTAAGTGCGGTAAAAGAAATTGCAATGAAGCATGCAGCAACAGAAGTAAGAGTTAGCAATTTGCGAAGAACATATCGATCTGATTTATTAAGGTGTTTTGACGATAGTTTCTTTCTATTTGAATTTCTATCACCTAATCCATTCATACAGCGCCACCCTCTATCTTCGTCTACATATTCCATTCGGAATTTGCTGGCGTTGTTGTAGGCCTTCGGTAATTATTTGCCTTTGCGAGAAAATGTTACGTTGAAGTAACCTTTTAGAGGCAAGCCATTTAAAGTGGCATCAGCAGGGCTTTCTTCTATTCGCAGGATTTCCCTGCGGTAGGTGTCACGAACATGCGAATGTATTTCTTTTGCCAACACACCCCCTTCAGGGCCACTATGACGGCCTTTTCCAGTGATGATTTTACATGTGAAGATCCTTGCCCCTTCTTTCAGCAGGTTTTGAATATAGCAATCAACCTGGTAGATAGCATCTGCCAAAGCATATCCATGCAAGTCAATTTGTAATTCTCGAGCTTTAGATTTGCTGTTTCTTGATGGTTTTGCCGGTTCAGATTCTTCTGGTTTTGCTTCTTTTTCCGACAAAACTGCAAGTGGGTCCATCGCATCTAGGTAGGAGCTAAATAGTTCATCAGCATCCTCTTCCAGGTCAAAGTTGACTCCACGCTCGGTTGGACCAGATAATTCTCTGATATTTTTGTTTTTTCTTTTTTTTCCCATAGAAATTGTTCCACTGGTTCATCATCTGGTAAATGCTGGAGGAAGCTTGGAAGATTCCTCGTACAGGTGTATACCTTATATGGTAGCCTTCAACGACTTATTCTTCTATTTCAAGACAACAAATTGGAGTGTATTATGGCAACGCTTGAGTTCGGTGCGACTTCTTATAAAGACCCCATTGAAATTGCCAACTTGCTAGCTGAAGAGGGAATTCTTTACGAAAGATGGGGCACAAAGCCGGATGCTTATCCTGATGATGCTGCAGTTCTCGATGCATATGCTCCAGAAGTGAAAAAGTTGAAAAAGAAGGGTCAGTATATACATGCTGATCTAGTGGCGCTAAAACCTGACACCCCTGATCTGGACCAAATTTGCACGAAATTTGTAAGGGAGCATCACCATGACGATGATGAAGTTCGGTTCGTCGTAGAAGGCAAAGGTGTTTTTGAAGTCATGTCCCAAAAAGATGGTTCGATGATAAAGATTTCTGCAGAACCTGGTGATCTTCTTGTAATTCCAGCCAAACGTCGGCATCTCTTTTATTTGACCGAGGAAAAAGCGATCCGATGTATTCGGCTATTTAAAGATAGCAAAGGTTGGGAAGCGATCTATACTCAGGCTTGAGCAACAGATTGAGAAATCCTAGACTTGAAATTATCCTTACCCTTAATAGTAGGTGTGCTTGCGCTCGCAACAGCTATGAACAATATTGGTTTTGATTAAATCATAATCAGCTGTATTGACAAACTTTGGTTTACAAACGACAATGATATTTCCTAATCTTACCTTTTGAGTTAGTAAGAGTTTTGTGGAGGCTTCTATATGCCTTAGATAGGCTTAGTTGTAGAGGTGGCTGGGGACAGTTGGAATAAGTTTTTCCACAGTTTTTCCACAGTTTTTCCACAGTTTTCAACAGTTGTAACTCTCTAGATATGAGAATAAAATGGAACATTCTAGTAAAGATACCGATAAATATTTGGAGAAATTAGGCACTCTCACAAAAACGAAAGCCTTTCTTGGGAAAGAATTCCTAACTTGGCTGTGGTATCAAGCCGAGTTGCGCAAAGAAGCTTTTTTTCTAGAGAGGTCTAAGGACAAGGGCGACCTTAGTTTTCATTTCTGGATAGATGATCGAATTTTTCTACAGCCTTTTGATAAGCAGGGGCATGAGAATTTGTTGAGAGGTGGGGATCCTAGTCAAAGCGAAGAAGCTGCGACATCTCTGGCTAGTGGTATGGTCATCAAAGAGTTTAAACTTGGTATGAATATTCGCGGGGTTGGTGATTTCACAGCCGTATTAAATGCAGATGACTTAAATCCTAAATCCTTGCAAGTGCCTGGAGATCAAGCTGGAGTGTGGGAGGACAGTGATGAGCTCGATCAATCTACGATAATATTGACTCGAATCCATCAAATGGAGTGCTTTACTGATGCTCTTGACTTTGTATTTGCTGAATTCCTCCATGATCGTACCAGTGGAGACTGGGATACCAAGACCTTAAGGTCTATCCGAAACTGGATTTCATCTCGTCGCACTAGGTCGGCGCAGAAAGTGATTCACTGACTTGCCTTTCCTAAGCATTAGCGATAATTCAGAGTCTTTCCGAGTAAAACCGAGGGATATCAGGTGCTTATAAGGAGATCTCGCCATTGCCTACGAGGTGAGCAAGGAATTGTGGCTTCTCTCAAATAGAAGTAAGAAAGTCACCTGCAGAGGGTTTTAAGATAGCTTTGGAACCATGCTTTCAAGTGAGCGAGTCAACCTTCGTGTTTCACCGACAACTTGATCCTTTTCTTTTAAAGGGATACTTGCAACGAAAGAAGTACCCTCCCCTATTTTTGAACTAACCTCTATGTTTCCACCATGAAGTTTAACTAATGCAAGTGCTAGACTAAGGCCAATGCCTACACCGCCGCCAGCACGATTTCTAGCCGTGTCAGCGCGGAAAAAAGGGTCAAAAATATTGGGAAGTGACTCTTCGGGAATTCCTTCTCCCTCATCGACGATTTGAAAGTGAATAAATTCATCGCTAGAACTTGCTTTAAATGAAACTTGACTGGCTTTAGCTGAGTGCTTGGCCGCGTTTAGTAAAATATTCTTGAGTGCTAGTGCCAAGTAACCTTGAGAGCAATAAAAAATTTCAGGTCCTTTCTCCTGAAATACATTCAGTGATAAGCCTTTGTTTTTGTATATCGTGCTTACTTTATCCGCTAGTTCGGACATAAAGTCCTTAACACCCACTTGGGTCCAGTTCATGGCTACCGACTTACTCTCTGCTCGAGCAAGAAGAAGGAGGTCTTCAATTATGCTAGTCATGTGAATTGCTTCTTTGGCAATAGTCTGAAGAGACTTACGGTATTGTTCTGGTTCACGCTCTCGCCGGAGGGTCAATTCCGCTTCTCCTCGAAGCACGGCGAGAGGAGTTCGTAACTCATGAGAAACGTCACCAGTAAACCTCCTTAGTCTTTTGACAGCATCTTCTAAGCTATCAAACATCTTGTTGAAGGTTTTTGATAAGTCCTGAATTTCATCATTTGCAGGTGGGATTGGAAGCCTTATGCTTAGATCATCTATGCACATTTGAGATGCGGCTTTAGAGATTGCCTTAACTGGATTAAGGGCTCTAGCAGTGAAAACGTATCCTAGTAGGATAGAAATTAAAAGCGTCAAAGGAAGTACAAACCAAAGAATGATTGCAGTCCCTTTCAATGTGTCTAGGGTGTGATTGAGAAATACTCCTACTTGTACGATTTCGCCAGTAAACTTTGTATGAAGCATCACCGGTAAAGTAATTTGACGCAAAGGTGCTCGGTCTTTAAAAGAAAATGTTTCTATAGTCGACAAGCCTTTTTCTGCTCTACCAATTGCTTTAGGCGTTACCGGAAGGGCCGCAATTACGTTTTCGGTTTTAGAGTGTACCTTCCCAGAAATGCTAATAATTCGTGCATATGGTTTTATAAAGCGTTCGCCCATTAATTGATTAACTTGCAATGGATCGCGAAAAAATTGTTCAATTAGAGAGTCTCTTTGGTAGCCTAAACCCCATGAAAAACGTGCATCCCTGATTGATTTGGCCGAAGAAATTAGTGCTGCATTGACAGAATCATTGAGATTATTCTCTACAACTTTGTAGAGACCAAAGCCAATAAAAATAAAGATCAATGCCATGCAAATAGCATGTACGATTGAAAGTCTGAATCGAACTGGAATCCGATCTAAAATCATGGTCTCATTTCACCGCTTAGTTCGCTTCCAGCATCGACAACTTGGCCTATCGTGTCCGGATGACTTTGATTAACGTCTAACATATACCCATGTCCCCTTACGGTCTTGATGAGCGAATGGCCTATTGCTTTGGTAATCTTTGTTCTTAAATAGCCTACGTAAACATCAACCACATTAGATGTGGGTTCAAAATTAATATCCCATACATGTTCTGACAGCTGAGTACGAGTCAGAACCGTACCTACATTTCTTGCAAAATACTCGAGTAAGCCATATTCTTTAGCAGTAAACTCGACAATTTTATCATTGATTACTACCTCTTTTCGTGCAGGATCTATTTTTAAAGGCCCAAGCTCTATTACAGCAGGTGAGAAGGTGTCTTTGCGACGCAGAAGTGCTCTTACTCTGGCCATCACTTCATCTAGGCTAAATGGCTTTGTTAAGTAGTCGTCTGCTCCAGAGTCTAGTCCTTTGACCAAGTCATCAGTAGCATCCCGAGCTGTAAGAAACAAAACAGGAGTTGTGACTCCGCCTTTGCGCAGGGAATCCAATACTTCCATACCATCTTTACGAGGTAGCATGATATCTAGAATAATGAGGTCATATGGATTTTCGAAAGCCATCCATTCAGCTTCTTGTCCGTCAGCAGCATGATCTACTGCGTACGACTCTTCCCTTAAACACCTTACAATAATGTCCGCTAATGGGGCATCATCTTCTACAACCAAAATACGCACTCTTTAACTCCCTTATCTCATTGCAAAGCACTTCCAAGGAATGCTTTATTCTCACTTACCAGTCCTTACTGGCTATTGTTGAGAGTATAAGAATGTACAAATGAGAAGCACTTAAGGCAAGTGGTAAAGGTTCAAGGTTCTGTAAATAAAATGTAAATATTTATGGGCATGATAGATGACGATAGAAAGTGAAATAGGACCCTTAGACTATTTACTAAGCAACTGTAATCACGTTATATTCATCCAGATCGTATTTCTTTATTTGGCTTGTAATTTGAATGGATTCTTGTAGATTGCAGATATCTTTAGAAATAATAATACTTTGGGTTTTATTAGGATGGGCCTTAAGCAACCTGACTAATTTCGTCCAATAATGCTTTTGCTTCATCCTGCTGGTCTTTTTTGATGACTTTTTCTAACTTCACTGTCCCTTTAAGTAGGTTACGCAGTTGTTTCTTGTCTGAAACTAAGGTGGCTAACTGCTTCATTTTTTCTCTTCTTAGTAGCCCATTATTAATAAAATCATGCAATTGGTCGACATTAAAAGGTTTTCGCAAATATCCATCAGCTTCATTGAGCAATTCCTCTTCGTCTTGATTTAAAAGGGCTCCACTGATCAGAAGAACTGGAATGGAAGTATCATGTTTCCTAACCCGCTTCATCAATTGGAAACCATCCATTCTTGGCATATTGATATCTGAAATAACGAGATCAATAGTTTTTTCTCGTAAAGACTCTATGGCTTCTTTTGCATTTTTGACTACGATCACTTTTGAAAAAAACTTATTTAGGTGAATCTTGAAAAACTTCAGTAGAGTGTTGTCGTCATCAACTACAAGAATAAAGCTTGTGCGATCATACTTTTGTTGACTTTGTGACATAATTCATCCTTGCACTTAAATACGTTAGTGTAGGCTTAACTACTATTAACCGGTAATCAGTCCTTCTTCACATCCTATCGGATTCATATTTAATTAGTTTAATTACTCTCTTTATGCTTTTTGTTATTGGCATGTTTGATGTCTTCTATGTATGATCTCGCTAACTCTTTTAAATCACTGCTGCTTTCTATTGAACTTTGTAAGACTTCATAAAAAAGGCGCATAGCTTGGTATGGGTGGTCAAAGGAATGAAGTGTAAGCAATGCTAAATTATAACGAGAATTTGAATTTTGTGGGTCAATTTCCAGGACTTTTTCCAAAAGAATTTTCGCATCGTTATATTTGCCGGTTCGCATGTAAACTAGCCCAAGAGCAGTATGGGCTTCAATGTGATTTCCCTGCAATGATAAGGCTTTTTTAAGGGAAATTTCCGCACTTTCATAGTCATATTTTCGTAGTGACAGAATACCCTTGTTTACTAAAGCTGGGACAAAAGTAGGAGAAATTGAAAGCGCTTTTGCATACCATGTTTCAGATTTTTCTAAGTTTCCAATTTTCTCGGTTATCACTCCAAGTAGATTATATAATGAGGGATCTTCTTTGCCTCTATCCAAGCCACGTAAAACGATAAATTCGGCGACTTCCAACTTGTCCTTGTTTAGGTAGGATGAGGCTAATGCAGCGTAACCTGGGGTGAATGTTTTATCCAAGGCGATCAGGTCGCTTAATATTTCATGACTTTTTCGAGTATCATCGATTAACTCATATGCAAGTGCTAGGGTGTATCTGTATTGAAATAAAAAACTATTAGGGATAGTTTCCATTTTAGTCAAATTTTGTTTAATTTCTTCTAAGAGGTTAAAGGCGTGATCGGTATCAGTTTTTCGGATATATATCATAGCTAATTCTAGCAATCCTTGGAGATTGTCAGAATCTATCCTCAGAAGGTTGTGATAGGTATGTTCAGCTTTATCTAAATGTCCCAATGCTAAGAAAGATCGTGCTTTTTTCAATAGGTCTTCTGGATTTTGATTATCTCCTGATGAGATAAACTTCTGTTGGAGGATACCTCTTTGTTTTTGATTTGGGGGTGGTTTGAAAAAATCTCTCCAGCTCATTGATCTATTTTTGTTTTTTTGAGCCAAGGGATTAGTGGTACCGTTTTGTTCTGGTACAGGACCCATTTCTACATCAAGTTCATTATTTTCTTTTTCCGCTGATCCAAAGGGAGAACAGGCCAAAAGAGCAAAAGAAAAAGCCGATAATAATAATAAATGCTGCATTAAAGGCTCCATTGGTAAGGAAGATCAAGGTGCACTGCATGAGGAATTACCGACTCCTCAAATGGTTTTTTAGGTGCTATTGTTGTTCCTCTTATTCTCCACTTTGATTTATTTACCCAGCTGTTGCTAGCATAATTTTGTTTACTACTAAGAAGTACGTTTTGGCTAAATAGTTTATTTGCAAAAAATCGAAGGTCTGAAGCTTCGTTAATTAGTGTTGCTGATGGTCTTTGGCCCGACTGTTCGAGTTTAAACAGTGAAGAAGATAATTCTATAGAGAATGACTCACTGATGTCACCTAGTTTGTAGCGCCCCATAGCGCTCCATTCCAGGTGATTACTGCGTATAGCTGCAAGATAAATATTTTTTAGTCTTTGATAGGACTTCTTCTTGATACTTAGAAGATAATTGAATCTTTTTAAATTGTTCCACAGCTCTACTGTTTTGAACTCTTTAGAAATTTCATTTGCTAAAATTATATTGGCTTCACCATAAATGCTTGCCCAGGGTTCTGCTCCAATCTTTGATTTAGAGTTTTTACTGGATTGAATTACACCCTTAATAATGTTTATTCCCTTGCTGATGTCATAACCTGATAAGTAAGTTTTTGCGAGCAAGATCTTAGTTTCAAATTTTTCTAACAAATCTTTGCTGAGTTTTAGTCTCAATTTCGCTACCTTAATTGCTTTGCGATATTTTTTTGCTTTTAAAAAGTGCGAAACCGATCTCTTGTAACAGGACATTTTTTTTTGATGAGATTTTTCATACTTACCTAGTAATTCAGAGGCATTTCCAGCTAACTCAAATAAGTCATCAGCCTCTGCAAGTTTTTCTGATCTAAGCAGACTAGTTGGGGTTTTTTTGTGCCTCGGAAAGCCAGAAGCTAGCTGCCAATAATAGTCTGATGCAAGCATAAATTTAAGCTGATATTCATAGCTGCGTGCAAGAAGATAAAGCATATCAGCTTTTTCTTTCTTTAAGCCCCAACTTAGATAGTTTAATCCTGCTTCTTGGGCCTTTAGCCAGTTTCCGGCAATAGCTAAATAATAGGCTCCGTCACGCATAATCCGAGATCTTTGCGGAAGGCCATGAAATTCGCTAGCAATACTTACTAATAGCTGCCCAGCTTCAGTAATAGCACCATTATCATGGAGTCGAAGACCTTCATCGAGGCTAGCTTGTCCTAAAAGACTTAGAAACTCTCGCTGCATAGTAGAACCAAGAGCCTTCCAATCTTCAAGCCTAAGAAACTTGCGCAAAGCAACTATTAGGTTCCCTGTCGAGCGATGTTTTAAAGTCGCAAATACTATTCCTCTTAGAGCTTTACTGCGTTGACCAATAGTAGAACCTAGATTTAGAACCTTGTTCCAAAAAGTGATTGCCAGTTGATAACGGCCCTGGTCCTTATTCGCAGTAGCTGCTACTAACAGTAGATCAATAGCCTTGGAAGAGCTGGGGAAATTACTTACATAGCTGTTTACAGCTTTTTCCAGTTGAACTAGGTATCCAATTGTTTTCTCATCATTGGTTACTTGCATTCCAGATTCTAAAGCTTCTCTAAAACTTCTTCTCCACATTTTTTCATAAGAGATTGCAAGTTGGTAGGAGCTTATTTGAAGAAGTTCTTTGTCTAGTTTAATATCGCTAAGCAACTGGGAATATTGCATGGCAGCTTCTTCAAAGTTTTCCGAATAAAAATAGCAGTGAGCCTTTGATAGTCGCCACCTACTAGCATCTTTGTGATAGGGTGAAAAATCGAGAACAATGGAGAAAAAAGATGCTGCAGACATGTAGTGTTTGCTCAGACCTGAGCTAACGCCTGTGTTGAAATGCCACTTAGCCAAAAGCAGAGCTGCTTGAAAAGCTAGTTTTTCCATTCTTTTCATGGTCGAAAGGTCCCCAGAATGTTTAGAGCGCCATAAACTCTTTTCCGGAAGAAGAAGTGCTAGCTGTTCTAGGTTTTTTATATGGAGTTTTGTTTGATTGTTAGTTTTATATGCAGCTGCCAGCATGGAAAGTTGGTGAGGTAGCTCAGAAGAGAGAGGAAACATTTTTAGTATGTGATTTAGAGTTGCTTCAAGTCTGAAAAATTGCCTCGAATTCAAATAGCGCTCGGCAAGGTAGCTCCCAACTTTAGGAGCATGGTTTCCAAAAGATTTATAATTTAGGTATTTCTCAATTTTTTCAGTTTCACCGATTTCGAAGAGCACATCCCCAAGTAGCTCTACGATATCATTATTCAGCTTATTTTGCTCGTTTAACCTACCAAGGTGCCGATTTGGTGAAAGGATATTGATTCCTGTATTAATCACTTTGTATAAGGAGCCTGATCGGTACGCAGCCCATGCTAAGCGGTACTCGAGCATAAGAATTTTTTGATTTTGTTCGGAAATTTTTAAGTGTCTTAAAAGAGCCAAAGCTTTTTCATAATTGATTACGGCTCTATGTGGGTTTTCTTGATAGAAATAGTGATCTCCAATAGCGGTATGAGCATATACATGATATATAGATTGATGAGTCTTTGATGCAAGAATTTTCCACGATCTGAAAGATTTTTGCTTTTGACCTAATGTGCTATAAATATTTGCCTGTAAAAAAAGTGCATAGTCCCATTTTAAAAAAAGTGGAAAATTATCTCTTATTTCATTTAGCAAATTGATAGCCTCTTCTTGGTACCCTGTTAAAGTACTATTGTTTTCCTCTTGATTAATATTTTCAGAAAGCAAATAGAGAACTTGGGCTAGATTAAGAAGTACATAGGGCCTATTTTCAGCATTCTCTGAAGTGTGTAGTTGGTCCCGGTAGTCCGAGGCGGACTCTTTTAGTTTATCGATGATTTCTTGGTTTATATCAAATTTTTGTTTGAAGTGATCTTGGGATAGATTGTTCCATGAAGACTCATACTTTTTTTGTCCATCTCTGATAAGTTCTTTTTGTCTCTTCTCAAAAGTTTGCCAAAACGAGTGATAAACCTCCATCGCAGTTGGGTCAGCTAGGTCGGACTTGGATTTGCTTAACGCTCTCCCAGGTATAGCTAAAAACAAAAAGGAAATAAGTATAAATATTTGATATTTTACCATGTTTCTAAGATTCCATGCTTAATGTCAAAGAGTGAATTTTCAAATTCTTTTTTTTCAGCTTCAAAGCTTGCAATTGCTTCGTTCTCAGATGTTTTGATAATTTCATATTGATTCCACTTGATGTCTGCAATCCACTTCTTATATTTTGCTTTTAATTGCCTGATTTGAAAAAGATAGTGACTTGCAATGAGGGAAATACTGTTCGCAGCTATACTTTCAAAACGGTTTGAGCTTCTTTTAATATATGATCTTTGAGAATTTAGGTCGGATTGTAAGTTGCTTAGACTCGCTATGGCCCCATCGATGTTTTCTTTGATTCGTTGTTCGACATACCTTAAATTTTCTGCAAGATTCTTGGAAAGACTCTTCCAAATCTGCCAAATCGCGGTTAGTTTTTCTGCGCGAATACGGCCGCTTGCAGTTTTGAAATTTGAACGGAATCGCAGGTAAAGATTGCTTTCAGCCTTTAGAGAATCACTATATCTAGTGAAAAAGACTTTTTGTGGCATATTTGCAAAGACATTTGCTTGATTTACGAAGCGCTTCTCCCGAAGAACATTTATTATGTTTGTAACTTGGGTATTGAGTTGCGAACTTAAACTGTCTAAGTACTCCAAAGACTCTGCTAATGCTTGCTTTTTTTCAGTTTCTTCTAGGTTTAGCATATGGTTGCTTGCTGTCATCATGGCATTTATTTTTTGCATTCTTTTCCAGAGCTTACCAACTTTTGCATTTTTCTGTAGAAATACACTTTCTTTCCTCAAAGGGCCTGTGTCTCGATGGTATCTGTATTTTTCAGTCATCATTTTTTCACGGCGGTTCCAAAGAGCTAATATCTGATTGTCTTCTGATCTAGAAAGTTTATCTTTATAGATAGATTTTTCTGCAGAAACTAGCATGTGACCGATCTTTAAGATATCATTGCCGAAGGCTAGTAACTGTAGGTAGTGGTGGTGTAGGTCGGGATTATAGCTGGTTATTTCTGCGTTACTAATCGACTTTAAACTATACTGGAGATTCCCCTCGAGAGAGTTTGCTTGCTCATTCAAGTTGACTAAATTATTCTCTATTGTTTTAAGTTTTTTGCTTAGTGGTGGGATACTTACAAGTCTGTTAATTGAAGCTTCAAGCTCTTTAAATGAACCATAAGAATCAAAATATCTGCTGCGACTAAATGACCCAAGTTCGGTAACCAAATTCTTAATAGTTTCTAAACGAACATTCAGATTTGATTTAGCTTGATCGAAATGACCAGCTTGCATATCAAAAAAAGGCATAAGTCTTCGAACCATATTCGTGCGCCTACTATCTAAATTTGCACCAAGATATAGATTAGCTTGTGTTTTTGCCTCTTCCCAATTTCTTACAGATGCATAGAGAAAACATAGCTCGAAAACACTATCGAAATAAACAGGTGATTCTGAAGAGATAGATTTGTAATTTTGTTCTGCTAGCATAGGTTTGTTTAGAACGAAATTCAGTCGACCTAAAAATAGTTTGTAGAAAGGTAGCAATTCACTATTTTCAGAAATTTGATCCATTGCTAAGGTTAAAATATGATGCGCTCGTTCATACTTATTGAGTTGTATTGCGATTATTGCCTGAAAAATTTTTGTGCGAGCAAACATTTTCATGTCGCTACTAAATGCACTTGCATTTGCAAGCCATTGACTAGCAACTTTGTATAGACCTCCTTGGTTAGCAATCTTAGCGATGAGGTACATCATTTGGTATCGCCTAGGTTGGGGGAAATCAATCGCCGAAAATCCAGAAATGAATGAATAAAGATCATTTTTCTTAATCGTACTGTATTTTAAATCGAAATATAGTTGGTTTAGTATTTCCTCTAGATCAGAGAAATTTTGATCTTGTGCAGTAAGGAATGATGCGGTGTATTTTTTTGCTGACTGAAAAGAATTTTGATACTGACGAGTTTGTGAGTAAATAGAAAAAAGATTTTTTTGAATATGTAGGTAAGTTGGGGCAGGAGGTACTTGAATTAAGTTTAAGTATTTTGAGTACCAATAGAGAGAAGCATACGGAATTTTCTGATCATAGAAAAGATCTGCTTTCTCCAAAAAAGCCGTAGCTTCTTCATTGTTTATGTGAAAGCCTTTGCTTCTTCTTATTGTTTTGATCGCATTGAATTGCATATCTAGATTTTGCAGCATTTGAGACGCATTTAGAATTAGGTCTTCTGGAGATTCTGCTTTGAAAGCAAAACTATTCACAGCTGGTATAAACACCAGCATAAGAAGATAGCAGTTAAAGTAAAGACTCATGAATTTAAATTGCCCTCAAACATTTTCGCTTTTACAGGTTCATTAATATTTTTGGGAGGGTAAATAGTAAATACCCATTTCTTTTTAAATGAACCTACCGGAATGGATACCTGAAAACTCTGATTGATCATTCTGTATAAGCTATCATTTAGCGGTATGTCCGACGGGTTTAGAAGAACAATACGTGAAACAATATCTATGCGATGATTACCAGGACTAAGTGAGCCATAATAGACTTGAAGAGAATCTTTTGGTATCCATAGACTAGAAAAGTTGTCCGAATGTATTGGAGTACCATCGATTTTAATTTCAATATGCTGAATGTTCGCAATTTCGCTTTTTGCAAGCGTAACCTCAAGGACAATGAGATTATTTATATTCATTTCATGCATGATCTCTTGTTGCTTTTGTTTGACTTTTGCAGTGAGTATTTTTAAATTTGAATTTAGTTTGCTAATCTCCTTGTCTAGTTGATTTAAGTCATTCATTGGGCTTAACCCACCTGATATTCGTGTTCTCCATTTTTTGGAGAAGGTAGAATTATTATTATTTGATTTTTTTGATTTTCCTGTCGTTTTATCGGTATAAAGTGCCTGTGATCCACGTTCTTTCTCTAAGAGTTTAGAATCTAACTGGTCGCTGATCGAACTATCTGCTAAAGCCTTCGTTGTAAGGATTGAAATAGAAAGGCTTAAGCTAATAAAGTATTTGCTGTTAAATTTACTTATTTTTTGCATAGCGTTTTTCACTTATGGAAGCTAGGTGAATTTGAAACTTTTGAGCGAAGCTCTTTGGCAAAAATAGTTCAAAGTACTTTGGTAATTTATGATGTCTATATCTTGTAAAGCTACTTGCTCTCAAGCCTCGGTTAAACTCAGCCAAAATATTTTTTTTTAGTGGAGTTTTTTTTAGAATTTGAGCAATTGAAAGAGGTTTTTTCAGAGTTAAAGAAGTTAAGCTAAGGGATTTTTGCTTAGTATCTACTTTGTTTTCATTCAGAAGACGATTATATGTGTTTACAGCAGCGCGGAACTCTGCATAAAAGTTTTTGCTGGCATAGCGGAAAGATTTGGAATGATAACGATCAATGATTCTGCCTAGATCCCGAGAACCAACCTGTTTGATAGCCCTTTTCATCCCTCCTTGCCCATGATTATATGCAGTAATCGCAAGTGGCCAAGCTTTCAGAACTTGGTGGTTCCTAGCCATTAACTTCGCTGCTCCACGAGTAGCTTTAAAAGGAGAGTTTCGTTCGTCAACGAGGCGGTTGATTCGCATATATTTCTTAGCTGTTTGGGGCATGAATTGCCATATACCTGATGCTCCGACCCGAGATCTTGCTTTTAAGTTGAACATGGATTCAACGAAAGCAAGACGAGTGATGATTGGGGGAATTCCCTCATCTTTGAAGGTTTTCTCCATGAATGGTAGATATTTCTGAGCTCTGTTCGCTGCTACGATAAACTCATTCGCTAATCCGGCTTGACTGCGAATATCTACCTCACCTCGATATAGGAGGTAAAGCCCACTTTTGGTACGATTATAAACGCTAAAAATTCTGCGCTCTATTGCTCCAAATTTTAGGGCAGTTTTTCCTAGTCGACGAAAGCGTTTAATTGCTAATCGATATCGATTCAAGTATGAACGGGTGATGCGATCTCGTAATCTTTTCGCAGGAAGGTTTTTCCTAGAGTTTTGATTGGCCCATAATTTGAAGTCAATTATGTCGATAATATGACCTGGGCGTTTCGTATCATGTATTACTGTTGTGTGAGTAGGATAATTGTAGAAAATTTTTTCCCAAAACTGGATCTGTTTTTCAACTACCGATGGAGTTGGAAATAGCTTAGGATCAAGTTCAATAGCAGTAAGGCACTTTCCTTTCGTCAAAGCTATGATAGCCATGACAATGGCACACAGAAAAGCTTTATTCTTTATAAGATGAGGCTTAGTTTTGTTCAAAGCTACTGACATTTGGTGATCTTTGATTGTTGGCGATAGTTTGATGCTCTTATATTTTAACAATGGCTTGATTTCGATTACAATGGGCAGAATTTTACTTTCTATTGACGAGCCTTGAGAGCTGTGTTATGAATTGCGTCTCCTACCGTGTGTAGGGCTAATGTGTCGGGGCGTAGCGCAGTCTGGTAGCGCGTACGTCTGGGGGACGTGAGGTCGCTGGTTCGATCCCAGTCGCCCCGACCATTTTAAATAGCTAAAATGAACTCCTATTACAGACTGTTCAAGAGATCGCCTGACCTTACTGCGTATCAATGTATGAGGGTGATGACAGATATTTCTTAAATTTCTTGTTTAGATAAACCTAAGTAATTGACGATGTCTTCGGGAGTAATGAGCCCCAGTAGCTCCTTATCATTGAGTCGGCTGACAACGGGTAGACGGCCTATTTCGAATCGTTTCATCTTGTCTAAAGCCACCAGCAAGCTTTGATCTGGGTAAATGGATATAACAGAGTATTTTGCTGCATTTCTGAGTTTGCACTGAGGGTCTGATTCGGATTTATCTTTTAGTTCCCCGCGGTTGACTATGCCTATGAGTCGATTGTTATTCCGGATAACGGGAAAGCCACTGTAATTATTTTTTTCAATGATAGGTATAGATTCATTTACAGTCGCATCAGCTCTGAGGCAAACGACTGACCTAATCATACATTCTTCGACAATCATCTCATTGAGGCACTCTTTGTCAGAGTGAGTGGGCAAATGTACCCCTTCATATTCTGCTACCGACTCATAAACCGACTCATTGTTAATAAGAGTAGAAATCCAATATGCAGCTGCACTTGATATCATAAGCGGTAGAATGAGAGCATAGCTTCGTGTCATTTCAAATAACATAACAAATGCAGTAAAAGGGGCTCTAATAACTGCCACAAGTAAAGAAGTCATACCCAAAAGGGCAAAAACTCCTATCTCGATTGGTGCGATTCCTAATTCTTTTAGAACTAATCCAATAAGACTTCCACTAACAGCCCCTAAAAAAAGGACTGGCATGAACAGGCCTCCACTCAAACCTGTACTGTATGAAGTGGCTATTAGCAGCATCTTTATTAAAAAAAAGAGAAACATTGAGGAGATCAGATTGCTGCCTTCGCCTTTAAGTAGCTGGTTAATAGTCGCAATCCCATCACCAAGGATTGCTGGTGAATAATGTGAAAAACCAGCAGCCAAAACCACTGCAAAAACCACAAATAAATAATCATTTGAGTGAAAGTACTTTTTCTTTAGACTTTTGAAAATTAGAATTCCTTTGACTAGCAGCATACCGATAAGTGACATAGTACAACCCAAGCCCAGATATAAGAATAGATGCCAATCTGAATCAAAGTGGTAGTTAACAGGTACAAAAGTCGATTTATTTCCTAGAAGTTTGAATGATGTTACGGAAGCAACGACGGAGGTCATCATGATCGTTCCTAGGTATTTGGTGTTGAGTTCCCCAAGGATTTCTTCGATGGTAAATACCACTGCTGCAATAGGTGTATTAAATGCAGCAGCCAAGCCAGCAGTGCCTCCTGAGGTAACCAAGACCTTTGTTATTTGATGATTAAATCGCAGCGTATGAGCAACAAGGTGGCCCCAAGCTGCTGATATTGTGACCATAGGACCTTCTTTTCCAAAAGATAATCCAGAACAAAGTGTCAAACAAGTGGTTATGAATTTTCCAAACGGCATTCTTCTGGGCATTTTCCCCTTGTAGGCAACTAAACTCAATTTGACCTGCGGAATACCAGAGCCATGTGTATCTTTGAAGACCATTTTACTCAAGAAAAATGATACCAGGGCAAAACCAAGTGAAAGTAGAGTGGTACTGAATTCAAAGGCTTCTGAAGTCCCGATGAGCTTTGATATGATATGAACTATTTTGTGCAATAAATATGAGAATATTCCTGAGCCGATCCCTATGCAAAGTATTGCAACTGCAACTTTATAGTGATTTGATTTGATCACTTTGGAGAGTTTTATCATACCTTTTTTTAATCTCCTTCAGTTTATCGAATACTTCAGTAAATGAGCTGAAAAACAGATCAAATTTGGAGGCTCTTGAGTCAACTTCAAGAGTTGTTACAGCAAGTACAATTATTTTTCCAAGAGCTTTATTGGCTAGTTTTGAGGCGATTGTAAATCCTTGATCGCGCAGAGAGTCAATATCAATAATAATGATGGAGTTTGCTAGATCTATGGCATCGATATTTGATGGTCCATTAAATTTGTCAGCGTGAATTTTTTGCTTGGATAGGTTTTCTATGAAAATATCTGGGTTTGTATTGTTTGAGAAAACGATAATTTTCATGGCAATCCTCCGGCAGTGAGTGTACTCAACTCTTCAGGGAATTTAAAGATGAGTTTCTCTAATTGTTTCATATTTGATCTAAGGGTGATGTTTCCATCATATTAGAAAATAGCGTAAAGCAAAAAAAGAAAGGTATGGCTGTAGACTTGAAGCCAAGATTTAGGTTAGGCGAATTTCTGCAAGGTAGTCAAAATGTTGATTTGATTCTTGGATTACATGGTAAGTTCCTGGCAGGTAAATGCTTGTGCTTTTTCCAAATTTTCTTTTATTTTTAGAGCGCCACTCTCACAATAAGAAGGATCATTTTTCGCGTTAAATTTTTCCTGTGGAGTTTGGTTTGGAAGAGTATAATGGACCTTGCAAGGGACTTTTTGTCCAGTTATTTCTTCAATAACTTCAATTTTTCTAACTTCATCACTCGTGTTGCTTTTACAGCTATAAGATTTTGCACCCAATGCCATGGATGAAGCCAATATACATGCAGTAGCGATTAATGTGCGCATTACCATAATACCTCCATTTATATTCGAAAATATCTTAAGAGCAAAATATCTTCTCTATCTTAGCATTGTCTGCGATGAAGTAAACTGGGTACCTATATACTTCCAGAAAGGTGCTAAAATTCGGAAAGTTGGCAAAATGAAGCGGCGTTTCACTTGATACTGTGGTCATTGCTTGGAATTTGATGGCGCAGAAGATTCTTTAGTTATCCTTTTCACCTAGGAAAGAGCCAAGTTTAGAGCGAATAATTTTGGGGTTTTCTCCAGCGAGTAAAGCATCTACACCTACCTTAATGATTTCTAAGTTTTGCACCTCTGCCTTTGAGTTGAATTCAAGCTTTGATGTAAGCGGTATGAAATACATATTAGAAAGCAAGGATCCATATAAGGTTGTCACAAGTGCTACTGCCAATCCAGGGCCAATTTTAGAGGGGTCACTTAAATTTGCCATAATTACAATCAATCCAATAACCGTCCCGATCATACCAAAAGCTGGGCATGATTCACCCATATAATTGAAAATATCATTACCGATTTTATGCCTTTTCTTCAAATTTAGAATTTCTAGGTCAAGCAAGGATCTAATGAGTTCAGGGTCGTAGCCATCAACCATGCACCTGACTGCTTTGGCAAAATAGTGATTTTTAACAGGGAATTTTTCCAATGCGAGAATTGATTCTTTGCGAGCTATCTGTGCACACTCAATGATTTCTTCAATCAATTCTGCGTCATCTTGTAGGTTATTATGAATAGCCTTTAAGCCTGCACTGAGGCCTTTGATAAAAGTAGGTAAGCTAAACCGAGCCATTGTAGCAAAAAAAGCACCCCCTAGAACGATAATGATACTGGTTAAATCCCAATATAAAAGGATTCCCCCAGTAAACTGCATGATTCCTACAAGCAGAAGGGTTCCAACAACTAATCCGACAAGACTTGCTATATCCACTTAAGTCCATACCTAGTATTAAGGTTTACACTCTTTAAATGAAACGATCTTTCTGGGCATTTTCGTAGAGTCAATCTCTATATCTCGATAAATAAAAGTTTTTCCTAAAACTTCGTTGATTCGTGACTTTTCAATTTCAACGAAACATTTTTGTCTATTGATATTATAATTCTTTATACACATACTCACAAAACCATCACTAGCCATATCCATATTTTTTTTGTCTACCTCAAGATGCCACTCACACTTGCTTGTATTCTGGCAATCACAGCTTTGTATAAATATGAATAGCAACATTAGAGCCAAGATACCTTGAGAACTACTCGTAAACGATTTTAAGATCGACTCTATTTCCAAGGTTAAGATTTTCTCCTAAATTTATACTGCTATCATTATAAGGTAATTCATAGCCATATGGAATCAATCTGCGAATTGGAACTTCGTAATTCCTGCTTAAATATCTCAACATGAAGGTAGCTCTAAGTGAAGCTAGGGCTAAGCCTTCAGGAGAACTCCCTTTTTTTTCTGCGTATGCTTGAATAATGATATTTTTATCGAGGCTTGCTAAGTATATGGCTAAGGGCTGCAAATTTTTTATCTGGGCACGTTTTAACCGATAAGAATTTTCTTCATAGAGCATACTGGCTCCAATACTTACGACGATATTCTTTCCTTCTCGATATACTGAAACAGTTGGTTTTTCTTTTCTAAAATAGCGTTTGATTTTTTGGGCAGGCTCTGGCTCTATTAACTTTCTTACCTTTTCTAATTCTTCATCAATCACGTTCACATTGTTACGGTTGCGATTGAAGCGTTTGATTAGTTGTTCTCGTCTATAATCGAGCTTCCAGTTTTTGAAGATATTAATCCCTTTATTAGTAGGCCCAACATCAGGGTCATCAATTTGATCAGGAATTTCGATGAAGGCTTCGCGAATAGATGAAACGACACCTCTTATTTCCTTTGTTTCTCCTTCGGATTTAAGTCCATAAAGGACCACAAATGTAGCAAAAAGAAGGGTCATGAGGTCTGCATAGCTGATAATCCATAAGCCACCTTCTTGTTCGGGTTCTTTTTCTGCTTTTGGAGTTTCTATAGTTAGATTTCCTAATTAAAGGTTGAAATCTACCTTGATCTCAACACGATCATCGATTGCATTAGACTCACGGTTGCCGCTGTTTGTTACCGGAATCTCACTTCCAAATCCTGCTGCAGTTACCTGTGATCTTGAGTAGCGATATTTAGAAACAATATAGCTTGCTAAAGAAGACGCTCTTTTTGCAGATAGTTCCCAGTCAGTTATATCTTTTTGTTCTCTATTTCTTGATGCGTGCCCCAATAGACTGATGGGCTTACCAAGTTCCATGACAGTTGAAAGCATTGGTTCTATCATTTTAAGAGCACTGCGATTTAGTCGACTGGACCCTTTTTTATAAAATGCTGAGCCTAAAAGAGTAACGGTTAGTTCGTTGTTCGATGCTGAAAAAGAAAATGCTTCTATGTTTTTAGTGCTTGAAGATTTGGGAATGATCTTTTTGCTTTGCATCGTTAGTGTATTGATTATTCGCTCAAAATCTTTATTCACCATCCGTAAAGGGTATTCGGTGTCATCTTTGAGTACTACAACTCTAGGAGCTACTGCGCTTCCCTTTTTCTTGCGAAACCGGCTTTTCCCTAGGATGATTTCCCCACGCTCTACTTTTATTGGTATATCATCTGGAACATCTTTAAATGCTTCTCTTATTGAAGATTTAGCCCCTTTGAATGCCTTAGTCTCACCATCAGGTTTAAGTCCGTAAAGAACAACAAAGGTTGCAAATAGTAAAGTCATTAAGTCAGCATAACCTACAATCCAGGCTGGAACGGAACTTTCAGCCTTTTCGTCATCATCTTCCATAAACTTTTTTTCATATGTTAAGTTGTTTATGACTATTTAATTATAGTAGAATTATGCATTGAATCTTGGGAAATATTTTCCTATCAAAGCATTTTAGAAAGCTTCGTTGCTGATTTGATATTGCTTAAAATGAAGCGTTTCTCTAAGATCCTTTTTCAGATCTCAATAAATTTAAGAATTAAAAGGGTAGATATGCAAAATTATAATACCATAAAAAAAATTATCTATAGTTTTCTTTTATTACTCTGCTTGAATGGGAATTCCGCTGCGGAGTCTGATATCATAAGCGACTACGAAGCAAATATTAATCAATCTCTTGTAAGAAACTTTGATCCTAGTGTGGATAAAAAGCCAGCAAATATTACCATATCCGCAAAGCTTAAACTGAGAAACAAACGATATTCCATTGATTTTGCAAAGATGCTGCTTGGGTATAGAGGAGACAAATTTGTAGCTTGGGAACAGTACTTAGATCTCTATTATGATAAAGACTATCTTTACCTGTATACCAAAGAACTTGTTGTCGATCAAGTCCAAATGCCTGAATATCTCGTCTTGGCAAAAGTTGATCCATACGGCTTTCTTCAGTGGTCGCCAGAATTTGAAGCTGAATTTTCATTGAGGACATATCGGTACAAATGGTCAAATAGACTAATTGCTTTAATCTGGGGGGTATGGGTGAATAATGCGGACTATCCAAAGTTTCAACTGAATGCTCGTAAAAGTTCACTCATTATGACTGATCTGGCTTCTGAGTGATTTTGTTGAGTACATCTTCTTCAAAGCTATTTTTCGCTCCTTTTGTTGTAAAATCATAGCAGAAATTCCATGGAGTATAATGATTATTGTTCGTCTTAGCGATTAACTTTTCGTTTCCATTTTTATGATCTAGTATCATGGTCCGCTTTTCACATCTGAACCAATCAGGATTTTTCAAGTATGCAACCGGAGCACTATCCCATGGGTGGAAGCCATCTTCTCTAAATATACTTTTCCAATGAGTTATAAAGTCAAAGCTAGATTTTCTGAAGTAGTCAATTAATGGGTCTTTACTTTTCATCTGCACTATTCTATTGCGATTAATAAGAACTTTTTTTGTAAGCTCAAAAGGAAAAAAAGACATTGGGACCTTAGATTTTAAAATTGTATTGACAGCACTCATGTCACTTTCAAAATTCAAATCCTGAACACTAATATTGTTTATAGAAAATGTCGTATCAATGCTCTGTCCCATTACAACTAAAATTTCCTTTATTTTAGGTTTAACTTCGCGATGAGTTGCGAGTAAACAAGCAATATTTGTTAAGGGACCAATAGCCAACAAATGGGCTGGAGAATCTTTCAACTTTCGTGCAATAAAATCTGCAGCCCTACTAGCTCCAAAGTGACATGGTTCTTTTTCTTTTCCTGCTTTTGCTGCGCCAGGCATCCAAGGTATCTCACCATTATGGCTGAGCTTTAGAATTGTTTGCACCGATTGATTTGCTGAATCTAATTGCGTGTTCCCAAAAACAGTGGTGATTCCAGCGACATGAAGCTCCGATGAGCGCAGGGCGTTTACTATAGCATAGGCATCATCTATATCCGCCGGGATTTCCTTTTCCAACTTGTAAAGTTTACCCAAACCGATATCAGTATCAATCAGGACTCGCAGGTTGTTTGATGAAGCTTTGAGTGAGGGAAAGATAAGAGCTAGTGTTAAACAAGCGATAAAAGATAGGGAATATAAGCGTAGCAATTCGTGCCTCCTATTGAACACAGTACTTTCGCCCTAAGTTTAACATAGCTTCATATCGGCTTAATGGCCAATTAATTGGTAGTTGTGCGGCACCTAGAATCCTCCTTAGGATTTCAACGCCACAAAATTTTAGACATAATTCCCGATCAATTAAAGTTGCCGATCCAGAAAGTTGTTTATATCGGTCAATGAAGCAATCTACTTTATTCATAGATGATCCAATGATGAGGTTATGGGCTAACAGCACCCCCAGATCAAATTCAGCCGGACCTAGGAAGCAGAATTCGGGGTCAATGATGAATAGCTTTTCACCTTTTATTAACCAACTTCCTGGATAAAAATCTCCGTGCAAAACCATAGGTCCTTGAGCATGCAAATATCTAGTTCCTGCCACAGAACATGCTTTCTTCAGCTCAAGATCCCGCTGAAATTTATGGCCTAGCTGAGCTAAACCTGGACAGAATTGATTTAAATCGATGCCGTTTGCAGGGTCGAAAGGAAATTCAAACATATGTAGATGGTTTAGGTTTCTCAATCCTTGATTGGACCAATCAATTGAATCACAAGGATTTTCAGAATGGAGTGCTGTTAAATAAGAAATTGCCTGTTCAAAGAGATTTTCGGGGATGCCTCGAAGATGTTTATTGCAGTAAAAATTCATCCCTGAGGAAGCATGTTCAATGTACTCTAAGGCCAGTATATTTTCTCTGGCTTCAAAACCAAGGTATTCAGGCATTAAATTTTTTAGCTTTGGATTTTTTCCGAATACTTTGTAGAAATTTGCTTCTTGTTTTGTTCGCGATACTGGGGCGGGGATGCTGGGATATTTTCTTACCCATGGATCAGCATGCTTAATAAGCCAATAATGGCCATCTATGCTAATCCGAAGGACGAGGTTCATGTTACTATCCTCGATAGCCTCACAAGTGTACGAAGAGTTAAGCTTTCCCTGCTTATTTCTGTAGTGGATAAAAATTTTCGTTAGCTCAGCTAAGGTCTTTTGTTTTTTAGCTTCAGAATTAAACAGGATAGAGTTTTCTCGAGGGCTTGCCTCATGTGGATCTAAATTTGGCAAATTTACTCCAAAATCTTGCAGTTTTAATCTGAATTGATTGATTAACATGTTAGTACAGCTATGTAAATAGTTTGGCAGTACTTGTCGATGGGATTATGGTATTCATGTTTGAGGATTACTACTTATTGTGTCAGTTTCATCTTCTATAAAAGCGACTAAGTCTTTATAGTCATTTTCACCTTTTTCGTCGAAGTGAACGTCGCTAAGTAATTGAAAGAAAATTTTCATATTATGTGCTGTGTAGGGGGCTTTTTTTGGGAATTCGTGGGCTATCACAGAGCCGAAATGATCATCTAGTTTAAATAATGATACTAGGTCATCATTATGCCTATAGTTAACAAAGCTAACAGATTTTTTAACTTGAGGAATAAAGTTCTTGCAGTGATACAAAACATCACTCACACCCGGGGCGTTAAAGGTAGCTCCTGGCAACCCAAACATCATAGATGCGAGCTGTGCATATAGTCCACCCAAAGAATGGCCTGTTAGGTAAACTTCATAGCCTAAATTATTGAAGTGTTTAATTTGCTTTAGGGTGTAATTGGTTACGTAGCCAACCCGTTTATTAAGAGTCTTTTCCGCTATTCCAGGAGAAGAAAGATGTTTATTGCGGTAGTTTTGCCATCGCCTTGTCAGTTCTTCTAGATAGGCTTTATGAGCTTTTTTAACTTTGTGACTATGAGCATCATTAATTGCTGATGTTGCTCTATTTCCAATTCCTGTTATCGATTCAAGAAAGCTATCTTGAATATTTGCAAATCTTGAAAATAATTTGGCAAAGGAACTCATTACCCCTTCCTGACCGTACAGTAAGGCAAGATCAAATGCAGCGTCTTTAGTATTCTGGGTTCCACGAAAGGCTAAGATAGCGATTTTATTTTTGTGATTGCAAAAAGTAGCTGCTCTAAAACCATCGAAATCTAGATAGTTACATAGTTTGTAGTTTTCATTTTTAAGAGTGTGTTCAGGGTCATAAGTTGCAAGAGCAGCCTTCGCAAGCGTGGGAATGCTCATAGTCGACAAAAAACCTCTATGAATTGGTAGTGTAAGAGATTTATTGCAGAGTGATTTTCCCAATTCTCGTCTAGTTTTTGGAGGCTTTTTACATAAGGTTTTTTTAGTGCATGATTGCTGAGTGCATGATGTAGACACTAAATCGTTTGCACAAGGACTACAATTTAATACTTCAGTACCAACTGTGAGGCCGTATTGTTTAGGTTTGATTTTGTTAAGGGGAAGTATACTAAATGCCGAAACTAAGTTTGAATTTTCTACTTTTGACTCATAAGGTAAACCAGATGAAGTAAGGACCAATCCAAAAACAATGAAAAAATTTTGAAAAACCAATGCCATCATTTTTTCCTTCGTCATAGATTTTTAAAGATAGTGACTCATTAAATACTAATTTTTGAGAGGTATTCAAACTCGAGTTTTGTCTGTATATCAGCAAAAGTTGGAAAAAGCAAGTATTGCAAGTATTTAAAGTTGTTTAAAAAACTTATTTTTATTGTCACATCCGAAAGAATAAATCTCTTGTTAGAAAAACCAAAACATCCAAGTATCTTGAATGTTAAAGAGCCTAAATATCAGTAAAGTCCCCTTCATTAGTCTTTGATTAGAGAAATAGGTTTACTATTTTTAGCCACAGGTAATAAGGGCGTCTAATACCAAAATCTTCGCAACTTATTTGTGACTTCGAATAAGTATCAAGATCTTGTAATTATTGCTTATCTAAGTGTCCTTAGAGTAGTTTGTTTAAGAAATTATAAGAAAGTAACCGATGCAACTTAATAAGTTCACAATGGAACGTTTTTTTTAAATTTTCTCATTTCTTTGTCTGAAGCAGTAGGAATTTCCCATGAATTACAAAGATTATAGTAGTGTGCATGTGGAAAAATTTATTAAAGACTATACTCAAGTCAATTTTGATAGTCTGTTGGAGTCCAACAGTTTTAAGCTCATTTTTGAGAAACAACAAGCAGCCAGTATCATGCGTAAAAATAGTGAAGTTTTGCAAGGTTTTCTTTTTCAAAGGGCTAATAAGTTCAAATTTTATACTTTATCAAATGTGGTGACTTCACTAAAACGAGATGAGCTCATGATAATGATATTTGGGTTTGGAGGGAAAAAGATTCATTGTCAAATGAAATTTGAGTCAGTCCGGCTATACAAACCTGGTAGAGGTTATGAAGTAAGTTTTCTTCCTGTCAGACAGGTTAGTATGCATCAGCGGGTAGAAATGAGTGCAGCAGCTATCGTAAATCTAGTTCCCCATAAATTTCAAGAGCAAGTTCTGTTTGGCACTCATCATATTAGAAGAATATCTGGCAGATTAAATAAACGTAGTGATGATTACCTTTTATGCGAAGACTGCGTTTATGATCGGAAAATATTGCGTGCTAAGCCTCTATTTTATCGAGAAATACCTCTATTTTCAGCGAGAATGATTGACATCTCACAAGGTGGTTGCCGACTAGCTCTCACTGGTTTATCCACACGATTAATTAATGAGGCTTCTTCGCATTCACTTCTCTATATCCAGACCAGTTTAAATTGGGGCAAACTTGAAACGGCAATTAGAGTATTGGCTCAAATTAGAGGATTTAGACAGTTTCAACACAAACTGATATTACATTGTGCCTTCGTAGATGAATTACCAAGAATCCCTGAGAAAATTAAATACAACCATTATAAATATACCTTTAAACTTCGGAAGCCGGCCCACCTTAGAATCAACAATAGGGATTTTTTTGAGGCGAAAGAAATGGTGGCTGTAAAACTTCCCCTTGGAATTCACGATATCAAAATACGTTGGCAAGGTGGTGGAATAAGTGACCATCGTATTGACCTAAGGCAAAAGCCTGGTCAAGTAATTACTCTATCTTAATAGCACCAGAGTGACAATAAACTATGGAATTTCTCCATAATTGATTTTTTTTACGCTGAGATTCTTAGGTAAAAAGCGCCATCAAAATCTATTTTAAACAACTTTTTGAAATAGTCGTTGGTAGAAGGTGAATCTGAGCGTACAAGCTCAACTCTAAAACCTTTGGATTCTAAGTCAACTATGATGTCATCCACTAATTTATGATCACCACCCATGATGTTGGTAATTGGAAAGACGAGAAGTGAGCCTCCAGGTGCGAGAAGATTAGTCAATTGTTCGTAAGCTTTTAGATGAAAATCGTCACTTAAAACATGATTGTACAAATGTAGTAAATTGGCACTAATAATTAGGTCATATTGATTAATAGTTACTTCTTTTGGAAGGTCGCTAATATCACAGTGAACCATCCAATCAGGATGATTTCTGTAATCTTCAATGAATGCACGGTTATTTTCTTTTAAAGCATTCATATGGTTGATGTAGTTTTCTCTTCTTTCTTTAAGATCTCTGACACCAAAAATATTTGCTGCACCGTCAATGATGTCCCAATTTACATTATTTGCTATACCATATAAATATTTAAAACGTTCTTCAGCGGAAAAAATATTTTCTTCGAGTTTCCTAGCATTTGACTCTAAGTCTCCTCCTTTAGGATATTCGATGTCACATGTCACAATGTTTTCTTCAGGTACGTCAAAATTTCTTACTAGCTCTCCTTTGACACTTGATGGCCCTCCAGGTACGAAGAGTATTTTTTTTCCCGCATAAAACGCCTTAGTGTTTTCCAAGTCTTTGGGAAACATTTCAACATGAAGGTCGAGGTTGCGACCAAGAAAACCGATATCCGAAAAAAGGTTGGGGACCATATTCTTCGGGTTTGCATGGCTAGAATTGATGCCGATAAATTGGGTGCATCCTACTACAAGTAGTGCTGAAATGAACTTCATGATCGCCCCTTCTGTTTGAAAATTTAGATAAAAAAATGATTATTTATTGCTTAAGTATCTACCTGATGAAAATGCAAATCACAACCTTTAAAAAAGCTTTGCTTGTCGGATACATTTGCATATGTTATTGAAATATCGCAAATCATATAAATTACATCACCTATTAATTAGAATTTTTGTCATTAAGGGCGCAGAATGGAAAATGCAAAAATCGGACTTCCATCCGCAATTTTTATGGTGCTTGCAAGCATGATTGGTACTGGTATTTTTGGCGTTTCAGGGATCTTACAGGCAAGTTTGCTAGACCCAAAGGTCATTCTAATTTGCTGGCTTATTGGTGGATGTATTGCTGTTGCTGGAGCGTTGTGTTATTCCGAAATTGCAGCTAATTACCCATTGGTAGGTGGTGAGTATGCTTATTTAAAATGTTTATATGGTGATTTACCAGCATTTCTTACTGGATGGATCTCAATCTTTGTGGGTTTCTCAGCTCCTATTGCTGCGACCTCCTATCTCTTTGCTGAATACTTTCAAAAAGCTGTAGACTCTATGGGTTATTATAGTATGGCCTTGCTGGTTGAACAGTATCAGGCGTTTATAGGTAGTTTACTAGTTATTTTCCTAAGTTTAATCCATATTATTGGAGTAAAGAAGGGGCTCATTTTTCAAAATATGATAACTTTTTTGAAGGTGTCCATTATATTGATTCTTTTAGGTTTCGGCTTTCGGTATGCATTTGCTAATCAGTTTGAAACCTTAAGAGTAAATATGACAGGTGTCAATACCGTCCGGTATGATAAGCTAGCTGCAGCATTTCTTATGGTTTCTTTTTCGTTTAGTGGATGGAATGCTGCTATTTACTTGGGATCTGAAATTAGGGATGCGAGAAGGAATATACCAAAAGCGATGCTTTGGGGAACTAGTTTAACTATGATTCTTTACCTGCTTGTGCATCTTATGCTTTATGCGACGTTGGGAGTAGATGTTATTGCTGGAGAAAATGCTTTGCTAGCAGTGGTAGCGGGAAAAGTTTTGACCAAATTTGGATCTCTTGATGTAGCCTTAAATGTCTGTCTTTGTCTTGTGTTATTGTCTAGTGTTTCAGTAAACATACTCTTGGGTTCAAGAGTATGTTTTGCAATGGGTAATAACATACCTTCATTGAATTTATTGGCTAAAACTAGTAGAAAATATCAAACTCCAGCATTAGCAATATTGGTGCAGGCAGGAATTGCAATAGCTTACCTGCTTACTGGGTCATTCACTGGAATCATAATTTATATGGGTTTTTCATTGTCAATATTCCCTATGTTGACTGTTGGTGGAATGTGGATTTTGCGTCGCCGACTTAAAGGCAAAGCCATGACATATAGTTCACCATTCTTTCCAATGCTACCAATATTTTTTATTGGATCATCACTCTTAGTAAGTAGTTTTAATCTATTTCAAAATACAATAGAATCATTGGTTTCTATTAGTGTTATTGGGGTTGGAGTAGCAGTCTATCTACTTGCAGATTCTAAGAAAAAGAAGCTTGGAGTTAATCAAGTCACTAAACCTCAACCATCTACATAGTATTCTATCATGCAATATTGGGAAGGTGGTTTTAGAATCATTACTTACTTCCTTTTATCATTTTCATAGCCTCTTTTATTTCGGATGAAGGAAGTACAGCTGAATTCCATGTTGCTACATAGTTTAGTGAGTTATCAATTGAATGATCTCTTGAATAGTTGAGGATATGTTTTGTTCCTCGAATTGCTAAAGGAGGATGAGATGCAATTAATTTGGCTGTTTTTAAGGCTTCAACTTGCATCGAAGTCTGCTCAGAAAAGATATCATTTAGTAAGCCTTTTTGTTTAGCTTCTAACGCAGAAATTTTTTTGCATGTGTAGGCCCATTCTCTTGTTGTGCCTTGGCCAACTATAAGAGGTAGCCGTTGTAATGTACCAAGGTCTGCAGTAATTCCAAGAGCTGCTTCTTTAACAGAAAAGTAGCTAGATTCTGTTGCATATCTAAAATCACAAGCTGTGATCAGGTCTACCCCCCCCCCAATACATGCGCCTTGAACGGTCGCAATGACAGGCTTCGAACATGCTTCAATTTGACTTATTGATTTTTGTAGTTTGAGTATATTTGATCTTAATCTTTCTTTTGTTCTTCCTTCGCATT
Source organism: Oligoflexales bacterium (assembly GCA_045105515.1). Classification (GTDB taxonomy): domain Bacteria; phylum Bdellovibrionota_B; class Oligoflexia; order Oligoflexales; family Bog-1112; genus JABSRF01. The sequence goes on from JBGCDR010000178.1 coordinate 38,332, forward strand.
CTGATGTGTTATTTAGCAGGTTTTCGAGCATGCTAAGTTCAATCCCCGAACAAAAGTTTTTGCCTTCTGCACTCAAGATGATTACTCTAACATCCTTATTACTCGATAAATCTATGAATAGATCGCTAAGATTCTCCCACATATCCTCATTGATCGCATTGGCCTTTTCTGAACGAGAAAGACAGACATTTGCAATTTTGTCTTCATAGCTAATTTTTATGTATTTAGACCCCATTTTTTCTCCTTTAGTTGCCGATCTGAACTTTGACGCATTAGGCAATGACAATAGACATTTGGATTATATGTTTTAGCTCAGTAATATGTCTAATGTTTTTACATGCATTTAAACTATGATATTTGGGATAGATAAAGGGTGAGATATTAATCCAAATAAATTGGTAGGTAAGAGGGATCTGAAAGTTGGGCCTGTTTTTGCAAATTTGTAGGTTGAGAGTTTTTTATTGCTTTGATTATTGCATATAGAGGATCACAAAATATGAAAGCATTCATCATATTAATAGGGCTAAATTTTATCGCTTGTTCAAAAGCAGGTTTCTTTAGCGAAGAGAAAAAGAAAAAAGTTCAAAATGAAAATACAGATTCTCCAGGTGAGACTACAGGGATAGATGGTGGAAACGAAGACGGTAGCACTACAGATAATGGTACTGTGGACGGAGGCACTGCAGACGGAGGTGCTGTAGACGGAGGTGCTGTAGACGGAGGCACTTCAGACGGTGGAACGGATGGAGGGCACCAGTGTGAGTCGGAGGAAGAAATTATCGATTTATGCGCAAACAGCAATTTAATAGTTCACCAGCAAAGGCTTTTTTATGAAGAGAGGAAAGAATGTAGTTTTGCTAAGGGTAGTCAATTAGCATTGACTACTCATTATGAGGATACTTGTAACTACTCTGGAAAAGGGAACCTGTGTGCTAAACAAGCTCATCTGCAAGCTCAGGCTATTCAAAGTAAATCAATTGAACTGCCAAAAAATGCTGTTTTATGCTCTCTAGAGGTGGAGTCAAGTTCACAAAAAATTCAATATGATGACTTTTTGATTTTTACACTTGATGATTATTTATTGATGCTAAGCAATGATGAATTGCTAAGAAAAATGCCTAAAAAAGATGGTTTGTACATTTGGAGCTTTGAGAAAATTAAAGGTAAGAGATATGGGTTTGAAGGAAATCGCCACTGTTTAGGAGATGATTCAAGTTGCATGTTGCCTGGTCATGATCAACCTGGTCCAGTAAATTTTTCTGTGGATACAGAATCGTTGGCTAAACTTTCTCAGAAAATGCAGGGCAAAGAAGCTTATCGTTTTGACGTTATTGCTACAGGTGATAATGATTGGGGAGATTGTTGGCATACTGATCTAAATTTAAAAGTGAAAATTAAATATGCCATCAAACCAGAATGATCATGTTGGCTAAGCGAAATGAACAAATACTTCCCTTCCTTTCTTTCAAGTAGCTAAGCCTTGACAAAGCTAAAGATAGCTGTGAGGCTATGTTTAAGTGAAGTACTTTAAAAGCTAAAAAAGGAGGAATCATGGAAATCGCTGGTGAATTTGACTCATCTCATTTGGATATTCGTTCAATCCTCCATCAAAGAGGGAAAGTCGTAACTTCTATTGGGGCTCCTTCTCAAACATTTTTGAAGTACTGGAATAGAAAATCAGCCCCTAAATTTGATCTTTACGACTATTTCAATGATAAAAAAAACCGAGAAGCGATTAGAAGACAAATTCTTTCAGAATTAGATGTGGTCTTCAATAGTAAATTCACTATTCCATTTGAACAGGCCAATATGAATATTTACTCCCAGACTTTCGAATGGTATGTATCAGAAATTCTTAAACGAGAATTCTCATTTCTCAGTTCTGGCTTTGGTATCAAACTTGAACATTCTCCTGACGGTGGTGACTTTGATGTAGTAGGGATGTCGCACTTTGACTTTGTTTATATCGAGTGTAAGTCTGGTAAACCAAAAAATATTGATGAAAATGATATAGCTAGTTTTATTGAGAGGGCTAAATTTTTAAATGCAACCGTTTCGATTTTTTATGTAGATTATAAAGGATTGCAGAAAGAATTTAAGTTCAATATTGAGCGTTTTAGATATGTAAATAAGGCTAATCCTCCAGAAAATATCTGGCTATTTAGGAATACAAAGCGTTGTTCAAAAGTATTAAGAACATCTCACCATCCAATATACATCATTGATTCCAATACAGCTGAAGAGACTGTGAACGATAATATCCGATCAGTTCTAGATATTCATCACTCTATACAAGCTATAAGGGGTAGTAGAATAAGCACTGAGTTCAAGCTGGTGGAATCACGTGGATATCATGTCGAGAAACTATGACTGAACATTTGACTTTAGGTACGACGAGTAAATACTTGGTTGCGGTACCACTCTTTTTTATTTTCTTCCATCCGTTGGTCTGCAGTTTTAAGGATATCGGTAGCAGCGATACCTTCACTGGTTGAGGCTGTTCCTACACTCATATGAACCAGTACATCTTCCATAACACCCTTACTGTTATCAAACTTCATGACCTCATTTGCCATCAGTGATTCCATTCGATTGATAACATGAGTAGTATCTTCTTTTGTGCATTTTGGCAAAAGGATAACCAGTTCATCTCCTCCTACACGAAAGCAAAAGTCTGAGAATCTGCAAGACTGTTTGATAATATTTGCAGCGGTCTGTATATATGCGTCACCAGCATCGTGACCGTAGGTATCATTAACGAATTTGAGCCGATTGATATCAGCGAAAATAATTGAAAAATATCCCTCTTTTTTAAATTTTTCTTCAAATTTTGCTAGTATTTCTAAGAAATATTTTTTATTAAACAAGCCAGTATCATCAAGTTTGGAGTCTTGTTTCAACCTTTCATGCTCAACATTTAGGTCTTGCTCCATCAAATCAAGGGACATCCTTGCTTCAATCTCTTTACCATCTTCAGTTATTAGGTCGATTTCGTAAATGCGGGTAGACGGATAAACCAAAGTACCTTCAATTAATCTTGGGCTCATCATGGTTACAGAACCAAAAGTTTCTTTAATCGGAACAATTGCTTCTCCTCCGGCTGTATTGATGATTTCTTGGAGGCTTGAATACAATAGCTCCTGCATTTCGGAGGCATTTTCATCTATGCCACTAATTTGAGATAAGTAAGGGAGCCAGTCATTTTTATTTACGCAGATAAAAAGTTCCCCAGTTATGCTTCCTGAAAGTGGGACCGAAGCTATAGTAGTGTATTTAGTAGTAAATTTTTTTTTGAGAACAAGCTTTTCTGAGTTCTTTAATTTTACATCTACAGCAATAATACTTTGAAGTGCCTTGGTTAAGCCAAGAATAAAAGCTTCAATGGAATTATCAATATTGTCCGAAGCTCGATTAAAGCCAGGTAACGGTCGAATCACTTTCCAACTCCTATCGCCGGTCACAAATACCATCGGAGGAATTCGCTAAATAGTTAAGTGGGCGAAATATAAATGATTAAAAATAATAATAAAAAAAATTACTTGCTTCGTTAGTCATCTAATTGGCTGTCCCAATATAAAAAGTCGCTCCAGCTTTTGTGGAGGTAGTTAGGGGGGTATTTTTTCCCAATTTTCTGCAAATCGCGAATAGAGGGCTCTTTTGGATTTTTAACAAGATTTAGATCAATTTCTTCTAGGCTATGATGTCCTTTCTTAAAATTGCATGTAGAGCAAGCTGTTACAACGTTTTCCCAGTTGGTCTTGCCATTCCTATATTTAGGGATAACATGGTCGAAGGTGAGATCTTTTACCGGGAATTTTTGTAAACAATATTGACATGAAAAATCGTCGCGAAGAAAGACATTAAACCTATTGAATGTTGGTCCAGAATGAAAGGTTACATATTCCTTAAGTGAAATAACACTGGGTATCTTCATTGTAAATTTAGGGGACCTTACCTCTATGTCATATTCAGAAACAATATTGACGCGACCCAAGAATACCGCTTTAACGGCATTCTGCCAGCTTACCAGTGACAAAGGAAAATAAGATATAGGTCTGAAATTGGCATTCAACAATAATGCTGGGTTTCCAAAAGCAGTCATAAATCCTCATAAATCTGTTTTTAGCTTCATTTTAAACTAATTCTGCCAAGAATGTAATAATTTTTGGCAGTTGATTTTATTGCCTATACTTGGTTTGTAGTTTCACATAATTCTTTTAAGATTTTTCAAACTTTACAATATTAATCAGTAATTCGTTTCATAGATGAACTTTTAGCCGAATGAATCACCTTGTATTCATCTCTAATTTTCGATAATCCTTGGAGGAAAATCCAAATTTTACGGTTGAGTGATACGAAAGTATTATAGGGAGCCAATTTATGTTCAAATTTATCTCAGCGCTTATACTGGTATTTAATTCTTTAGGGGTAAGCCATTTATCAAGAGCGGATTCTCTTCAAAGGATTGATCTACCTACTGATGAGAATGGTGATGAAAACTGCTTGGATCGTATTGGTCCAGAAGGTGAAGAGTACATTTTAGAACCGAAAAAAAAATCAGTTAACTTAGAAGAGAAAGTCTTGATAATTCTTCCAGGAGGTTTGGTACCTAATCACCATTACCTTGCTCTTGCAGAAAAAGTCCAAGAACAAACTTCTTCAAAGTTATGGGTGGGCATTGTCTCTTGCAAGTGGACAGCAAATCTTTGTAATCCTCTCGATCAAGGCCCATTAGGTGTTCGCCAAATGGTGACTAGACTCATCAAGAAAATATCCAAGAAGGCTGGTAAAGAATTCAATAATTCTGATGTTTTCTTAGGTGGGCATTCATTGGGAGGACAGGGTGCATTCGCCTTTGCTAATGATTATCCTGGAATAGGTGGTGTTTTGCTATGGGCATCATATGTAAACAAAGATCTAACAAATTTTGATTATCCTATTTTGACTCTAGGTGCTGAATTAAATGGTGGTCAAACAAAGCTTGCAAGAATTGCATTGTACTATTCTGAGTACGAGGAAATTGCTAAAAAACAGGGTGAGGCATATGCCATAAAACGAAAACCAGTGGTCATAATACCCGGAATAAATCATAGCGATTTTTGCCCAGGTTTTTCGGTCAAGGGCGATCTGGAATCTGAAGTAGATCCTGATTTTGCTATAGAAAAGATTGCTGAAGTTTCAGCATCATTTCTTGATATTCATACATCTTCAGACATAAGCAATGTAGATTCTGGACTCCAGATGATTAAAGGTGCGCTCCAAGATACCAAGAGTCTCAGCGAGCCATTTTTAAAAGCTCGTTCTCTTGAACAGAGTGGAAATTGGTGCCAGAAAGCTCAACTTCAAATAGCTGGACCAGAGTTTGATTCGAGGCTTGCGATCTCCCCAATCATTGCTGATTCAGCTTTGAGTTTTATGAGCGGTCATACTAATACTGAGTTGGATACTTCAGGAGTTCTTAAACTTGATGTTGTAAGCTATGCTAAATATCCTCAAGATATTTTACGTTTGGGTAAGCTCATTTCAGCCGATGAAATTGCATGTAAGATGGTTTCGAAGGAAAAAATTGCTACTGATTTTTTCTTAAATATTTCTGCGGGCAAGGCAAGTTGCAAGCAGCTTAATGAGATGGCTCTCAAATATGCTAGCAATTTAGTGTCTCCGCGTGTTTGGCAACGGTATGTTACTAAGGGAAAGAAGATTGAGTTCGAAGATGATATGACTGCTGCAATAGGGCCACAGTTTGTTTTTCTATCTAGCCTAAAATATCAGGAAGAAGAAACGAGCTTGAAGGTCACATCTCCAATTTTATTTACTGGAATCGATAGTCGAATCTACCCCGGAAACCATTATTGTAAAGTACTGTCCCCAGCCCGTGCTGTAGAGTGGATCAGTACTGATAGTTTGCCTTTACTAAGCACGGAAGACTAAGGACAGTTGGAAATGAAGTGTATTCTATTGAGAAGCTTGATTGGCCAGTTCCAGCTCCACTTGCCTTAGGCGCTCTTCAAACTCATCGGTATCTTCTGAGATACTAATAGAGTCTTCTTCTTGCGCGGGATCCACTTTACCTGATTGTCCCTCTTGTGTTTCCTCTTGCTGAGGAGCAGGTTCAACCTTTCCTGATTCAGCTTCTTGGTCTTGTTCTTGTGAAGGTGCAGGTTCAACCTTTCCAGGTTCGGCTTCTTGGCCTTGTTCTTGTTGAGGGGCAGGTTCAACCTTTCCAGGTTCAGCTTCTTGGTTTTGTTCTTGTGAAGGGGCAGATTCAACCTTTCCAGGTTCAGTTTCTTGGTTTTGTTCTTGTAAAGGTGCAGGTTCAACTTTCCCTGGTTCAACTTCTTGGCCTTGTTCTTGGTTTTGCTCTTGGTCAGGTGCAGGATCCAGCTCTGCTTCGAGTTCATCCTCATTTTGACCCACATGATCAGCCATTTTTTCATGCTCTAGGGAAATTTCTTCCTCAAGCATGCTGATATTCTCTTTATATAGGCTAACAGTTCTGATTTTGAATCTTAGATTATGTCCGTTGAAATTTCCATGGCCTGCTTCTGGTTTTCCACAGGCTGGAGGAATGGTTTTGTTGGCATCATTTAAAAGTAAAGCAAGATCTTCAGTTGTCATATCTCTAACTTTGTCATCGAGCGCTTTTTGAGACTCCATTCTTTCCACAATTCCATTTTTACTTGCTGCGGCTTCTCTTGACTCTTTCTGTAATTTCAGTAAAGCGTGATGAACTCTATTATAGGCTTTTTGATATTTTTTATTGTCTTGGTCTTTGTCATTTTCGATAGTATCAGCAATAATTTGTGAGGATTTATATAATCTATACATCTTATTTGCTTTGTTATACTTCTTCCATCCATTGGTCCCAGAAATTACATTGTTTAATACAAATGGAATAGGCAATGGCCATACAGTTCGACGCCACGCTCGTTTATAGTGGATGCCTTTTTCATGCTTCAAGAGTGCTAAGTTGTTTGGATAGTCTTCCGTTGGTTTCGAAAAAGCAATGCCTGATAGTAGGCCCGAAACAATTACGGAAGAAGTTAATAATGCTTTGATCTTCATTTACATACACTCCGCTTGCTTTGTTGAGATTTGCAAGGGGCCAGCTTGACCCCTTGCTAGCCGCAAGGAGTTCATTACCGCTATAATTTAATATTTGGAAGGAAAAAATGAGTATTTTTAATAAAAAGAAGCTTTGGTTTTAAGATTCTAAAATTTATTATGGACTTTTATTATTTAAGATAGTGTAATACCCCTGCCCCAGTCTGAAGTATTACTGACAGTTTAATGGTTGCTGTCCCGAAATTTCCGACGCTCCCTGATTCGTCAGCATATGAGATATTTTCAATAACTAGCTTGCCATAGTAGTTACTTTCATTGTGTATAATTTTAAAATCTAGAACATCATGTCCATAAATGGGGTTTACTATTCCATCCGCAGAGCTTATATCGTTCGGCATTGCATTGGGAACCCTTGCTGTAACCGCGCTGGGGTCGGTGCCACCAGGGTCGCTTACTTTTGAATCTTTAGCGCTTAAATATAGGCTACTACTACTGTCTTGACTATCTGAAACTAGAATACGTTGGGTATAGGACGTTCCCGAGGAAGCTCGTCCGATCCAAATAGTGGGAACTGTTGACTCTTGACTATTGGCTTTAGCGATAGTGCAAACATTTCCTGTGCAAGTACTTGGGCTGCTGTCTACAGTTGCGGTAAGTGCAGTCATATCAAAACTTATTTTTTTAAATTCTCCAGTATTTAATGTAATTTCTTGGGAGTTAACCGCTGTACTTGATGCCGCACCAGCAATGATATTTGATGTCCAGCTAATGCTATCAAAGTCGCTACCCATGACTGAAACTGCAAAGAAAGTATACTCACTTCCTCCTTCGATTGCGACCTGTGCAGGTGTATCTAAGCTAGGGTCCCATACTTTATTTACTAAGCATTTTTGCAGGGCTCCAGGTTTATAATCATCCCCTTTAAGTATAGATAGATCTAAGGCAGTTTCAGGGTTAGAGCATTGTAAGATTAGGTTTTTAAACTCGTTTGCAGAGTTTTCATCTGAATCTTCATCTTCACCGTCGACTGACTTACTTACTCCTGAACCTTCGCATGCAACTCCAGAAGCTCCCATGCCAAATTTTGCAAAAAAGGCATCATTGTCGGTACATCGGGGGATTCCGACGCTTTGGTACCAAGCACGAGCATTGCCTTCCTGATCGGTCCCGGCATTACTGGGGAATTTGATCAGTGGTTGGAGGTCTGACCAAGGTGTTTTAGTGCCGAAAACATAGTATCCTTGAAAATCCGACTCGGTGTTGCTGCCGTTAAATCGTAGCTCAATACTATCTTCAAGATTTAAGCTATTAAGGTTGGTGGGAGGGTTAAGATCAGATTTACTTTCTGTTAAGGGGTTGCTATCTGAATCTCCACAGCTCAAGCAGATCAATCCGCTACTAATAAATAAGATTTTTTTTAACATTATATCAAATTCCTTATGATGAATATCTTGATAAATTAGCCTTAATCGATTTCTGTACTGGGGGTGTCGACTGCATTGGAAAGGAGATAGTTAATTGTTATCGCTCCTGTGTCATGATCAATGCTAGCAATATGAACAAAATCGTAAAAGAAGCTTGTAGGTGATGCAGACGAAATATCGGAGGCTGTAGCTATGGCATAAACATAGCCAGACTGTACTGGCAAAGATTGACCAGGTGCCACATAGCCATTATCCACTTTGGTAGATTTGAATGCAGAGATGGCCTTTGTTGTTAAAAGCGTTTTCTCGGCAAAACCCTCAGCAAAACTTCCTATCCGTTTAATTGCAGCACCTTTTCCTGGTGTGAAATAGGTTCTCTTTGGGTTTGTGCCAAAATTTTCAATGCAAAAAGATGTCTCCGTATCCGTGCCGCATTGAGTGTTGCTGATAAGATCAGTTGTTGTCACATCAGAACTGCAATCATCCTTACCGGAGCAGGTGCTTCGCCAGTCTGAAAAATTTATTTTGTAAGACTTACTGCTACCGACATCACTTAGCTCTAGCCCTCCCTTATGTTTAGGGATCACACACTTTAGCTCAGTTGAAATAGCCGACACGTTGGTTCCAGCGTCCATTGATGATAGCACTAAAAAGCAGTATTCTGTTCCTACTGACAACCCAGTGATCCCATAATGAGTCATACCACCAAAACCTCTTTCAACATGGGTTTCCTCGGTTGCGGCAAGGGCTATACAATTGCTATCACCCTCTTTTTCTGGTCTGCAGCTAGGAAATGCTTCAGCAGTAGTTTGAATCGGAAGCGCGCTGAATTCTTTTTCCTCATCCGTGGAGGCAGTGCCCTCGGCTTCGAATGGAGTATCTATGCTATATGACATTGCGCCAAGCAGGTCCTTTGATGCAGTTACGACTTCTCCGTCTGAGTCCAGCAGCTGTAGTGCAGATGACTTGGCAATAGCTCCAGTAATGTGGTCTTTAATAGTTTCGTGTTTTGCTCCGTAGATATTGTAGCCGTCGAAATTTTTCTCGTAGTTGTTGCCCTTCCAGTATAAAGTAATGCTTCCGGCCCCATGGTCGACGATGAACAGACCAGAAGGGGATTTTAACTCGTCTTCGGTTACCACAGCAGGATCGGAGCCTGAATCACTACAAGCCGCTATAGCAGCTACTAAACATGCTCCTAAAAGAATGCGAGTCATGCAAGCGTGCCCAAGGAGAAGAATTCGTTTCATAAAGCTGCCTCTTTATATTGAATGAATGGGGTAAAATTGCTCTACAATACTAACATCAATTATTTAATTCACTTAGGTTGAAAAAGCCATAAAAACGATTTTCGGTAGGGAGCGGCGCATGCTAAATCAACAGTCCAAGGCGTATCTGATATGGATGGCTTGGCGTCATATTGTTTCGAGGAAAGGTAAAAGCCTTTCTTTCATGACGGTGGTTTCTATTCTTGGCGTCACGATCGGAGTCGCTGCCTTAGTAATCGTTTTGTCAGTAATGGGTGGATTTGAACAAGACTTGAAACTTAAAATGTTTCGAGGTCTTCCTCATATGGAGATCATGCATGAGAATGCGATTGCAGGATTTAGCCTAAAAGAAGTAACACTGGCCAAATTAGCTAAAATTTTTCCAGATGCTGTTGGTCTTGAGGCCTTCACCAAAGCTGACGTGGTTCTTAAAAGGCGCAAGCATCTGGCCTCAGTTTCTCTGTTTGGGATTGACCCTAAAAAAGGTGGTCGCTTATGGGGATTTTCTGATGGGATGATTCAAGGAGAAATAGACCAGCTTGCCAAGTCAGAAAAAGAGGAGCAGGTTGATCCCATGCCTAGAACTGTTTTGGGAGAAACCCTTGCAATTCAGTTGGGAGCTGATGTGGGAGATGAAGTAGATATATTGAATCCTCAATCAAACATTTCTGATACTCTTGGCGGTCGTAAACTGTCTGCGCGTTTTAAGGTAATTGGCATATTTATGACAGACTTGCCTCATTACGATTCACGGTATGCTGTGGTCTCTTTAGAATCTGGGAGAAAATTCATGCCAGATTATGACCCTTCTCTTGATACCGAGGAATATGTGACAGGAGTTGCTATCAACATGAAGCGCCCTGAGCAAGTTGATATATTTGTTGATCGTATTGGAAATTTTAAGAATTTAAAGTCGGTCACTTGGAAAAATGTCAATAAATCCCTCTTAGTTGCTCTTAAACTTGAAAAGTTTACTATGGGAGCCATATTGTTGCTTATTGTTTTAGTTGCGGCGTTTTCTATAAGTGGGACTATGATGATCACGGTTTATCACAAACGTAGCCAAGTAGCTTTGATGCGCTCTCTTGGTATGGAGCAGAAAGACATCGCTAAGCTTTTTATAAATCAGGGTTGTGCCATTGGAACTATAGGAGTTTTTCTTGGGCTGTGCATCGGGGTAGGGGCTTGTCTGCTAATTTATTACTTTCAATTCATAGAGTTACCGAACGGAGTCTATTATCAAAAAAAATTACCGGTAAGGTTTTTACCTTTCGAATATATTATCATTAGCATTTGTGCTTGGGTATTAAGCTTGTTAGCTGCAGTTTATCCTGCTGCTGTAGCGGCAAAACAGGACCCTGGAGCAGGTTTGAGGTGTCTGTGAGTCAGTTAAAGAACCCTACATTGGGAATAGTCCTTCAAAACGTTCATAAGGTTTATCGGATTGCTTCCCATAAAGTTGAAGCTCTCTGTGGAGTGGATTTAACCATTACTCAAGGGTGTGTTGCGGCCTTGATAGGTAAGTCAGGCGCTGGAAAAAGCACGCTTTTGCATATTGTTGGCACTCTGGACACTCCAAGCCAAGGAAAGGTTCTACTTAATGGTACCGATGTATCTGCGCTTTCAGACCATGCGGCTTCAGCCTTTCGCAATTGCACCATTGGTTTTGTTTTTCAAATGAATAATCTGTTGCCTGAATTTTCAGCAATAGAGAATGTGATGCTCCCTGGTTTAATTTCTGGTACCAATAAGGGAGTTGTCAAGGAGCGGGCCGCCGAGGTACTTAAGTCGGTAGGGCTCTCTCACCGTGAAAGTCACAGACCTGGAGAGCTTTCTGGTGGTGAACAACAGCGCGTAGCAATAGCAAGGGCTTTGCTAATGTCTCCCCCTCTTCTCCTTGCAGACGAGCCTACAGGAAACTTGGATCGGAAAACAAGTTTAGCTATTCAAGATTTACTGCTGCAATTATGTCACGACCATAATATGACTATGTTACTAGTGACCCATGACCTCGAGTTGGCGAAACGGCTGCCTGAGCAAATAGTTATGGAAGATGGACGTATTGTAAGTAGGGGAAGTCTTTGAAATCGTTAGTTTTTCTTGTTTTTATAGGTGTTTTGTGGGCCGTTCAGTCGGGTTTTGCGCAATCGGCTCCTCCTTCCAGCGTTGTCAAAAAGATTGAAATCGAGGGCAATGCAAAGGTTGAATCGGATGCCGTTTTGAACCTATTGCAGACGAAGGAGGGAGAGCCCCTGTCTCAAGGAAAGGTTCGAGAAGATATCCGCGCACTCTATGATTTAGGGTTTTTTTCAGATATTCGGGTGTTTAAAGAGCCATTTGCAGCTGGTTTAAAACTTGTCATTGCTGTGAAAGAGAAGCCTGCGGTGACCACAATAGACTTCAAAGGCCTTGAGGAAGTCAAGGAAGATGATATTCGCAAAGCAATGGAAACCACCCTTTACACCATTGTGGATGAAGGGACGATTCATGCAGATATGCGTTTAATTGAGAAAAAATATGCTGAAAAAGGCTTTTACCTGGCCAAGGTCAGCTATACATTGGAGCCAAAAGGTAAGAATGAAGTTGGTTTGACCTTTCATGTGGATGAGAGAGGCAAAGTTTTAGTTGGAGAAGTAAATATACTTGGCAATGAATATTTTAGTGATGGTGAGTTAATTGAAAAAATGCTCTCGCGCCCTTACACGCGCTGGAGTGCAACATTAGGTGCTCCCTCTATGTTTCAAGATGAATTTCTCAAGCGAGACTTGGAGTTCCTCTCATTTTTCTATAAAGACTATGGTTTTGCAGAAGTGAAAGTTGGAAACCCGGTCACGATCTTAGATGCAGATAAGCAGTTTGTAAGGATTACGATCGAATTGGAGGAAGGCCTGCAATTTAATTTGGGATCGGTGAACGTTTCAGGTGACGTTGGTACTGAAGAATTGTACTCGAAAGATGAACTCATCGAGCTTATGCAGCTTAAGAAAGGTGATTTATTTCGATATTCTAGATTTTCTAAAGATATAGAGATGTTAGTTGATAAATATGGTGACCTTGGTTATGCCTACGTCGATGTAAATCCTAAGACTAAATTTAATCGCGAACAAAGAAACGTAGATGTAGACTACGAGATTACTAAAGGTCAAAAAGTCTATTTTGGTGAGATCAATATCATTGGAAATACCAAAACTCGTGACAATGTAGTTAGGCGTGAATTAGATGTTCATGATAGTGAGTTATACAGTGGTACCCGGCTAAGTAAATCTAAAAAGAACATAAATCGATTAGGCTTTTTTGAAGAAGTTCAAGTTCTGAAACAACGCGATGAACAAGTTGATAATCTCTTAAATCTTAAGTTTAAGGTGAAAGAAAAGCCAACAGGCCAGCTGCAGGCTGCCTTGGGTTTTTCACCAGGAGTAACTACGAATGCCCGCTGGTTTGGCCAGGGGCGATATGATGAAAAAAACCAGTCTGGAAAAGGTTGGAATACAAATCTCACTGGAAAATATGGCGGTAAAAAGAACTGGGAACTCGATTTGGGTTTTTACGATCCACGCATCAACGATAGCAAGTGGTCTCTTGGCTTTAATATTGGATATAAATGGCAAGAGGTAAAGTATGCAACAGGTGTTGATGCTCTTGAAAACCATCAAAGTATCAGTGCAAAAGTAGGAAGGGATCTGTTTGAACTGGTGCGGGGCCTCATTACGGTAAAACATACTGAAATTTATCAAGATGGAGAGCGTTCAGACTCTTACCTTTTAGATGGGGCTAGAGCAGTAGGAGTTAAAAATAGCATAGATTTTGGCCTTTCAAGGAGAGACCTCAACAACTACCTTGATCCTAGTGAAGGGCTCGATTTAGGGCTTAACCATCGATTTATCGGAGGCTTGCTTGGCGGGCACTATGAATATTGGGAATCTACTGCTGATGCAGAATGGTATATACCCCTTAAGTTTACTGATACCTATGGGACCTATTTCAAACTCCATGGTCATATTGGTAAGCTTTGGACAGTAAATGATAAGAGTCTGCCTGCCTCTGAGCGATATCGTCTGGGATATTATGACCTTAGAGGTTTCTCCTATGGCTCAATCGGTCCGAAAGACCGCCGTACTTTGGGGCCCCAAGGCTCTGCTTTTGATTACAATGTTGGGGGCGAGCGTAAGCTTTATTTTCAATTTGAGTATTTTATACCCCTGATACCCCAGGCAGGTATAAAAGCTTTAGTCTTTTCAGATGTGGGACAGGTTTATAGAGAAGGTGAAGATTTCAGTTTCGATATTAAGTCTTACCATAAAGATGTAGGTTTTGGCTTTAGATGGTTGACTCCAATTGCTCCTTTCAGGTTCGAATGGGCCTACCCTTATGATGAAGAAACAAAATCATTTGGAGATATGAATTTCATATTTAATATCGGGTTTTAATGCGGTGGGTTGACACTTTAATTGGCAGCTTTACTTGTTAAAATTTTTTCGATGGCTTTCTGCGGCATTTTGCTCGGAGGGTCATTTTAAGTTCAAATTAATTTGATAAAGGATCTAAAGCAATGGCAAGACATTTGATATTTTTTGTATTTTCCGGAATGCTTACCCTAGCAACTCGCGGTGAAGCTATCGCCTCTAGCGGGGTTGGGGTCATTGATATGCAACAAGTCATCCTCAATGTGGAAGAAGGCAAGCAGGCCCGTTCTGAGCTTGAAAAAGTTATCAAATCTAAGGAAGCAGAATTTTTGAAACAGAAGCAAGAGCTTGATCGGATGAACAAAGAGTGGCAGGATCAGTCAGCTTTACTCAGCGAGGAAGCTAGAATGAGCAAGCAGCGTGAGTTTCAAGAAAAATTTATGCAAATGAGAAATGCAGAGATGGCATTTCAAAATCAAATCAAGCAAAAAGAACAGAAAGCAACTCAAGAAATCGCTGTGAAAGCTTCTAAAATTGTCCAAGGGATTGCTGAAAAGAAAAAGCTTCAGATGGTGTTTGAAACTCATTCAGCTGGTCTGGTTTATGTATCAAAGCCCGTGGACTTGACTACAGAGGTGATTGCTGTTTACGGCAAGCAAGGGAAGACAATATCTAAAAAATAGAGGGATGTGCGCTATGGATGGCCTGGAAATTACATTACCCATTGAGATCAATGACATTAAGAAATGTCTTCCTCACCGTCACCCTTTTCTACTTATCGATCGAGTGTTAGAGTTGGTGCCTTCTGAAATGGTCGTGGCTACTAAAAATATATCAATTTCCGACCCCATTTTGCAGGGGCACTTTCCTGACAATCCGGTTTACCCCGGTGTTTTAATAGTAGAATCGATGGCGCAAGCTTCTGCTGTTTTAGGACATTTTAGCCTAAAGAAAGGCTACAATTCGGTCCTGTTAACTGAGATAGCTCAGGCTCGATTTAGGAAGCAGGTCATCCCCGGTGATATTCTGACCCTAAAAATTACAGTTGAGCGTACGAGGGTTCCATTTTTTTGGTTTAAGAGCGAAGCGTTTGTTGAAGGCAATTTGGTTGCGAAAGCACAGATTTCTGCTGCTATGAAATAGTGTAAGACAAGAGTGAAAGAAAGGGTCAGAATTGACTGAAGGCACGAATATTCACCCCACTGCAATTGTTGATAAAGCTGCTGAGTTAGGGCTTGGTGTCAAAGTAGGCCCCTACTCGATAATTGGTCCAAAGGTGGTGCTGGGGGATGAGGTCCAGATCGATTCCCACGTAGTGGTTGATGGGCGCACCTGGATTGGAGCGCGTACTCATATTTTTCCCTTTGCTTCAGTAGGTACCGAGCCTCAGGATTTGAAGTATGAGGGAGAAGATAGCGAGCTAATCTGTGGAGAAAATAATGTCATAAGAGAGTATTCAAATCTTTCTATTGGAACTGTAGGTGGTGGTGGCAAAACGGTCGTAGGTTCAGGCAATCTTTTTATGGTTAATACTCATGTTGCCCATGATTGCATTGTTGGAGATCATTGTATTTTCGCAAACGGTGTCTCTTTGGGAGGGCATATTGAAGTAGGTGACCGTGCTGTGATCGGTGGTCATTCTGCTCTGCATCAGTTTGTCAAAATTGGCCACTTGGCAATGTTGGCAGGAGGTTCTATTGTAGTTCAAGATGTTCCTCCTTTTTGCACTGTGGCAGGTAACCATGCCTCTCCCTCTGGCTTAAATTCAATAGGTTTAAGAAGAGCCGGTTTGGAAAGGGAGCACGTAAAAGCAATCAAATCGATGTATAAAATTCTTTTTCAGATGAGCCTTTCTTTGGAAGATGCAATCGCTATGATGGATGCAGAGATTCCTACTTCAGACCATAAAAATATTTTCCTAAATTTTTTAAGGGCCAGCAAAAGAGGCATCTGTAGATGAGCAATAAGGCACAGATTGAGTGCTTTATCAGTGTTGGCGAATTTTCAGGCGATCTTCTTGCAGCTCAGTTAGTAAATGAGCTGCAATCACAAATTCCAAATATTCACTTTTCAGGTATCGTTGGTAAGGAGCTGCTCAAGGTTGGTGTAAGCCAGTGGATAAACATGGATGTACTAAACGTGATGGGCCTTTTCGATGTTCTGAAGAAGGCTGCAGAAATAAAAATGATTGAAAAGCGGGTCTTAGCTCACATAGACCGTCTAGAACCTAAGCTAGCTATTTTGGTGGACTATCCAGGCTTTCATTTTCGCCTTGCCGAACAACTTAGGATGCGAGGTATCAAGGTAGTGCAATATATTGCACCTAAGTTATGGGCTTGGGGAGCTTCGCGAGTTTTTCGGCTAAGAAGAGATTTCGATTTAATTATGGGAATATTTCCCTTTGAAGCGGAATTTTTTCGTAGCCGAGGCGTATCTTTTGAATTTGTAGGCTGCCCCCATTTGCAGCGTCTGGCAAAAGTTAAGTGCATTCCTGAAGAATTGGGTTTTACAGGTACTCATCCAATAGTAGCCATGCTTCCTGGAAGTCGAGAATCTGAGGTAAGACGCATACTTCCTATCATGATGATAATTAAGCAAAATTTAGCTGAAACCAATCCAAATATTCAGTTTTGTGTACCAGTTGCTGCTAATTTAAACTATGACAATATTCTTAGTGCAATCCCTAAGGAGCAAAGGGAAGGAGTCGTTTTTGTAAGGGAGCGCAGCTTAGAAATAATGAAGGCTTCACACCTTGCTATAGTTGCTTCAGGCACTGCTACCTTGGAATGCGCTCTGCTTGAAACTCCAATGGTAGTTTTATACAAGCTGGATTCAATAAGTTACTTTCTTGCGAAGCGCAAAGTAAAAATCAAGTGGGTGAGCCTCGTCAATATCATTATGAATCGTGAAGTGGTACCCGAGTATTTGCAAAACATTGATATAGATAATGTCGTCAGAGTTCTAGAGGAGCTTCTGGATAAGAATAGTGAGCGTCATTTGCTAATGAAAAAAAATTTTAAGCTCCTCAAAGACGAGCTGTCTGATCCTAACAAAATGACAACCGCCAGTGCCTGCATTAAAAGCATATTATAATTTTTCAATTAAATCGGAAAGAACTTCTCGTGCAAAATAGCCATTCAATTTCACTAACAATGCTTAATAAGTTTTTTATTAAACCTCTTGTGGCTCAAAAATTTCGGATTGTAATGGTCATCATTTCCTTAAGCTTACTATCTCTATCTCAGAGTGTGTTATTGCTATTGCTTGGCCCATTTATGAAAACTATGCTTGGGCTTACTCCTGGGCAAATGCTAATTAGCATGGAGCAATTGCTACCAGCTCGTACTTTTAACTTTTTGCCCCACCTTAAAACCATGAGCTTGAGCAAAGATTCTTTAGTATTAGGAGTTCCTTGTTTCTTGCTAGCTGCTGCTTGGCTTAGAAATATTGCGATGTTTTTTTATCAGCTGAACACGGCAGCAATCGCTCTTTTTGTTGCTAAAGACTATCGTGATCGATTGTTTGTATCTTTAATGCGTAAGCCATTTTTATATATATCTAAGAAATCTCCTGCTCAATGGATGTCATATCTTATGAATGATGTTCTATACTTGCAAACTCGATTTTCAGATATTTTGAATAGTTTCTTGCGAGATGGGTGTGTGATCTTAGCTGCATATACTGTCTTGCTGTTTATTCACTTACCTACTGGAGTTTTCTTACTTTTGATCAGCCCTATTATCGCTATTGGCATGGGTAAAACTGGGAAAAAAATAGCTTATTTTGCTGAGGTCTTTCAAAAAGAACTAGCAAATATGGCTGATCTGATTTTGGAAATTCGCAGGAGGTTTGAATTTATTAGAGCACAAGGTGGAGAGGAAAGAGATTTTAGCCGATTTTCGCTGGCTAATGAAAACTACTTTAAGTTTATTAAGAAATCGTTATTTGTACGCGCAATTTTTGCTCCGATTATGGAATTTATTGGGTTCTTTTTGTTCTCATTGATATTGTATGGCTATGGGAGAGGCGTTATAGCAAAGGAATTTTCTGCTGAGAATTTGCTGGTTTTTTTTGGGGCTTTGGGTCTGGTTTTTAAGCCACTGCGCAACCTTGGTGAGCAAATAGCGAAATTCCAGGAAACAAAAGGCTCCCTAACTCGAAGCTTTGAGGTCTTCCTGGATGAAAAAAATGAGCAACAACTTTCTTTACCATCAGTAGATACTCTTACTAAGATGCCAGAAAAAATATCTATCAAATCAATCAAAGTTGCTTATGATGACTCTGACGGTGGATTTTTTGCAGATAACTTAAGTTTGGAGAGAGCAAAGACTGTAGCTATAGTTGGTCCAAGTGGAAGTGGGAAATCAACTTTGATAAAAGCTTTTGCTGGATTGTTGTTACCAGAAAGATGGGAAGCTAATATTAGTTGGAATAGCTTTCGAAAAAATGTAAGCATGGTCTCGCAAGCACCATTTCTCTTTCAAGAGACTCTCAAGGCAAATCTGTTATATGGGAATACTTGCAATGAAAATATAAGTGATCAGGATATATGGCATGCACTTGATGTGGTTTGTGCAAAAGGAGAAGTGCAAAAGCTAGCTGGGGAGCTTTCATACCAAGTAAGTGCAGTTACCAAAAATCTCTCGGGGGGTCAGCTGCAGCGACTCGTAATTGCTAGGGCACTTCTTCGTAATCAAGAAATCTGGGTATTTGATGAAGCCACTTCTGCCTTAGATAGCCAAATGGAACAAAAGCTGCTGACTCAGCTAATTGAGCAAAGTCAGCTTAGTAACAAATTCTTTATTGCAGTTACTCATCGCTTACAATTTATTCATCTTTTTAATGAGGTTTGGTTTGTTGAAAAAGGTAGGTTGATTGCAAGGGGGCAGCATAAAAATTTAATGGAAAATTCAAGATATAGGTTGTTTTATGGAGCTGCAAAAACAGATTTATAAGAGCCAGGCAGACCAAAATATTTTTTTTAAAATACTTGCTTTTTTACCCAGCAAAATAATTTCTACCTTAGCAAATTTGCGGGCCTTGCTATTCCAGTGGAAAATCTTACCAATCAAAAAGCTTCCTGGGAAGTGCATTTCCATTGGTAATATAAGCTTAGGTGGCACCGGGAAAACTCCTCTGGTGATTGAAGTTGCTAGATTCCTGGGGGAAAACAAAAAAAAAGTTATCATTCTTACACGCGGATATAAAAGTGGTTTAAAAAGTTCTGAGTATATAGTTTTGAACAACGGAAAAGTATGTTTAGGAAATAGAAAAGAAGGACAAATTTATGCTGATGAGGCTATGCTGCAATCAAAGTTATTACCCAATGCATATATTGTCGTTGCTGCTAAGCGCTTTAAAGCGGCACAAATTTTTTTAAGTGATACCACGATTAATGAAGACGATTTAGTGTTTATTCTTGATGATGGATACCAACATCAACAAATTTATAGAGATCTTAATGTGCTCTTGTTAGATGCTGAAAAGCCAATAGGAAATGGGTGTATTTTACCTTTAGGATCATTAAGGGAGTCTTTTCATGCAGTTGAGAGATGCGATATGGTCATTTGGACGCGCACCAATTTAGTAAGCAATTTAGATCCTTGGGTTACCATTATTAAACAACTTACAGAAAACAAGGTTTCCGTAGATGCTGACTTTGTTGAAGGAAATGTTTATAAAGTGGAACAAGGTGAAATATTAAGGATCAACAGAGATGAACTTATGAACAGACCTTTATTTGCTGTTACTGCTATTGCGCATCCCAGTAGATTTTTTACTTCGTTAGAAAACGTCGGGCTTATCGTGGAGGAGCAAATAGTCTTTTCAGATCATCAAAGATTTAACATGAAGCTTTTAGAAGAAAAATTTTCCTACTTTGAAGGTCTGATTACAACTGCGAAAGATTATTGGAGAGAACCTAGTTTATTTGATGGTTTGCCAATTTCAATTTATTTTATCGACCTGGAAGTTAATATCCGATCCACGCAGTTTCAAAAAACTCTCCTTAGTGTGATAACTCATTAATTTGCCTTTGTTTTTGCTTTTCAATTATATGTGATGACTGCAAATTTAGGTTAGATCTTTCGAGGATCCTTTTGCTCCAACTTGAATGAGTCTTGTAGCATCGAATAGGCAGGACTATAATAGAAGTTGCTTAGATAAAATTATACAAACTTTCAATACTAAAGTTATTTGCAATGGTGCCGACCACTCTATCAAAGGATTATTTTGTAGCCTGACTGAGGGCTTAGCTTATTGTTAGGGTGCTGTTGGTCACCTTCTTGGAGACGGTTTATGAGTCAGGGGAACGATTTTCAAGACAACTCAAATGTTTCACAAGATGGTGGAAGTCCTTTTTCAGCAGACTTGAAGGGAGATTTTACCAGTAACTTTGGTACAAACACCAATGCTGTGTCTCAAATCTTCAAAGAAGGTGGTTTTGTCGGGGAAAACAAAAGTAAGCTGATCGGTGTGGTAGCTCTTGTTGTTGCTGTTCTATTAGGTGGGTATGTTTTTCTTGGCTCTGATGAGGACTACGGAGATGACGACTTTGTTGTCGCAGAAGATGATGAAGATATAGATGATATAGAAGATATCGAGGATTTGGATGATGCTGACGAAGATATTATTGATTCTGATCCTCTAGATGAAGATATTGATGATTCCAGCTTAAGTGATAATGAAATTGAGTCCGATCCTGAACCTATTTTAGAAGAAGCTCTACCAGACCCGACTGATGAAGTTGAATACGTTGAGTCTGAGTCAACAGAATATTTACCAGAAGCTACTGTCGCTCCCTCCATTGTTTCTCCTGCAGATGGTTTTGCAAGGGTATATGATGAAACCATGGTTCCTCCAGAGTTTATTTGGGAAGGAAGCCCTGGTGGTTGGTTAGTAGTATCTCAAAATTCTTCAATGAATCCCGTTTCTATAAGACGTAGGGTAAGTGAAAACTCCTATCGGCTTAGAAAGTTATTACCAGGCACATGGTTCTGGCAAGTTAGGAACGGAGCGGGAAAAAGCGGCGTGAGGTCAGTTGTTATAACTGATGCTCCAACAAGGGTCTTAAGTCTTTCAGAACCCACTGAAGGAGGATCTCTCACTGGCAGTGGCGGAGTAGTCACTTGGACAGGAGACAACAAAGTGGCATTTTATCGTGTTGAGATCAGTAGCAATGGATGGGCAAGTCCCATGTATCGATTTGCAACAAGCGGTACTCAGCTTCGAGTCCAAGATGTTGCTCCTGGTCAGTATCAGCTAAGAGTCGGAGGATTCTCAGAAGTATCCGGGCGATGGGAGTACTCTGAGCCGGTGAATATTTCTGTTCAATAAACTTGTTCTATTGCCCTATTCTGGCAAATAAACTCTGATTTTCCAATTATGATCTGCTAACCTATTTATTGTCCGGTCAATTAGGATTCTGGCTCACGAATTGACCCCATTTCAAAATGGGTTAATTTTGTGCCTGATCATCTTGTATATTTCTTTTCATTTTGAATGACGATTGTGAGGTAGCATTCCATGAATCAAATGCTTTCTAAAAAAATTTTAAGGAAAGATTACTTAGATCATAGGAAAAATATTACTTCTAGCTTTACCGAAAGATCTCATAAAGAAATTTGTAGGCATATCGTAAACTGGCTTGATGGAAAAAAAATAAGCCAGATTTTTATTTATTTTCCCCTTGAAGGTGAACCTGATATGCGTTTTTTATGCAAGGAACTTAAACACAAAGTAAGCTATGGATTACCGGTGATACAGAACAATAAACGCATGTTTTTTTATTCTTGGTACCCAGGTGATGAGTTGAAACTCAACTCTCTAGGCATACCCGAACCGGTTTTAGCTACACAAGTACCCTTACAGCCCACAGAGGATACATTAATTTTGGTGCCCTCTGTGGCTATGGATTTTCGAGGATATAGGCTAGGATACGGTGGGGGGTTTTATGATCGATTTCTAGTGAATGTTGAAACTCAGCATGTTATGGGTGTCCTTTGGGAAGACTTTATGAGCGATCAGTCTTTACCTGATAACGATTGGGATATTCCTTTAAAGTTTGCTGCCACTGAAGCTGGAATTCTGCCCATGAAAATATCTGATTAAAAATCAGATTATTCATAAATTAGAATATGCTAAAATCAAGCATGATAATAGGCACTTGAAAGGACCTCGAGTTGGAATCAAAAAGCGGTAGCAATCCTGAAATCCTAAGCAATGTTGAAAAGAAATCTGGTTTTGGAGTTTTTAAGGGAGTCTTTACTCCGAGTATCTTGACAATTCTTGGGGTCATAATGTTTCTTAGGATGGGTTGGGTCTTAGGTCATGCAGGGATTCTTGGAACTATTGTGATTGTAAGTCTGGCAAGTGGAATCACCTTCTTGACTGCCCTATCTATTGCCTCCACAGCTACCAATATGAAGATAGGAGGTGGTGGGGCTTACTTCATGATTTCTCGTTCTTTGGGGGTGGAGGCAGGAGCAGCGGTGGGGATACCACTTTACTTTGCTCAGTCCCTAGGTATCTCTTTTTATTTAGCGGGTTTTGCAGAGTCTTTGAACTCGGTCTTTCCAATGTTGTCTCCAGTTGTTCTGTGCATCGGTAGCTTATTTATACTCACAGCTCTAGCATATTTTTCCGCTAATTTTGCTCTCAACATACAATTCATAATTCTTGCTCTCATTATTTTTTCCTTGATTTCTTTTTTTATGGGAGGTGAATCTTCCGCAATTGCTAAGCCAAATTCCTTTAGTGAAGAAAATGTTGGTTTTTGGAGTGTTTTTGCTGTTTTTTTTCCTGCAGTAACTGGTATTGAGGCTGGCCTTTCTATGTCAGGTGATCTCGCAAATCCATCGAAGTCACTCCCCTGGGGAACCCTTGCAGCAGTTTTAGTAGGTTATATAGTCTATTTGGCAATTCCTATTTTTTTATACACTAAAGTAAATCTGGAGATTCTAAAGATAGATCTTCTTATCATGGAGAAGCTAGCAAAGTGGAGTGAACTGATCATGTTAGGAGTCTGGGGCGCGAGTCTCTCAAGTGCCTTGGGAGCGATTTTGGGTGCTCCGAGAACTATGCAAGCTCTTGCTCGAGACCGTGTAATTCCAGCCCTATTTGGAATGGGTAGAGGTGAGCGTGACACCCCCCAGATTGCTAGTATTGTTACTTTTTTTGTGGCTTTGTTGGCAGTGTTACTTGGGGACCTTAATTCAATTGCCCCCGTTCTCTCGATGTTTTTTTTAACCTCGTACGGAATGTTGAATTTTTCAGCCGGTATGGAAGGGCTTATCGCGAACCCTTCATGGAGGCCAGATTTTGATAGCCCTTGGTATTTATCTATTTTAGGTGCATTTGCCTGCTTTGCAGTGATGTTTATGATAGATGCTGGTGCTACTATTGTTTCGCTGGTTCTTACCTTTGGTGTGTATTATTTCATGCAAAAAAGAAAAATGAACGCTTACTGGGGTGACATGCGTCGTGGGATACTCACCTATCTAGCCAAGTTTTCTATGGAAAGACTTAACTATTTGCCGGCAAATACCAAGTCCTGGCGTCCCAATGTGCTCGTTTTTTCAGGTGCTCCAGCTAGAAGATGGTATTTAATAGAATTGGGGCATGCATTTTCTAGCCATGCAGGGTTTTTGAGTGTAGCTACAATTCTCCCATCTGGTAGTAAAGCAGAAAACCGCTTAGTGGAGTCGCAAAAAAGAATTGAACAATACCTGAAAAATCGCAAAGTCCCAGCATTTGTTCGCTTGTCAGTTGCCGACGACATTGCAAAAGGGATAGTCTCTTTAGTACGAGATTATGGACTTGGTCCCATTATTCCAAATACGATTCTTTTAGGAGAAACCGAACAAGAAGATAATTTTGAACAATTTGCTAAGATGGTAATTCGGATTTATCAAGCGGAACGTAATTGCGTTATTGTAAGAGTTCCAGATACATACCTACAGACTGGTAAAGATGAAGCAACTCCAGAAGAACTGAAGAACTTAAACTTCTACTTTACACATAATAAAAATAAAAAAATTGATGTTTGGTGGGGAAGGCAAAGAAACAATGCAGGTTTGAGTTTAGCACTAGGGTTTTTATTACAAACTAGTAAATCCTGGGATGGAGCAGGTTTATGTTTAAAGTCAGTAGTAAATAAAAAATCCGAGTTGCAGTCTAGCGAGGAGCTGCTGCAGTCGCTTATAAATGAAAGTAGATTAGATGCTGAATGGAAAATCTATATTGAAGAAGGCCAGAAAAAAGATATTTTTCAGCGAATAAGAGAGGAGTCGAAAGATGCCGGCTTTGTTTTTATGGGAATGTTAGCTCCTGATATGGAGAAATTTCGAGAAGACCCCGAAACAACAATTAAAGAATATGCACTATATTATCGGAGTTTGTTAGAAGCAACCAAGGATTTTCCTCCCTTAGCAATCGTTCTCGCTGCTGAAAACCTAGACTTTCATAAGATATTTATTCCTTAGTCACCAAATTGGTGTTTATTACAGATTGTTGGTGGATTAACTAAAAGCTTGGATCTTGGTAGGGAATTAGCATCGATGCCTATAGGACCTCGGATATCTAGTGAATTGAGAATAAATTGAAATACCTGCCATTTTAAACTTCTTTCTTGCTCAATTAAAATGTTTGGCCGCTTTAATGATCGAATAAACTATTACTTACAATGCCATGGTTTTCAGCATAGGCCTGTACTGATACTTAGATGATAGGGAGAGGTTTTAGAGAGGAAAACAGGCCTTAGAGATTTAGCACCCTAAGCTCCCTGGTAAAAAAGCCAACTCAAAAAAGGGGGGGAATACTTTTGGTATAGTTAAATCGGTATCCGCCTACAGAAACCATTAAAATATATGGCTTTTTATCTTGGTCGCCTGAGGCTGACTTGCTTGCAATTCACGAAGCTAATAGTATGAAAAGGAAGGTGAGGCTAAATGGTATCTGAAAAGAGCTTCGCATAGAAATTCCTTTAGAAAATTTCGGTGAATCAAGCCAAACAAATTTAGAAATTAGTGTGGTTCTTGTTAATGGATTGTATTTTTCAATTGATTTAAAACTATAACGTCGTCCTTTTTGTTTTACAAATTGATTATTGAGCAGTATAGGGATATGGTTTTCTCGTTTTACCATCTATAAGCTGGAGGCATCATGGTTCAAAAAAGTCGCTCTCATTCTTTATTTGTTGCAGCAAAAAAACATATGCCTGGGGGTGTGAGCTCACCGGTGCGAGCTTTTGGTGCTGTAGGAGGAGAGCCACTTTTTCTATCGAAAGCTAAAGGTTCTTATATTTGGGATGTGGATGACAATAGGTACATAGATTTTGTGGGAAGTTGGGGTCCTGCTATTCTAGGGCATGCTCATGATGACGTGGTCGAAGAAATAATAAAGGTTGCAAGAGAGGGGTTAAGTTTTGGAGCTCCAACAGAGGCTGAAACGCTCCTGGCTCAAGAGATAAGCAAAGCTATGCCCCAATTGGAAAAAGTCCGCTTTGTTTCATCCGGCACTGAAGCGTGTATGTCAGCAGTTAGGCTTGCGAGGGCTTACACAAACAGAGATAAGTTATTAAAGTTTGAAGGTAACTATCATGGGCATGCAGACTCTTTATTGGCTAAGGCAGGTTCTGGACTAGCAACCTTTGGAATTTCCACCACTCCAGGGGTTACCCAAGCTTGTGCTAAAGATACGCTTACGGTTCCTTACAATGATTTGGAAGCAGTTGCTGAAACATTTTCTAAAAATGCCAATGAAATTGCAGCTGTAATAGTAGAACCTTTAGCTGGAAATTGTGGATTTGTTAGGCCACTTCCAGGTTTCCTCAAGGAGCTTAAAGCTCAGTGTGTCCAAAACGGATCTTTACTAATAATCGATGAGGTGATGACTGGCTTTCGCGTAGCGCGCGGTGGAATGCAAAGTATAGAATCGGTAGAGGGGGACCTGACAACCTTAGGCAAGGTAATAGGTGGGGGCATGCCACTTGCAGCTTATGGTGGCAGGCAAGAAATTATGGACCGCATTGCCCCTTTGGGTGATGTATATCAGGCGGGAACTCTTTCAGGAAATCCTTTAGCCACGGCATGTGGATTAAAAACACTTGAAATTTTGTCCAAACCTGGGGTTTATAATCAATTAGGGAATCTCACACACAAATTGGTTAATGGACTTATAGAGCTTGGTAAGCAGTGTGATATCCCCATTTTTGCTGATTGCGAGGGTGGGATGTTTGGGATGTTTTTTGCCGATGGGCGCGTTGAAAATTTTGCAGCTGCACAAGCTAGCCAAACAAGTATATTTTCTCACTATTTTAACAAGATGCTTGAAAAGGGCGTATATTTGGCTCCTTCGGCCTACGAAGCTGGCTTTGTCTCTACCGCTCATTCGGAGCAGGACATTGAGCAGACTTTGCATGCAGCTAGAGAGAGTCTAATGGAGATAAAACAGGAGCAATTGCATTTGAGCAATAAATAGAGGGTGTTTTATGGACGAGTCTTCGAAAGCTACAACTCTTAAGCTTGGATGGATCCCATACTGGAATCTTTGGCCCTTTAAGTGTGAGCTTAAACGCTTAAATCATGGCCCACTAGAAGTGCTTCCCGGGGTTCCTGCAAAAGTTAATGCTTGGCTCGAATCAGGACAAGTTCAGCTTGCGCCATGTTCTAGTATTTGCCTAATCACGAAGCCAGAGTTAGAGATGGCCTTACCCTTAGGAGTGGCTTCCGATGGACCTGTTATGAGCGTCTATCTTGGATTTTATCGTGAACACATTGCCTTGCTAGAAGCTTTAAAAGAGAGAAGGCAGAGTCTAAAATTACTCTTTCACAGAGCAAGAAAGTCTCACCCAGGAAGCTTTAGAGCGCAAACAAAACAATTTGTTTATGAGTCTTTACAACTTGCTCCTCTGCCCCTAGCAATGGTTCCAGGCTTAAAATTGAGCCCAGAATCTGCAAGTAGTGCAGTCTTGGCAAAAATTATGTTTAACCTTTGGTTCGGCAAGGAAGCATATAATCTGATGGTTGGCCGCGATGTCTCCCAGATTGTTTATACACGCAGACCACTAGAGTTACTTATTGGCGATGAAGCTTTGCAAAAACGGAAGCAGTTTCATACTTTGATTGATCTCGGGTCCTTATGGAAGGAAATGACGTCATTGCCATTTGTCTACGCGGTCTGGCAAAGTAGAGGCTCTTGTTTGAACGGCTGGCGAAGGAAAATACTAGATGTTGGAAAGGTTGCAGAAAGCAGAATGCGAGTGGAGCCTTCAGTCTACACTCCAGACCGAGTTCCTCTTGACGATCAAGGAAAGCCTATTCCGTTAAATGATTATTGGCGCAGTCTTCACTATGGATTAGGTCCGAAAGAGCTAAGAGGTCTCTTAGCATTTCTTTGTTTGGCTAGGTCTCTAAAACTGGTCCCACTTATAGATGAGGCTATAGGAAAGATCTTGCGATGGGAAGATCTTAGCGCCCGTGATTTTCTTCCTAGCATCTAGGTAATATTCAAGTCTGTGGTAAAATCTTAAATTTTTTTCTTCAATGACATCTTTGGGACTTGGAAATAGAACTTTTAAAGTACCTATGGAGTCGATTTATGTTGATGGGCGTTCTTCTCGTCCTGGCTGGATTTAGGCAGGTTAAAGTCCGTGCAGAGAAAAAGCTGGTGTGCCTTGAATCTATGCTTGAAGAGATTAAAAGTCTACAGTTTTTGCTTCTTTCAGATCCTTGTCAAGCATTTAGTGCAAAAATCGGTAGAAGAGATGATATATCGTTGGTTCTTAATTCTGTTAAGAGCATGTATTTTGAAGGAGCAGCTCCATTAGCTTCCATACAGGCCATCGTACAAGTTCTACTAAATGTTCGTGTGTGGCTAAGTAAAAAGTTACAAATTGAATGTTTGATTATTGGACGATTTCTTTTAGTGATTTGTGTTGTGAGTATGATTCGCTTTGCTCTTGGTTTTCCTTTCTCATTTTCTAATATAGAAATACAAGGTTTAATTTTTGACTTAGACATGGTTTTGGGCAGGGTTGATTCAAGTAAGCTTTTAACCAAATTTTGAAGTACGTTAAAATGGGTTCAGCATATTTTTTTAACAAAATTTTTGTTGTCAAAAATATTTGAGATGTATTTTTTTGACTATTCAAGCATAATCTAACAATG